>NZ_JBJGXN010000010.1:0-373971 GCF_045447035.1 Pseudomonas sp. O230 | reverse complement strand
AATCGCTGTCCGTCAGCTCTCACTCGGGCGACGTCAGCACCGAAAGCGTCAGCTTGATGAACCCTTCGTTCTAGTCGATTGCATCAAGCGCGCCGCGCACGTTGTCCGCGAATTCGGCGGAGCCTCTCTGCTCGACCCAGTTGGACAGCTCAAGAGCGGCGGCCTCAAGGGCTAGTTGATTTTCGTTAATCTTGAAGAGCAGGGAAGGGAGAAGATCTGAGTTTGGCATGGCGAATCTGCCGTCGAGAGGTCAGCGTAGGCGTCAAAAAACTATTGCTGATGGAGTGGTGTATGTTCGGCAGGATGCAGTCTGGACGAGACGGTTGAGTCATATAACCCTGCCAAACTGTGGTGTTGTGGCCGCCAGCTGAAACAAAAAAGCCGTTCCGCAACCCAAAACCGGCCCCTTGATAGCTGTGGGATGCAGGCCTTTAAAAATCAGTAGCTTGCGGAACGCTAACGCTGCTAACCTATTGAAATAGCTTGTTTTGTGGATGAATTGAAAATCCACATACGTCGGTTCGATTTCGATTTCGATTTCGACCTCCACTTTAAACAAGCTCCGTAGATCGATAATTTACGGAGCTTTTTTATTTGCACTGCCTCGCAAGATTTAGTCTTGAAATGGGTATTTGCGAACTTGCTTCACCTGGATGGGATGTATATATTCCGTCCTCTGCTGCACAGGCGTCAGAATTGACAGAGCATTTGTCAGCCTTCCGACGGCTAACCGCGCTACCGCCCGAATGGCGAAACTGGTAGACGCATGGGACTTAAAATCCCCCGCTCGTAAGGGCGTGCCGGTTCGATTCCGGCTTCGGGCACCATTTTCGCTTCTCAGGCCTTACCAAGTCTTCTCAAAAAGCCCCGCAGGCATTGGCCTTCGGGGCTTTCTTGTATTCAGCTCTTCTCAAAGATTCTCACCCCTTCTCATAATTTTTAGTACATTGCCCAGCACATCTGAATTCGATTGCCCCGGGAATGTACTAATGCCTCTTACTGACACGGCCGTCAGGCAAGCAAAGCCCAAAGAAAAAGATTACAGCCTTAGCGATACCGCTGGTTTGTCTTTGTTCGTCGCCGCCAAAGGCACGAAAGCGTGGCACTTCCGTTTCTCATGGCACGGACAGCAGCCTCGCATATCCCTGGGCACCTATCCCGAAATTTCCCTGAAAGACGCACGCGAGCGTCGTGACGAGGCCAGATCCCTCATTGCCAAGGGCGTTGATCCTCGATCACAGCGCCGCGAAGAAAAGCGCGCAGCCAGTACCGGCGCCGTGAAAACGTTCGAAGTCGTAGCCAATGAATGGTACGCCTTCAAGTCGCCGCGAATGCTGGCCGCCAAAAAAGGTGGCGCCACCCAATCGCGCATGTACTTGGACAAGGATCTGATCCCGGCCCTGGGCAAAATCCCCGTGGCCGATGTGAAACGCTCCGATGTACTGAGCGCCATGCGTCGGGTCGAATCCCGAGGCGCACTGAACGTAGCCAGAAAGTGCCGGACTTGGCTCAACGAGATATTCCGTTTTGCCATTGCATCCGACTATATAGAAACGAATCCGGCTTCAGACCTCGACATCGTGGCAATGAAGGAGCCGCCAGAGAAGCACAACCCGATGCTTCGCCAAACGGAATTAAAAGACTTTTTGGTGGCTTTGCGTGCATTCAATGGCGCGGGCTATACGAAAAGCGCAATTCGCATCCTGCTGCTGACCGGAGTTCGCACGGGGGAGCTGCGCAATGCGACCTGGAGCCAGTTTGATCTGGATGGCGCGCTATGGACCATCCCGGCCGAAGGCGTGAAGCAGCTGCAGAAGGTTATTCGAGCAAAAGGAGGGGATAAGGTGCCGGCCTATCTGGTACCGCTATCGCGGCAGGCGGCTGAAGAGGTGCGTCAAGTTCATGAGCTGACCGGCCGTTACAAGCTGCTGATCCCGGGTCGGAGTGACCCGGGCAAGCCGATCAGCGACGGAACGGTCAATATGGCTCTGAAGCGCATGGGATATGAAGGCAGGCTGACCGGGCACGGTATCCGCGCCACGATCTCAACGGCCTTGAACGAGATGGGGTACAACGAGGATTGGATCGAGGCGCAGCTTTCGCACGCAAGCTCGAGCAAGGTTCGGAAAACGTATAACCATGCTGAGTACGTCGAGCAGCGGCGGGGGATGATGCAGGAGTGGGCTGACTATCTGGACAAGCTGGAGGGGGTTTAGGCTTATTGCGCCTGCTTTCGCATGGCTGCTCGATTGGTGGCCCACTGCATAACCTCCGAGCGGACCCAGGCCACGGCCTGTTCGCCAACTTTGACTTGACGCGGAAACTTGCCGCCACCGGCCATTCTGTAAATTGTTGCAGAGCTGAGGCCGGAGATTCGCAGAACCTCAGGCAGGCGGATGTACTCGATGATCTCATCGGTTTGTGCGGTATTCATTTGATGCTCCATGCCGCGCGTGGCGGCAGAAGGTGGGGAGGGTTAAGCCGTTTGTTTGGCGAGCAGCTCGGCGGATGTCGCGATGGCACGGCCAACCTTGGTTGCCGGCAGATCCCGGCCCGCCAGTGCGTCCATCAGGCAACCGGATACCAGGTCCAGCGCTGAGGCAAGCTCTGCTGTATTGGCAGAAGACTCCCGGCCCATATCCCAAAATCGTTGCGCCCAGTGACCTTCGGGCGGCGGGCAGCGATCCTGGGCTCCGAACGCCAGTGTCCCGACAATCGCATCGCACAGGTCGCGCTTGTAGGCGTTTTCACCGTCGATGCTGGCGCCCATCCGGCGAAGGTTGTTCAACGTTGCGTCGAAGTCCTCGCGGGTCATGTCGATCACATTTTTGCTGAGCGC
Organism: Pseudomonas sp. O230; assembly: GCF_045447035.1. NCBI lineage: Bacteria > Pseudomonadati > Pseudomonadota > Gammaproteobacteria > Pseudomonadales > Pseudomonadaceae > Pseudomonas > Pseudomonas sp. O230. The sequence continues at coordinate 371,132 of NZ_JBJGXN010000010.1, read as the reverse complement.
GGTGATCTCAGCTTTCGCAGCGTTCAGCCGGTTCAGATCGGTCTGCCAGCCGGAGCGCAGGTACTTCGCTTCTTCAGTGGTCTGCTCCGCCAGGGTTTTCCAGTGATCGACCGGCGACCAGGGGCTGACGATCACGATGCACTTCGCCAGCGGTACCAGTTCGTTTTGCCTCGCGGCAAGGTCTTCAGCCTCTTCTTTGCTGGCGACGGCATAGAGATCGTCGGGGCCTTGGGCGTGAACTGCGTAAAGAACTTCAGTTTCTTCGGGCATGCGGAATTCCTCGCCCGTCGTTCACCGGCAGGCTCTTGTGTGGGGTAGGGGTTAGGCTGCTTTTCGTTTCGGCGGAGAGGGTGGAAACCCGAAGTGCACTCGACGTTTTCCCGTGTAGCCGCACTCGTTGCAGCCGCTGGCCTTGTGGGCGTTGTAGCCATAACTGCAAGAAGAGCAGTCGCAGCTACAGCCCGAGCACTCCATCGTGCACTGGCCAAGCTGCTCGACGTCGCTGTTACGGCTGATCAGGAAGCTCGACCGCCGATCCAGGCGGAAGCCGGTGATCTTCTCGGCGTCCTCATAAGTCGCGGGCTCTCGCCGAAATCCCCACTTGGCTGCCGGGTCATCAACGATTCGAGTGACTTCCCTCATCACCGCGGCCCTCGATAGCAGTACACGTAGGCGAACCAGGCGAGGGCGATCATGACTTCCTGCTCCGGCTCACATCTTCAACGGTGACGATGTGCGGAGCGATGTCCTTGATCGTGAAGAATTCGGGCTGGCAGTGTTTGCGCGCCCACGCCTTGAGCGGCCGCATGGCGCGTTCCAGTTCCAGCTTTGCGTCAGAATCCAGTGTTGGATAGTTGTCGACCCATTCACCAGCGTCGCTGTCATAGGCCCGCTCGCTCATGTGCTCGATCAAATCGTCTTGGTCAGGCAAGAAGATTGCAGGATCGTCCTTGCACTCAGTGCCGCGATATACCGTGCCGCCCTCGTACAGGCCGGCCCTGTAACTTGCCGGGTGCCCGTCGCCGTCGCTGTCATGGCCGTAGTTGTCTTTCAAGAGCTCGTCGAGACTGTCGTAATCCCAGGAGCCGTTCTCACCGGTGAGCGACCATTTCTCGCCGGTTGCGGGTGCTTCATAGTCAGGAATCGAGTTCGCCGCGGCGATAGGCAGGGCAGTCCTGAACTGCTCAAGGTACTCGGCCGGCTTCGATCCCCAGCGGTTGACCAAGCACTCAGCATCGACCACTGAACCTTCGTCTTCCGGCTCGCCTGACGGTTCTCCCGGCGCCATGAAGAACTCGCGCTCGACATCGTGCAAAAGATCGGAGAAGCGTTTGGTGTTTTCGATGTTGGCCAACAGCGTCGACAGTTCGTGGTTGGAGCTGAGGCCGAATACGTTGTAGATGCTGGCCAGCTCTGGCTTATGTTTGGGCATGCCGGTTCCTTGCCGCTATAGCGGCTGACTTTGAAGGGGGAGGGAGTTACTTGGCGTTGAGGGCGGCGATTTCGAACAGAAGAGCGTCAGCAGAAAGCTCGGCGGCCGTGTGATAGTTGGCGCCGGCGATAAGATCGGCTTGTCTGGCTGCCCGCGTCACGATCATCGACACAATTTTCGGATCGGGCAGCACGACTGCAGCCGCTTCCACCTCATCAATCCGCTGATCCGCTGCGTTCAGGCGCAGCTGCAGGGCTTGCTCGCGGCGTTCGGCGGCGAGGCATCGTTCGGCAGCATCCAGAAATAGGCGAGTCGCGTTGTCGTAGTCTTCAGCGAGGACTACGACCGGCTGAAACACTGCCTTGCTCTCGCCCTCGACGCCGGGGATAAACCCCTTCAATTTCCAACGCATTACTTCGCTCATGACTGTTCCTCGCAGCCGCACCGGGCTGGATGTGCTTGCGGTTGTTGGCAGGGTTTAACGGCGCGGCTCGCAGCACGTTTCATCAGTACTGCCATGTTGGCAAATTGCGCCATGACCTGTTCGCGACGCTCCAGCGCCTTTTCCGGAGTTTCGGTCAGCTGTTGGTACAGATCGGGGCTGACAATCATCGTCATCGGCGGAAGGAAATCGCTTTTCATGATTCGTATGTCACCCATCATGCAATCTCCATCGATACCAGATCATGGGCATTCACTACCGGCGCCGGGTTGTCGTGGCCAGGGCAGCCCTTTCCGGCGAAGTCGAAGCCCTCACAAGGTGGCCCGAATGGCAGCACTTCTTTGCCCTGGGCCACTCCAGCAGGTGATCCTTGGCTTCCTCGGCAGTGCAGGGGCGACCACCCTCAAGGTTGAACATGCCTTTTAACTGACGCTTGCTGAAGTCGCGAATTGCCCCGCGCACGCTCAGATGAATGTGGAAAGTGCGACCGTGTGGGCCAAATGGATCAGCTTGTTTGTTTTCTGTGGGCATGGGGCGTCCTATGCCGGGGCATGCCCGGGTGGTGGAGTTGGGTTTTTGGTCTACGCTTATTTCTCTGCGGAGAGGGGTACGTAATGACTGAGGATCGGATTGTTGCGCTTGAACTAGCACTGAGATACGTCATTGGGACAGCGAGACTTCAGGGCATAGATATTGATGAGCTTTGTCGGATGACGACCGAGGTAATTAAGGGAGATGAATCATTGAAGTGGAGTAGGGCTGGGTTGTTGAAAGAGGCGATCAATGAAATTGAAAATGCCAAAGAGAGCTTTCCATCATTCCGCAGGAAGCCAGCGCGATAGGTGAAGTTAGGTCAGGCCGCGAGTCGCTGATAAAGCTCGATGATGTCAGCGGCGTTTGCACCGACCAAAGCCTCTGCTTCATCCGGACAAACGCTGTTGCCGATCAGCCGGACCTGATCCGTCTTGTTGATGTCGCGCCACTCCTCGGCGCCAGTGACCGGATCGACGAACAGCCCGCGGTCGATGATGTAATCCTTGTCGAAGCCTTGTGCGGCTTTCAACTCTGGCGGTTGCAGCATGCGTAGGGTGATATCCACCAGCACATAGCCGCCAACCATGATCATTTCAGCCGGGTCTTTGAAGTGTTCCGGCAGGTGTTCGTGCATGAAGGCGGCACAGCGCCGGGCGCCTTCCATCTGCTCAAGTGTGAGCGTGTCTGGCACCTGAACCACCTCGACCAGTGCGACCCGATCCTTTGTTGGCAGGGTGTGCATCGGCTCGGTCAGCGAAATGCCGTCCTTCTCGTTGCCGTAGTACTTCACCAGGTAGGCATTGACCAACCGTTGATTCGAGCCGGACTGGCAAATGGTCGAGATCGGGTCATAGGCCGAGCGGCCATCACCTTTGTAGAACCCGCCGTTCGCCTGCTCGAAGAATGCCGCAACGACGCCGTGCCGGGCGGCCCCGGCGAGCACCGTTTGGGTAGGCTCATCCGGTGAGCTACCGACTGCGTTCTGGCCGAAGGCGGTCATGTGCGCGGCGACCATCGCGAAGTGCCCACCTTTGACCTGGGCAACCTGAGTGCGCAGCGGCTCTTGCGCATCGAAGTTGCGTTGCGATGATCCGTTGGCGCACTCGGTGAGGAATGGCGCCGCTACCGGCTGCACCAATGCGTGGTGGGTGCCGCCGGCGCTGATGGTCGATAGTGCTTCGTCCACGCCGTGGGTGCTGTTATGCGCTGCCGACGTTCCGCGCATCGGGACAATGAACGGCTTCGCACTGGTCAGTACGTGCCGCCAGCAGCCCTTTGCCACGCGGCGCATGGTGTTCACTGCCATTGGCTTCTCGCGGAAGATCGTGCGGCCCAAGTTGCTCCAGTCGATGCACTCCGCGGCGGTGCGCCAAGGTTGCTGTTTCGATGTCGGTTTCTTATGACGCTTCGGCTCCGGCCAAACGATTGCCTTGCCATCGCTGCGCGCCACCAGGTACAGACGCTTGCGAATGGTTGGGGTGCCAGCGTTGGCTGCAATGCGCTCCCGCCATTCGACGTTGTAGCCCAAACCCCGAACCAAGCTTTCCACCGGCACAAATTCGCCAATGGACTCGAGAATCTCCGGCATGTCTGGGTGGTCGGCTGGTAGCCCGGTGCTGAGCGCGGCAATGAATGACTTGAAGGTACGGCCCCGCTCAGCCTTGATCGGCTGGCCTTCTTCGTCAATTGGGCCCCAGTCGCAGAACTCTTCGACGTTCTCCAGAAACATCAGGCGCGGGCGGGTGGCATGCGCCCAGCGTACAACGACCCAGGCCAGGCCGCGGACACCACGATCACGTGGCGCGCCGCCCTTGGCCTTGCTGTGGTGGCGGCAGTCCGGCGATGCCCAGAGGATGCCGACTGGCTGTCCGCCCGTGGCGTGGACCGGATCCACCTCGAACACGTCGGCGACGTAGTGGGCTGTCTCCGGATGGTTGGCGCGGTGCACGGCCAGCGCGATTGGGTTGTGGTTCACCGCGACATCCGGCTCCCGGTACGCCCGGGCGATGCCGGTACTTGCGCCACCGCCGCCGGCGAACAAGTCCACCACCAGTTCTTTCTGAAAGGGCAGGCCCATGCTTGGCTGGCCGTGGATGAACTGGGGTTTCTTCTGGTGAGCGGACATAGAGGATCCTCGACGGGTATAGTCGGAAGTTCGATGGTTTCTGGAAGTGGGGTAAAGCTGTGAAAGATCCGCACAATACGGTTGAGCGACTGACAAAAGCGCTTGAGGCAATGGCTACCGGCGGAAGTGCGTCTCACCGCGCCCACGTCGTTTACGCTGAGCTATTCCCGTTGCAGGCTTCTGAGTTCCCGAACGAAGATGCTCGATCTCTTTTCGAGAAGATCATTTCATTCGATGCAAACCGCTCAGCCATTGCACTCGAAGAGTACGAGCAGTTGTTTCAAAGTGCCTGGGATCTTTACTGGCTGATGTCTGCCAACCGCCAATACAAATAGGCCAGGGTGGCGTGATTGGTTGAAGTGGGGTATTTGTGTGCGTCGATCAATTGACCATGGACATGAAGTAATGCAATGCAAAGCGAAAGACTGCGGTGAAGAATTCGATATCGAGTTCTATCAGGGCCAGTCGGACAAAATCATCGAGTGTCATCACTGCGAGGCAAAGCACCTCGTTAGCTGGGTGGGGATACCAGGCTCAGCAGCCTTCCACAGTAGGTTGCTAGAATTGAGCGAGTGAGTTCAGCGCAATAGGCGAGGGCGGGTCAGGGGGCATTGTTTGCGCCGCAGTTCCGGCAGTCTTGCTGGTATCGCTGTAAGTCGCTGATGAACCGTCCGCACCCATCGCAGTTGAAAACTTCTTTGCGCGGTTTCTTCGGCTTCACCAGCTTGATGCCGGTGCCGCGTAGGGCTTCCTTGATCGAAACCTCCCCGGCGTGAACCAGGCGACGGGCTTTGGCAGTGATGTACGCCAAGGGCAGAGGTTGGTAACCGCGAGCAGCCAGCCCCGCCACATGCCCGACGCTAAAGGTTTTGGCCAGCAGCAGGTTTGAAGTTCTCCCGCCTTCGCGCGACAAGAACACCAAATCGTTGCCATTCCATTCGCGGTGGTAGGCGGCGAAGAAGCGCGTTTCGCCTTCCGTAGCTCCTGCAGCTTCTTCGGGCATGACGTATTGGCAATCGACGCCGGTATGCGCCCGAGCATCGATGTACGACTTCGGCCAGGGCACGTCGGTCTCCCGGCTTTTGTGCTGGCCGACCGCACTGGCCAGGGTGCGTACCTCGGCGCGATCCAGGTTCGTCGTGTAGCCACCGCCCTGCGCCCAGAACATCAAACCGTCGCCTGTGTTACCGCGACTGTCTTGCAAATAAAATTCATCGTCCATGGTGTTCTCCAATGCCGGCGCCGCCCTCCGTGACCGGATGCAGCGAGTAGGGTGGGGGGGATTATTCGTCGCGACAGATGCGAAGGGCTTCGCGGTTGTAGGCGAGCGTCAATTTTGCCGACACGTTTTCGGGTATAACGTATTCTTGTCGCGGCGGCTCAAGCAGAGGAAGGGCGCCACCCGGGCCAAGTCCGTGCAGGTGGTGAATCATCAGCGTGATCGCCTCGCCCTGTTCCTCGATGCCACTCCAGGCCATCAGCTCAGCGAGGGCTTGCCTCGTTCCGGCCATGCAGTGCAGCCTGATCTCTTCCTCGCCGCGAGTCTTTCGCCTCGCCGCAGTCTTTGCTGATCTGTCTTTCGGTTCGGTAGCCATGACCTACCTCTTCAATTCCGCTGGCCGGCAAGTCCAGCCATGTCTGTCGTCGGCGCTGGCGCACCTGGTTGTTGATGCGTCTCATCGAAACGCCGGCTTCATTTTCGGGTAATCGATGGCGTAATCCGTTAGCAGCCGCCCCAATAGTGTTGTGCTGATGCCGAGGGCCTTGGCGCACTGGCTTCGATTGATGCCCTTCACCATGCAGTCTTTCACTCTGATGACCATCAGTGCTTCGGATTCAGGGTTTAGCTTGTTCGGCGCGAAGGCGTGTTTGACGCCGACGGTGAACTCGATCCCGTAGCGCCTCGCAATTCCGCGCAGAACGCCACGCGCAATACCTTCGTTCTCGCAGATTTCAACGGCATTGAGGGTCTTGGCCAGCTCCCGGATGCGCGCGGCTTGCTGGTCAGCCTGAAGCTTTGCCGCAGCGCCTTGGAAGTTCGCGCCCTTGTAGTCCTGGCCATATGGTTTTGGCGGGGCCGATTCAGTCCCTGTGATCTTTCCGCCCATGGCCAGGAATTGGGCGACCTGCGCCGCCAGCTGGCGGCGGTCAGGGTCGTGCGCTTTTATCGTACTGAGTTCGTTGCTGATATAGGCGCTCATGCTGCGATCCCCAGCACCTTGTTCATGCGCTCATCAAGGATTTCGTAGAAGGTTTTCACCCGCTCGACGAGCTTGCGAATCATCACTTCGTCACGGTAGGCGCGCTTGATGAACAGCGGCATGCCCGGCCAGTAGCACACGAAGTCGATCCACTCGCGCTCCGAAACCCACAGGCCGCCCTGGCACTGGGCAATGTGCTCCTTGGGAATTTCACCGCCGAGGATCACTTCAACCTGCAGCTTCGGCAGCTTGGTTTTTATCTCGGTCAAGCCGTTCTCACCGATCAGCGAGTCGGGCGAATAGCCGATGCCGTGGTTGAGGATGATTCCGACCTGGTGTGTGGTCACGTCGGCCTGAGCCTGATACAGGCCGCGGGCGATCCCCTCGTATTCGTGTCCCCGTTCGGTGTGGCGGTTGCCCTGGAACGGGTCAGCCGCTTCTCCGGTGATACGCTCGCCAATCAGGGTGTTCATGTAGGTGAACGCCCCGGCGCCGAAACCGGCTTCGCCTTTGCCGTTGACCAGCAGGCTGTCCAACTCAGAACAGGTGATGATGCCCAGGCGCAAGTCCAGCCACGCCTGAGTGCCTTGCTCCACATCACTGATGATTTGCATTGTCTGACTCCGCTTTCGCTGCAGATTTGGTGAGGCCGCCAAGCACGCGGTCGAAGTCGGCCTTGCTGACGTCGGTGGTGGTGCCGTACATGCCAGCAAACGCTTCCTTGGCCTTCTCACTGCACTTGTCGAGCAGGGCCTGAAGTTGGCGGGCCTGAATTGTCGTGACGGTGGCGCTCGGAACAGCGGCATGGCCGTCGTCGTCTTCGCCGCGAGTGGTCAAGTTGAGCAGAGCAGACATGACGTAGCGTTTGCCGTAGCTGGTGGATGAGCCCACGGCCTGGACTGCGTTCTTGCTGCCGCTGGTGTCGAGCGGCAGCAGCATGGTTGTATCTTCGCGGTGGCCGGCTCGGTGCATCAGGATGCCCGTTACGCTCAGACCGGCGGCCACGTTCTCGACCTTGAAGCTGATGGCGAAGCCGTGGATCTGCATGATCGGCTTGATCACGTCATTGATGTCTTCGAAGGTGGCGTAGTCGCTGCGTTTCTGGCCGTTGACCACGATTGCGCCGCGCTCCGCGATGCTCGGGATGTCGCTCTGCATCGCCGCCATGGCTGCGTTGAATTCCGCCTGGGCGTCGCGAGCCTGCATGCGTTCGTGCATCGCCATCAAGCGCTCAAGCTTGTCGATGTCGCAGGTTGGATCGGCAGCGGCCCGACTGATGACAGCCATGATGCTGTTGTCCGCGGAGATTGGCGCCACAACTTGGCGGCGCTGCTCTGGCATGATGATTTCGGTACCCATGCTGGCTTCCTCAATAAGTAATCGAAATGGCTGGAATCTTGCGCTGAGCGATCAGGGTGACCGCCTGCTTGGCACACGCTTCTGGCATACCGCCGGCGATGAATGCTTCCAGAGCTGCGCGGTTGATCGTCTTCTTGTGCTCAAGGTCAGCTTCGCGGGCTTCGGCTTCCCGCTTGATGCGTGCTGCTTCAGCTTGCTGGCGAGCAACTTCATCGCGCTGGGCCTTAGCAACCGCTTCTGCCTGGCGCTGTTCTGCAGCGATCCGGTCCTGCTCGGCGCGCTGTTCCGCCGCCAGACGGTTGGCTTCTGCCTGCTCAGCGGCGAGTTGCGCCTGTTCGGCCTGAAGCTTGAGCTGGCGACGCTGGAGTTCGGCTGCCGCTTCAGCATCTGCTGCGGCTTTCTCAGCTGTGCGCTTGGCGTTGGCGGCGCTGTCGATCAGCTCCTGCTCGCGGCGGGCAGCGGCTTCTCGCTCGGCCTGAGCGCGCTGCTCGGCTTCACGCAGAGCTCGTTCTTCGGCTTCCCGTGCGATACGAGCCTCACGCTCTTGCTGTTCGCGCAGTTCATCTTCAGCGCGGCGGCGGGCCAGCTCTGCCTGATCGGCTTCGTATTGCCGGCGGGCGGTGAGGGCGGCGCGCAAGATGACAAGCGCTTTGTCCTTGGCGCGGGCGGCTTCCGCCTCAAACTCTTCCCATCCGTCGCCCAGGGCGATTGCCTCAATCTGTGCGACTCGATCGGTCAGGTCTTCGGCGGTGATTCCGTCCAGGTCGATGGCTGTCAGCCTGACTTTCTCGATCGCAGAGTTGTGCTTGTCGACCCGAGCATCCTCGATGGCCTGCCACTCATTCAGCGGCCGGCGGACTTCTTCCTGCCAGGCTTCCAGAGTGTCCCGAACGCGTTTTCGCTCGGCGTCGATCTTCTTCGGCACTTCCTTCAGGTCGGCGACCAGCTTCTTGCCGACGTCGTCCAATGCCGTTTTGGAGCGGGCGACGGCGTAGGCCATCGAAGCGATCGCTTCACGGCCCTTGCGAGTGCTGATGTCCGGTGTGAAGCCGTCGATCTTGGAGCGGATCACCTGCAGCCAAGGCTCAAGGCCATTTTCAGCGGAGTAGACGGCGAGTGCGGTTTCTTGCGGCGGCACGACGGCCAGTTCGGTATTTGCGGACACGACAGAATCCTCGCCGCGATGCACGCAGCGTTTGAAGGTGTGGGTTATTGAGTGATCTGGCCGCAGTAAGCGCTTGCCAGCATCTAGGCAGTGAAGAAGAGCAGGGCGATGGCTGAACCGCGCCAGAACCAGTAGCGTTTGGCGCGCTGGTATGAGGTCATGGCGAACACATCGGCAAGGCGCTGTAGCAGTAGTAGCGCCGCTCGGTGCCGTCGTCGTAATTGACCTCGCCAGATGCACCGCAACCGCATGCGGCTATTTCGGGTTCGTCTTCTTCTGGCTGATCTGCCATCTGACAATTCGTGCCGCCGCAGTGCGGACATTCTGTATGGGTCAAGTTGCTAAATGGGCCCATCCATCGAATGCCCGCCTGATTGCAGTTACCGCAAATCATGCTCATCGCGACACCGCCAATGACACCTGAGCCTGCTGCTGAATCTCGCGCATCTCTGCGTAGATGCCCCACCAGAAGACAGTGACGACGACGCACAGCCACCAAAAGGGCTTCATGGCCGAACCCTTACGGCGATGCGACGACCTTTCATGGTGGGCGCCAGGCGCTGCGGTAGGTTGGCGACCAGCTCGTCACGCCCGCGGCCGATCACCTCGTTGAAGGGGAGGCCGAACCCGAGCACGGCGATCTTGCGCTCTATGTCATCGAGCTGTTCGTCGATCAGTGATTTAACCGGTGCAGTGCTGCTCATGCGAACTCCTTGCGCTGCCTGCAGTGTTTCAGCAGGCGCTGGCAGTAGTGACTGAACTCTTCGAGGGTGATCAGTTGGTCGGTCATCAAATTGGTGATGATCTGTTGAACCAGAATTCTGTTGCCGGGTGGGCTGTCTGGATGGGTCAGGCTATCCAGCGCTTCGTCGATCAGGATGTGCGGGCTCATGGCTCTCCATCCACATCGTCTTCAGCTTCTTCGCGATGGGCGGCGGCTGCGTCGGCGGCGTGCGGCCGGAGCAGGTCGGCGGCGATTTCCTCCAGTCGTTCGATCAGTCGGTCACTGCCCAATAGGTACTTGGCATGAGTGCGGCAGTCGCTGCCACTGCCGACAGCTGAACTGATGACCAGCTTGGCGAACGAGTCGCGGTCATCAAGGCCGTCAATCTGGCGTTGATTCAGATGCAATTGCAGGTGTGTGGCGAACTCGGCCGCCGTTACCTTCTGCACCAGGCCAACCCGGCGCTTCCACGTTACGTCCGTTCCGCACACCAGCTGCTCAGCAGCGCTTTCCAGCCACTTGCGCTGGTCGTCATGCTCGCTCACCGGTGGAGGCAACTTTGCGTCGTAGTTCAACTGACAAATCTTCAATGCTGCGTTCATGGCTGCGTACTCGCTTTCTGCGCTCGGTAGCGGCGTACGTAGCCGTCAGTGAGGCGCTTGATGATTCGGGGATAGCGGTCTGGATGGTGGAGTCGGCACGGAAGATCCTCGCGACCCCAGCCTTCGTGGTCGCAGTAATCACAGTCGCAATGCATATTCAGCAGCGCTTTTGCCTCAGCCTTACATGCGGCGCGAAGCGTGAACCACCGGCGCCCACCGCCACGGAACACCGCGGCATTCTCAGTCGTGACGGCCATGGCGACCTCCAGTGTTTGGGGTTAGGCGGTTGCTCTGGCGATGGCGGCGTCGATCTTTTTGACCGTGGCGTGTTGCGCCACCTTGTCGTCGGTATCGAACCAGTCAGGCGCCCCAACCTTGAGTGCCGTGGCGATCACTTGGCGGGACTCAATGAGCGCCCCCAGCAGTTCAGGCGCGGCAGCCATCAGCTTGGCGTTGGCTTCGCCTTCTGCGATTAGGTGGTTGTAGGACGCGATCACGATGTCGCCATCTTCCGCAGTTACCTGGGCTTCAATCTTGTCGAGCGGGTTGTAACCAGACCAATAGGACCAAGGCCCGGGCGTGTGCTTGGTTTCCATGACTCTCTCCATTCGTTGGTTCACCTGTATTCGTCAAAACTCATGCCTCCCGCTGGTTGCCGATGGGCGCGGGGGAGGAGTGCTGACGGGTAAAGGCGAGGCGTAAAAAAGCCCAGTCGAAACCGGGCTTTTCCCTCTTTACCTACAAGCCTGCCGGGCGCATGAGGCGTCGGGCAGCTATTGGCTAGTCCATGATGAAGCCCTCCGTTGTTCGCTCACTGGGAAGGCAGTGGCCACCTATCGAAGCTGCATTGGAATGTCGGTCCACACCATTTTTGCAATCGACGTCCGGGTATTCGCCACAATCTGATTGCTCTGGAGATGCTTTTTTCATGACCCGCCGACATTCCGATGCAGCCTCTTTCGAGGTGATCGGGCCAGTCTTTCCCGGCTGTCCGTCGTACTCTTCCGACTGTCAGCGTGCTTGATATGGCTCATTGGCTAAGCCCCGGCTTCAGTAGTAGTCGGCACTCCGATGTCTTCTGGTCGTATGGGCTAAACCTCCCATGCCTTCCACCAGGCCTGTCATCGTTCGGGTTGCTCTGCTGCAGATGGCCGAATAAGGCTGCTACGTCTATTTGTTGATTGCCTCAGCTCCCGCTGGTCCGAGGCCACGTCCGCTTTCATCTGCATCCGTCTGCCCACTCAGTGAATGGGCAGAGGTGATGCGATCAGATAATCGCTGTCATAGTCTTGGAACCGTCGCCATGTTCAGTGGTGATCATCATTGGAACGGATCGGCGTCCGCGACGGATAAGCGCATTTGCCTGCATAAACACCGGGTTTGGCTCGCCGTCGCCATCCGGTAAAAGGCTACTGCAAACCAGACCAGAGCAATCCTCGCCATTCGGGCCCTCTCCGTCGTGTGCGATGTCAAAGCTGGCCATCATCGCAATGCCCTGGGCCTTGCAGATTTCGATGATTTGCAGCATCAGCGGGCTGATCTGACTGTCATAAATCTCTTCTTTGTTCATGTCTTGCTCCCGTGTGATTTCCAATGCCGCCTCATAGAAGCGGCATCAGTAAATCTGTGGCGCCGTGACCCGCTACTGGCGTCGGTCACCGGTTTGAATCAAATGTGGTTGCCTGTTTTTACAGGGGCAGGCTCCCTGTTTCCTCGCTTTCCACAGTCGAGGGAAACCCATATGCTTCGGCCTCCACAGTCGAAACAAGGAATGTCGCAATGGCGGAATATATGGTGCGTGTTGGACTATCTAATGCGGGCGGGGATGATTACAGCGATCTCCATGATGCAATGGAGGTGCTTGGCCTTAAGAGAACGGTGGTTTTCGAAAATGGGAAAAGATACAAGATGCCAAATGGTACTTACTTTGGCTCAAGCTCCCTCGGAACCACTGCGCTGAGAGACAAGGTGAAATCGATTGCCGATCCTCTAGCCGTACTAGGAGCCGCATCTGTCTTCGTGTGCCAGTCTCAAGATTGGCAGGCTTGGCTTTTCGAGGACTGACTTGATCCACCACCAGCGGAAGGCTTTCCTTTAGGCATTTCGCTGACCCAGTAGGCCAGGTGATTCGACGCGATGGCGAAAGCCTCATCAAAAGTGACGCTTTCATCCGTCGAGACCTCCTGAACAATCTTGCGAAACCGCTCAATCTGTTCTTCGTTCATTTCCTTACTCCGGCTTGATTCAGTGGCCAGGAACTGCGGGTAAGTGGCGGCGGGGTCCTGCTCAGCACCTTGTCGCCACAACTCTACAAAGTGCCGGTAAGCAGATTCGGCGAACTGCTTGGCCAACTGGTCGAACTCTTCGGTGCCAGGTTTTGGAATCACTTCGATAGTCAGCCCTTCAATTTTTGCCATCTTCACTCTCCTGCTTTCCGCGTGGTCCTGAAGTAGGGCCACCTGGAGAGCATCCTGCCCGCTGGTAACGGGCAGGTAATCTCTATTCCTTGCATAGGCCAACGGTCGCTTTCCCGTTGATGTCTTTCAGCGCGACACGGGATCAAGGTCCCAAGGCCAAACGCTTACTCACCACCACGCAGCTTCTCCAGCTACGCCCTCCGAATGAGGTCTCCTATGCCCAGCGCCGACATGAGGTCGAATCGCTGCGTACCGTTGCGCGGTACGTCCGCTGGCTATGCATCGGCCAGCTCGGCGTCCATCAAGTTGTTAAAGAGCGAGAGCCGAGGCCCTGGCGAAGTCCCTGTTGGGTGACTCGATGGAGGCAAATATGAACTACTGGTTCACATTGAGTCAAGTACCAAAAGTACATAATTTTTGTTGGTTCATTTTCGAGTCCCTACAGCGCCGCTCTGAAGGGGATTTACGACGAACCAAAGGTTCGCTATATTCGCTTTCGAGTACTGGATATATGTACAGCATTTAATCGGGAGAGTATTTCATGGCGAAGAAGCAGGCGGCACCGGCAGCACGGCAGGAAATGAGCGGCATGGCGCGCCTGGGGCTGCGCGTCTCATCGATGATCAATCACCCGATCGCCCAGGAGCGGCGGGAGGTGACGATTCATCGCCTGGACACGGACGGGGATCGGGAGTGGGAAGAGGTACTTAGCGTGATAGCCGAAACTGACGAGCTTGAATTGACGCTCAATGACGACGGCAGCGTGACCGTGAGATGGGAGCAGCAGGAAGTGGAGACGGCGGGAAGGGGAGAGGTTGAGTTTGAGCCAGAAGAGGAACCGGCGCCGTTCTGATGGGCATGAAAAAGCCCGCACTTGGCGGGCTTGCTTTCTATGTAGCTGTTACCAGTCAAGCATCTCCGGGACTATCCACTCCGGAGGCTGGCCGTCTTTAGATATTCGGACCATTCCAGCGTCCAACTGGTAGACCTGAACTACAGCGCCGATCTTGACTCCGCGTTTTATGGCGGCCGATGGGTCGGCGGTAGTGCGGATGGGCGCCGCGAATGTAGCAGGCTTGGATTTGCTTCCAATCTTCAGGGTGAGAGATTTGGCCGATGGTTTTGCCGGATCGCCTGAAGCGCTTGGAGGCTTGGAAAAAATGGCCCACTTAGTCAGCGTCCAATAGTTGAGCTTCCCGAGATCTGGGTTTTTACTATATTCCGAGGCGAGCTTTAGGCCGATTTGCATGTGGTCGCCACGGACCTGCATTACTGTCCATGATATGTCAGAGCTGACATTGCTCTGATGGAAACAGTATCTGGACCCAGTGATCTCAGCCCAGGCCGTGTATTCCGCTCTGGCGTAGTGGTCAAGAGCCCTATCGAGGTCACTTCCGGTCATGCAGGCAATAGCTGACGAGTCCAGCCAGACTTGCTGATCGGCTCTTGGTGTCAGTGGCGATGACGACGATGAGCCTCCAGATTGCAGAGAAGATCTGTCGGACATCGCTCCAAATATCATCAGGGCGCCAAATGCGATGACCGGGGTCAGCACTATCCACAGCAGTATCTTGCCCAACGATACAGGCTTTGCAGCCTGGGGCGAGGTCGCCGTTGTTAGGTCGGCCTGGCAGTGCCTGCACCGAATTGCCTCTGCCTTGATCGTTTCTGCGCAATAAGGACATGCCTTTTCTTCCATTGCCAACCGCTCCCGTAATTGAGCCAGCACTCTACCATTCGTGGCGTACAGCCACCACTGGTCGCCCAAAGTGCCATCATGGTGAGCGCTCGCTGTAACCTGACCTCTACTCCCATAGACGAACACTAGGGGCTCCAATGCGAGAGGCACAGCGAACACTGGCCATGACAGCCTGGCGAAAGCTATTCATCCTGGCTGAATTCCAAATAGACGCAGAGGAAAAGTACTTCGGATTGCTGAGGCGGGCGGATGCGATGGAGCATGCCGACCTCATCACAAGTGACGAGTGGCGAAGGCTGGTCCAGCAGGCGGGGACGTCGCTTGCCAGCACGGCGGAGTGCATGGGCGGCGCGGGGTAGGGAACGACAGAAACAAGAAACCCGGCGCTGGGCCGGGCTGTTCAGTGATTGTCCGTACATCAAGGCTTTCAATTGGACGAATGACTCGCCTTTCGACGATCATAGTCATAACTTAAAGCAAATTATTGGTAAGGACACCAGGGATGACCGAATTCATGGCCCAGCATTCTAGATTCCACCTTGTTTACGACGGCCCGGCACTCGACGAGCACCGGATGGACGTTCGTGCGCTTGCACCAGCTCTGCTTGCGATGGGCGACCTAGTAGAGCGGGCGAATATGATCCTGAATGGCGAGCAGGTGAAGGTGTCTGTGGATGTTCATGCGTCCTTTAAAGCCGGCTCCTTTGGGATTGACATGGAGCTGGCTCAAAGCCTTTGGCAGAAGGTACTCGATCTTACCAGCGGGCAATCCGTCGTAAGTATTGCCACCATATGTACCCTTCTCGGATTTTCTGTGCGCGACAGCTGTAAGGGCGTCATACAGGTCATTAAATGGCTTCGCGGGCGAGGCGTAACGCGCATTGAGCCGCTGGAAAGCGGTGTTGTCCGCCTCTTTGTAGGCGACGAGCACATGGATACAGAAGAGCGGGTACTAAAGCTGGTTCAGGACTACAAATTGCGGAAGGCATTAGAGGGTGTAATCACTGAGCCACTGGAGAGAGAGGGCATCACTTCTGTGTCCACCGTCGAGGGCGACCAGGTGATCATGCATGTGGAGCGAAGCGAATCCTACTACTTCAAGACGCCAGCGCCGCAGGATGAAACACTGGGAGAAGATACGTACATCGCCAACCTGCAGGTATTGAATCTGGCCTTCCAAGATGACAACAAGTGGCGATTTACAGAGGGTGGGGGAAATATTTTTTACGCCACCGTCCTGGATTCAGAGTTTTTAAAGCGAGTCCATCTCAATTTAGAGCAGTTCGCCAAGGATGACATCATCCGAGCAAGCGTCCGCCGTACTCAGAGAATCACCAAGGATGGACTGAGAGCCGAATATGAAGTGCTGAAGATCATGGAGCACCGTAGTGCAACCCCGAAAGTACAACTCAAGATGAATTTTGACCCGGACGACAATTGACGTCCGAAGTCTCCTCATCTGCTTTGCCCCGCACAATCCTTCCCACCTTCACATCTTCCGCATACCCCGCCAGCCTGTCCTCTGCATCCGGAAACCCATCGATGATCGTGAGCAGCTTTCGCGCATCATCCTCGAGCCCTACCTCAGATAGCCGTATGGCCATCTTCATCAGATCTACGCCTGACCACTTAAGCAGGGCCGCTACCTCTTTCAAGTCGCGGCGCAGGTCTTCGCTGGGTTTGGTGAGGGGCATGGGTTACACCGGCTGTCCGTTCCACACGTAAAGCACCCGAGCCAGGATGTAGGTATCGTCTACACGAATATCCTCAGGGTCGTGGTGCTTGTTGTCCGAGATCATCTTGAATCGATCCTTGCCTTTCTTTTGAAGGCGCTTCACGTACAGCATTTCGTCGTGGGAGAACAGATAGATACCGTCCCCAGTGAACTCCCTGATCGTGATGTCGACAAGTAGAGGGTCTCGATCCTTGATCGTCGGTGCCATCGATTGCCCCCACCCAGTGATCATCTTGAGATGGAAGTGCTCTTTGAACGCGACCCCCATCTCGCGCAGATGCTTGGGGCTGACACGAATATCTTGAAGCATTTCGGGGTATTCGTGCGGGATCTGCCCGCCACCCATCGCCGCGCGAACGTCGTAATGCGCAATCCATACCTCATCACCGACTTGGCCAGGACGGGAGAAGTCAACGTTGATGACGTTGCTCGCGCCCACCTTAGAAACTGTTTCCTGAATGGCTTCCGCAATTTTTTGCTTGGCCTCATCAGAAAGATTTTTGCCGTGTTTCGCGAGCATGTTTCGGACGATGTCTGCGGACGATGTCACTGATTTGTCCGCCGTTTTTTCTTCCGGCAATGCACCGGCGCCCGAAGGGCCTTCACCACTACCATGCTGAAGCCACTCAATTTTCACATTGAGGGCATCAGCAATTGCTCGCATTTTTGCCGGCCCCGGTAGCGACTCGCCATTCAGCCATTTGCTGGATGCTTTTGGGGTGACGCTGGCTATTTTCGCCAAGCGAACGCCCGCCCCCCACTGATCGATGCCTTGAGTAGACAGCGACTGCTTTAAGCGGGCGACAAATCCTGCGCGTAAATCTTCTATATGAACCATAGGTTCAATGTCGCACGCACTTGCATGTACTTTCAGTTCCGACATAATATGTACTGTAAGTTCATAATTGACCCGGAGGCCTTATGCGGCCGCTCAAGAAATCGATAGATGACGCTGGTGGCGTGCCGGTGGTTGCGCTGGCCTGCGGGAAGTCTCCTCGGGCTGTTTACAAATGGCTGACCGCCGACTGTCTGCCGCGCACGGAATACACCGGCGAGACCCGCTACGCCGAGCGGATTGCTGCTTTGGCCGCCGCCAATGGAAAGCCATTCGAACCGTCTTGGTTGCTTGTGGAAGCTCACCCAAAGAAATCCGCCGCCTAACCCAGCCCAATCACGCCCACCCCGGAAGTGAACCTATGGCCTACGACGACAAAGCGCACCGACATGAACACCAGGTGAAGGTGCGCCTCGATGACGAAGTCTTTCAGGAGCTCAAGGACGTTGCTCGCGACATGAAGCTGCAACATAGCGTGCTCAGCCGGGAAATCATCGAGGCGGCGCTTGAGGTCAGGCGAACGCTAGGCGAGTTGCCGTTTGAGCTGGAAAAGCGACAAGCCTGAACAGGCATAGGAGGGGGATTTATGCCCGGTGCAGAAGTAGAGCTCAGGAAGACCGCAACAGAAGAACTGGCGCGATGGGCGCTGGAGATCGGCATCACCCCGGACGCCCTGGCATCCGAGCTTTTGCGCCTGGCCATGCCGGGACTCAAGAAAGCGATCAGCGACAACGAGACGACCCACAGCAACGTGGTTGCCTTCCCTTCAACACGATGATTCTCGGCCCTTATTAGGGACCGCAGAGACGGAAGGGAAGGCGAGCTGGTCCCTGTTTCGGGACTGGAAGAAGAGTCGGTCATGGATGCGTCCTTGATCAGTAGTAGCGAATTGGCATGAACCCAGAATACGAACGAGAGAGCCTCATGGAAACGTCGAACTTGCGACACGAAACACGCGATGCGGTCTTGGTCGCCATTGCGCGCGACATGATCGCTCGTACGAGCATGAGCCAGGACGGCTTCGCGGAGCAGCTCAATCACCAGCTTTTTGACCGTGCTCCGGAACGCTGCAAGGAAAAGGGCTTTCCAGATCTGCAAGGTATGACCAAAACCGCAGACATGCAGGCTTACGGCCGCGCCTACAAGGCGTGGAGCAAGCGCGTCGAGCGCTGGCTTGATGACAGCGGCGATCGTATTGAAATCCCTTCGTGGATTGAAGAGTCGTGGGTTGCCGCGCTCGATCAGCCTTGGCGCGACCGCGCGCTTATTGAGCTGTCGAGTCGTTACGGCCTGCTGGCCGTTAAACAGATCGGTTCGAACATCGACGACGCACTACAGGTGTTCGCTGGCATCTCCACCAGCTTTGGTCATGTCGCCGGCTTGGGCGGGAAGGTTTTTGCGGACGGTGTGTTTGATCACAAAGACAAGGTCTATGCCGAGTCCTTCGAATCATTCTGCCGTTCGCTTGCCGCCCATGCGGTTGCAATGGCTGACCGCGCGGCGCTGGTCGCTTCGAAGATTCACTAAATCGCGGGCACAAAAAAACCGGGTTCACGGCCCGGTTCATTGCTACATCAACGAGGCAATAATGAATACACAATCTTCTCTCGTCAATACCCCAGTCAATGTCGCGACACGTTTTTCGAATTCTGAAAACGTGTCGCGTACCGTTATGTCTTCTCGCGAGATCGCCAACGTCACCGGTAAGCGTCACAACAACGTGAAGCGGGACATCGCGGCAATGCTGAAAGAGCTGAAATTAGATGTGCTCAGTTTTGAGCACATCTATCTGGACGGCCAAAACCGCGAGCAGGTCGAGTACATGCTCGACCGTGAACACACCGACTGCCTGCTCACCGGCTACAGCGCCCCGATGCGCATGAAGGTGATTCGCCGCTGGCGAGAGCTGGAGCATCAGCAGGGCGCCCGCGAGCAGGTCATGCTCAACGGGACCAAGGTTGTCGGCGAGCTTGCCATCCTCGAATGCTTCACGCGTCTGCTGAAGCCCGCGCCATCCAGCCAAGTGATGATGCTGAACCAGATCGCCGCCAACAACGGGCTCGACGCCAAATTCTTGCCGGGCTACGCCGTGGACGCAGCACCAGATGCTGTGGGCGGCTCATCCATGCCAACAAAGGCCGTCACCGCACTAATCAAAGACAACGCCATCAGCAGCACCGCGCCGGGCTTCAACCGCGCACTGGCCGCCAATGGCTTCCTCAAGCAGCTCCAGCGGAAAAACTCCAAGCAGGAAATGGTCGACTTCTGGTCGGTGACCGAGAAGGGCTTGGCCTACGGCAAAAACCTCACCAGCCCTCAATCCCCTCGCGAGACGCAGCCTCACTGGTATGTCGATCGCTTCCTCGAACTAGCCGACCTGATCGGCAAAGGCAGCAAGTAATGGCCGGAGACTGGATCAAATTCGAACTCGTGACGATGGACAAACCTGAGGTTTGCCAGATTGCGGACCTCGCTGATATCGATCAGGACGCGGTAGTCGGGAAGCTGATGCGCGTGTGGGCCTGGTTCGATCAACAAACTGAAAAAGGTAACGCTCCGAGCGTTAGCAAAAAGTTGCTCGACCGTTCCGTTGGCGTTACCGGTTTCTGCGAGCACATGAAATCGGTGGGCTGGATGGTCGAAGCAGACGGCGTTATTTCCCTTCCTCACTTCGAGCGACACAATGGGAAGACCGGTAAAAACAGGGCTTTGACGGCAAAGCGTGTGTCAAACCACAAGACCAAAGGTAACGCTGCCAGCGTTACTTCCGCGTTACCTAAAGAAGAGAAGAGAAGAGAAGAACAACACCACTCTCACACCGCGGCCGAAAACCCTCAGCCTGAATTTAATCTCGAAGCAGCTCCGGAACCTGTCGACCCAAAGGCCCCTGTCGAGATGACCCTGGAGTGGATGCCTGACGACAACCTCCTGAAGACCTACTGCGTCCACTTCGGTGTCTCAGCTGACCTGTTCACCCGTGAAGCCGTTGCCCCGTTCACTGCTCACCACGAAAGCACCGGCTTCCTGCAAGTCCAATCCAAATGGGTATCCCTGCTGGTCAAGTGGGTGAAGGACGACAAGCACCGCGCGAGCAATGTCCGCCAGTTCCCGAAACGTGAAACTCAATCCCGGCACACCGGATTCGCTGAACGCGACTACACCTCCGGCCTGATCACTCGCGAGGATGGCAGCTATGCGATCTGAAAACGTAATCGCCATGCCAAGCGCTACGCCGGCTCCGCAAAAGACCACCGGAGTCTGCGAGGACCACGGCCAGTTTTCGCAAACCGTGAACGTGATCTTCGGCAAGGTCTTCAAGACCGGTTGCCCCGAGTGCATGCGCATCGCGAAGGAAGAAGAGGCCGAGCGGGCCAAGATTCACGAACGCTACGAGCTCTCCGTCAAACTGGGTTCTGCACTGATTCCAAAGCGCTTCACCGACAAGACGCTCAATGGCTACAGCGCCGAGTCACCCGAGCAGAAAGAGGCGCTGCGGATCTGCCGCAAGTACGTGGACAAGTTTCCGGAGATCTCCGAAACCGGCCGCTGCCTGCTGATGCTGGGCAAGCCGGGGACCGGAAAAACCCACCTGGCTGTCGCGATCGCCAACGAGCTGATGCGCAAGACGGCTGCCACGGCCGTGTACCGCACTGTCGGCTCAATCCTGCACGACATCAGGTCAACGTACGGCGGCGGCACCGAGCGCACCGAGGGGATGATCCTATCCGGGCTGATTGCGCCGTCGCTGCTGGTTCTGGACGAGATCGGGGTGAGCAAGGAAAACCCGAGCGACTTCGAGCTGACGACTCTGTTCGCAATCATCAACGGTCGCTACGAGCAGATGCGCCCCACGGTGATCATTTCGAACCTGGACGGAAAATCTCTTCCGTCGGCGATGGGCGAGCGTTGCGTGGACCGTCTGCGGGAGGGTGGGGTGATCGTCATTCCGTTCGAGTGGGAATCTCAGCGCGGCAAGGAGGGTTTCTGATGAGCAACCAATCCCATTCAACCCTACCCGCAATCCTGGCTGGTTACGCCATCGGTTTCTTTTTCGTCTTCCTGATTGCAGTGGCGGTGACGGCATGAGCGATTACTCAAAATTGAAGGCATTGGCCGAGGCGCTGAATCGAGCAATCGAGCAAGCCGAGCATAAGCCGGGGCAGTGGTCCGAAACGGCGCAGAGCATGGGGGGAGTGTGTTGCCCGAACGAGCCGTTCCAAATTGGCAAGCCATGGGCCAAGGAAGAGCCATGGGCTAGCTTTAGCTACAAGCGCGACTCATGGCTGGCTGTTGCGGCTGTGAATGCGCTGCCGCAACTCATGGCCCTGATCGCCGAGATCGAGGAATACAAGGCTGTGGCCGAGCAGCCCGCATCCTTGAACGCTGTGCCGGCAACGGAATACGCGGTTTTGAAGCGACAGTTCTTTGCTCTGCGCAACTACGCGCTCTGCAAGGACAAACTGTCCGGCTACTACAGTCGAGAGCTCGAAAAAATGCGCGGGGTTGATCGCTCTCAGTCTGCCGTCGAGATTGATGCAGAGCGCGATATCAACGAGCAATTAACCAACGACCTATTGAGCGTGGAAACAGAGCGCGACGATCTCAAGGCCGAAATCGCAGGCCTCAAGACCGGCTACGAGGCGTATGAGGCGCAGAACGCGGCGTTGAGGTCTGAGGTTGAGGCGCTGCGCAAGAATTCTAATCGGTATCAGTGGTTGAAGAGCAACTCCTCCGTGATGCTCAAGAGGACCGTCAGCTATACGACCGATCTGGGCAGGATCAACACGATCTATCCCTCAGCCTCAGAGCTTGACGTGGCTCTCGACGCCGCCATGGGCAAGGGAGAGCAGTCATGAGCTACGCCAAACCTGAGAGCTACACCGATGCTGATTGGGAAATGGTTCAGGGCTACATGCGCGGCAAGGATTGCCTGCCGCCCCAGCGCCGGAATGTCGCCTACATGCACGGTTACATGAATGGCCAGTCTGATGCCAGTGGCATACCTCATGAGCGCGCCAACGTCCTGATCCGTCGCGCAAACATGATCCCGGGAATCACGCCGATGGCGCCGATCAATGCGGGTGGCCAGTCATGAGCACCGAGTTCGCAATCCGCGACCAGCGCGACGTAAACCGGCTGATGGGCTTCCTTCACGCATCCGACTTCACCAAACCGAAGGTAGTGGTGATCAAGGACGAGAAGCGCCCTGACGTCTGCAACCGGAAAATGTGGGCAATGCTCAAGGACGTATCCAGCCAGGTCGAGTGGTACGGCAAGAAGCTCTCGGATGAAGACTGGAAGCACGTCTTCAGCTCCGCGCTCCAGAAGCAAGACGTCGTGCCGGGTATCGACGGCGGCTACGTCGTGCTGGGCGTATCGACCCGCAAGCAATCACAGAAGTGGTTCAGCGATTTGTTCGAGCTGATGGGGGCGTTCGGCGCCGAGCACGGCGTGAAGTGGACCGAGCAGGACAAATGGGGGGGCAGATATTGAACAGCCAATTCAAGCCGGGCGACTTGGCGCTGATCGTGTCATGTCCGCTGGTGCCAACCCTGATCGGGCGCTGTGTGCAGCTGGTTGAGGGCATTGGGCCTGGCTGCGACTCTTTCTCCGCGCATGGCCCATGGTTTAACCGTGGGGATGCAAACGCCTGGGTGGTGGAGGCAGATGGCTTGGTTTCACTGACCATCAGCAAAACCCTCGTTGACCATCCGCGCTGCTGCATCGCTGAGAAATACCTCATGCCTCTGCGAGGCAATTTTGAATTCGGGCAGCAGAAAGCCAAGGAGGCTGTATGAAGAGTTTTTACTGGAGATGGGCGACATCCACGCTTTTCGGAGCGCTGTACCTCAAAAAGTACTGCCCGGAATGGGACGCAGCGCTTAACCGGCTGATCGACAAGCATTGGGAGTCAATTGATGTCGGTCCTCACACGGCAGCGCTTGGCGATGCGCAGGTTTGGATCAGCAACGCATTTTATTCGTATGGGACGCAGTATGGCGGCGCAGCCGAATTCCGCCCATCGGTCCGAACAATGCGCCGCCTGGACAGCCTGATCCGGTACATACAGGACAAGCAAGAGCAAGAGAAGCGCCAAGAACACCTCAAACAGATGGAGGGGTTCTAATGCTCGCCTCCAAGCAACCCAAACCCAAGACCTGCAAGAACCCAGCATGCAGGGACTCATTCGTCCCGCAGCGCCTTGGGCAGGCGGTGTGCAGTCCAAAGTGCGCGCTGGCCGTCGTCGAGGTGCAGAAGGCAAAGGAGAAGAAGTCCCTGGCCCTGGCCGGGCGCCGGGAGATCAAGGTGCGCAAGGAGAAGCTGAAGACTCGGGCGGATCACCTCAAAGACACCCAGACCGCTTTCAATGCCTGGATCAGGGCGCGTGATGCCGGTCAGCCCTGCATCAGTTGCGGCACGACGGCAGACGTTCAGTACTGCGCGGGCCACTACAGGACGACTGCTGCAGCGCCTGAGCTTCGCTTTGAGCCCCTCAACGTACATCTTCAGTGCAATCGCAATTGCAACATGGGCAAGTCGGGGAACCTTCTGGGGTATCGCCCACGGCTGATCGAGAAGATCGGAGCGGAGAAGCTGGAGTGGCTCGAAGGGCCGCACTCGCCGAAGAAGTACGCGATTGATGAGCTCAAGGCGCTGACTGCGCATTACCGGGCACTGACCAAAGAGCTGAAAAAGGGGGAGGCCGCATGAATATCAACTCTGCACGCCAAGCGTGGCACGACTGCACCTACAACCCGGCGCCCGGCCAAACATCGGACGTCGTCCAGCTCGGGGTGGTCGTTCAATCCACGGAGCGCGGCCCTACGGCGAATCACGCAATGCACAGCGCGCTCGCAGGTCACATCCAGTCGGCGATCGCCAGACTCCACCCGCAGGTCCGCCTGTTCGGCGAATACATGTATGCCGCCAATCGCGACGACGATATCCGCGAGGCGGCCGAGGAAATGATCTTCGGCATGGTGGTCTCGAAGTCCAAGCGCATGACCGCGGCGAAACGCGAAAAACTGGAATACGTGGTCAAGGGTGTGATGCGCCGATATCGCTACATGCACCAGGGTGGACAGTCATCAAATGACGACCCGATTAGCAAGCCCGAGGCGTTCCGTGCTTGGTTGCTCGCCGAGTACGGAATTAGCCTGGAATCATTCAATTGGGATCGTGATTGGGAGTGCATGGTCCGGCTCACTTTCGACTGCTGTGAGGACGTGGATCGGATGGCTTTGAGTCCAATCGGGGCGGCGATTTACAAGATGAAAGAGGCATCTTGACTTCCCGTGCGGCTGAGGGCATCATTTTGCCATATTGAGTATTTTGCCTACGGCAACTTGCTCCACAAACCCGGCCCTCGCGCCGGGTTTTTTCGTTTTCGGCCCCTCCACACCCATTGCTCCGAGCTGGGCGTGCAGTTGGAGCCGGATTTATCAATCTCCCCGAGGGGAGCAACCCGGATGCCTACCATGCCTGATAAGCCAGACACCTGGGCCAAGATCTGGCTGGCGTTGAGCAATCCGCTCTGGCAGGGCGCAATCATGGCCATCACCGTATCGTTGCTTCGAGTCATGTACGACGCGAAGGAAACCAGTAAGCGTCGGATCCTGTTCGAATCGCTGATCTGCGGATCGCTGAGCCTTGTTGCGTCCAGCGTGATTGAGTGGATGACCTGGCCGCCCAGCCTATCGGTTGCTGCTGGAGGGGCTATTGGGTTCCTCGGCGTGACTGCCATCCGTGAACTGGTGACTCGTTTTCTTGGTCGCAAGGCGGATTCAGCATGAAGGCCATTGCAGCGGGAATCATCATCGCCTTGGTGGCGTTCTTACTGGTAGGAATTCAGCAGTACCGCGTCGTCGCCTTGCGCGGTGAGGTAGCTGTCGAGACCCGCAGCAAGGACGACGCCATCAAGGCCAACGTTGAGAGCCAGGCCACCATCACTACGCTGCGCGCCGAGGCCGTGCGCAATGCCGCGTACACCGCCGACCTGGCCAAACGCATCAAGGCCAGCGAAGACAAAGCCAAAAAGGCGAGGAAAGACTTTGAAGATCTCAAGCGCAACAGCAAGCCTGTTCGTGATTGGGCTGCTCAGCCTCTTCCTGACGGCCTGCGCGGGAAAGCCGCCAGTGGTAACAAAGACTCAAGCCGTAAGAATTGAAGCGCCTGAGCTGATCCCCTGCGAGCGGGTAGATCAAGACCAAGCCGACCTTCGCCTCAACGGTGACGTGTGGGAGCTGAAGGATCAGGCCATCAAACTACTCGACACGTGCGCCGACCAGGTGGACGCCCAGATCAAGCGCAGTCAGAGCAAGTAATCCGCGACACGTTTCGCGAATCATCAAATTGTGTCGCGACATTGGAGAACATCATGAAATTTCGCAAAAAGCCGACCGTGATTGATGGCATCCAATGGAATGGCGGCAACTTGTTTGAGGTCGTCGAGTTCATGGGCGGTACTCCTGACATCAAAGGCAGCGTTGCCGCAGATAAGTGGACCGAGTATTCGTATAGCGTCCAGAAGAACGGGTTGACTGTCCAAACCCTCGAAGGCCCGTTGATTGCGCCTGTCGGCCACTGGATTCTGAAAGGAGATAAGGGCGAGTGCTGGCCGGTTCGCCCTGACTACTTTTCCGACAACTACGAGGCTATCGAATGAGCGACCAATCAGGCGATAACGCCCACTGGGTAAACGATGGGCGAGGGTTGCGGCTGGTTTTTATCGACGGCGAGCGCGTCAATTATGTGCTGTACGCCGACACCAAGGCCGGAATAGCAGTGGTGTGTGATGACCCGCCGACTTGCTTGGATGGCGAGCACATCGACTTCCACCCTGTATGGGGTGAGATCACCATGGTTCCTGTGGAGGGCGCATGACCAACGTCACCCGCCTGCGCCACGTCCTGCCGATGAGCCCGGACATCAACAAGGCCGTCAATGATCTGGATGGCGCCATCGCCAAGGCGGTAGACGCTGCCAAGGCTGCCGGCCTTCCTCAGGGCTTGGTCGTATCACTCCTGCACGGGCACGCCCAGGTGCAGACCAGCATCATGGTGAGCTGAATGGCCGCAGAGATTCACGACCTGGCTGCTCACAGACCTCACCTGACGGTGGAGGCTGAAGACGGCGTACATGTGATCCCTCTGGCCCTTGTGCACGAGGTTGTCTCGGGCGACAAGCCTTCAAGCACCCTGACCGAGCCTGTGGTTCGCCGAATCATTGCAGAGTGGATAGAGCGAGTGACCATATGAGCGTGAAGGTCGTTGAGTTCAAGCGGGAGGACTGGCGCGACGCCGCTAAGACCCTTCGCAAGATTGCTGATGATCTCGATGCCGGCGAGCATCCGGAATGTACTGTTGGCGCCTTAACCCTGATCGGCCCAAAAGGCGAGGTTACTGTGTTCGGGTTAGGGCCTAAGTGCGACGACCTGCAATGCTTGGGTGCCATGCGTCTGGGTGAGCAGAAGCTGATTGATGTGCTGCTGGACAGCCAAGACTAAGGATTCCCCATGACAACCAAGCAACCCGACTGGGAGGCGATCCGTGAAGCCTGCAGCTTGGCGGGGCTGCCAGGAGTCATCTATCACCACCTTCACCTAAAAGGAGAGGCATTCCTCTCTGGAGTGGTTCGAGGTCTGCTTGCGGCCGATAAACCGCACATCAGGATGTTTGATGGTGTTGTACCCGAGATCATCCGGGCCGAAGCCGAGTTCCCAGTTCCGCGGGGCCGGGTGGATTACCTGCTGATCCACGCGGATGGCTCGCTCACTGTATGCGAGCTGAAGGATGGCGCGAAGGGGAAGCAGCATGTCCTTTCAGGCTTGGGGCAATGCATCGCCTACGCAATCCAGATTGGCATGGCGAACGCTGGGGTGCCGAAAATACGTAAGGCTCTGGTCTTCTCTTCGTGGGGTAGACCAGAGGAAGAGTTGCTCGTGATGGATGCATGCCGCTCAGCCGGTGTTATCGCCGTACCAATGGGTGCCGAAGATGTTCATCGCGATTCAGTGATGAGTTTTATTGAAAGGAAAATCAGCAATGGCGACGAGAAAGTCCATTGACTGGGAATCTATAGAGGCCTCGTACCGCTCGGGCTCCCCGTCAGTCAGAGCGCTTGCAGAGAAACATGGCCTCACTGAGGGTGCGATTCGAAAGCGAGCAAGCAAGGAAGACTGGAAGCGGGATCTGACCGGAAAGGTTCAGGCTGCGACCAAAGAGAAACTGGTACGCACAAAAGTACGCACGGAAAGTACGCACCGCACTGATGCGGAAATTGTTGAAGCTGAGTCAGACATTCGTGCTGACTTGGTGTTGTCGCATCGGATTGATCTTGCTCAGTGGCGCGGTATTGCGAACAAGCTTTGTGATGCCTTATCCGATATGGATGTGAACGCTGACAACGCCGGCGACTTTGCCCGCTCCCTGAACGCTGGAGTCGATGCCCAGCTCAAAGTCATCAAGGGTGAGCGACAGGCTTACAACCTCGACACCGAGACCGGCGACAAGACAGTCAGCGACCTGGCTGCACTGATGGACGATCTATCGAAGGAAGCCTGACATGAAGCCCGAGCACTTGAAGCTGCTCCGGGATAAGCGTTGGAGGCTGAACAATCTCTACTTCATCACGGACAAGCAGGGCAAGAAGGTCCGCTTCCGGATGACGGACGAGCAGATCGAGTACTTCGATGGGATGCATACGCGCAACATCATCCTGAAGGCTCGGCAGCTCGGCTTCACCACTGAGTGCTGCATCATCCAACTGGACGCGGCGCTGTTCGAATCGGCCAAGTGCGCGCTGATTGCTCACACCCTGAACGATGCCAAGCGCCTGTTCCGGGAGAAGGTCAAGTATGCCTACGACAACCTGCCTGCTGAGATACGCGCTGCCAACCCTGCTTCTAACGATGCTGCTGGTGAGCTTGTGTTCAGCAAGGGCGGGTCGCTCTATGTGTCCACGTCCTTCCGGGGCGGCACGCTGCGTTACCTGCACGTATCCGAGTTCGGGAAGATCTGCGCCAAGTTTCCGCACAAGGCCCGCGAGATCGTCACCGGCGCCTTCGAGGCTGTCGCCACCGATTGCTTCGTCACGATTGAATCGACGGCGGAGGGCCGGGCGGGCTACTTCTTCGACTATTCGCAGAGCGCGGAACGCCAGCAACTGGCCGGCGTGCCCCTGGGCTTGCTGGACTGGAAGTTTTTCTTCTTCTCTTGGTGGAAGAACAAGGCCTACTGGCTTGACCCGACTGACGTGGTCATCCCGCAGCGCCTGACCGACTACTTCAACGAACTGCACGCCAAGCACGGAATCATCACGAACGGCGGCCAGCGCGCCTGGTACGCGGCCAAAGAGAAGACACTCGGCGACGACATGAAGCGGGAATACCCGTCGATCCCCGTCGAAGCCTTCCAGCAGTCGATTGAGGGCGCTTATTACGCGCAGCAGCTGACCAAGCTCTATGCCCAGCAGCGTATCGGCGTGATACCGAACAACAGCCACCTGCCGGTGATGACCTTCTGGGATATCGGCGTCGGCGACTCGACGGCCATCTGGTTCGTGCGCCAGGTCGGTGAAGAGTTTCACGTCATCGACTACTACGAGAACTCGGGCGAAGGCCTGCGGCATTACATGAAAGTGCTCAAGGACAAGGGTTACACCTACTCCGAGCACTGGGGGCCGCACGACATCGACAACCGTGAGTTCGGCAGTGACGCCAAGACCCGCCGCGAGCTGGCCCGCGAGGGCTACGAGATTGACGGGCAGAAATACAGCATGACATTCCAGGTGGTACCGAAAATCGGCATCAACGACGGCATCGAGCAGGTCCGGGAAATTCTTCCCCTCTGCGTGTTCGATGAGTCGAAGTGCGAGCAGGGCATCAACTGTATCGAGAACTATCGGAAGGAGTGGGACGACAAGCGCGGTTGCTGGAAAGACAAACCGCTTCACGACTGGACGTCTCACGGCTCCGACGGATTCCGGTACTTCGCTGTCGCCAAGAGCGCAAGGAAGCCGGCCACGAAAATCAAAATGGGGTTTGCACGCTAATGGCCAATGACGTCACATTTACCCGCCCCGAGTACAAGGCGGCTCAAAACCGCTGGCGCTTGGTGCGCGACGTCTGCAAGGGCTCGGAAACCATCAAGGCAGCCGGTGACAAGTATCTGCCTCGCCCGAATGCTTCGGACACCAGCCAGGACAACAAGGACCGATACGACGCTTACAAGAAGCGCGCCGTGTTCTACAACGCGACCGGCCGCACGAAACACAGTTTGGTGGGTGCGGTGTTTCGCACATGGCCGACGCTGGCTGTGCCGGGCGCGCTGGACTACGTGTCGAAGGATATCGACGGGCAAGGCGTAAGCGTTTACCAGCAGTCGCAGTCGGTCATCGGGCACCTGCTCGAAGTAGGCCGCCACGGGTTGCTGGTGGATTACGCGGCTGTGCAGCCTGGGTCGGTGAGCAAAGCGGACGAGCAAGCGGGACGCGCCCGTGCAAATGTCGCCAGCTACCCTACTGAGGCAATCATCAACTGGAAAACACGACAGGCCGGCGGCCAACATCTGCTGAGCCTGGTTGTGCTGCGCGAGACGGTCGACGTTGATACCGACGATGGCTTCGGCAGTGAGCAGGTCGTGCAATATCGCGTGCTGCGCCTCGATGCCGCTGGCGTCTACACCCAAGAGGTTTGGGAGGAAGGATCAAGCAAGACGGAAATGACAGTCGCGCCTTTCGCTCCGCTGAACGGCCTAGGCCAGCCGTGGAAGGTGATCCCATTTCAGTTCCTGGGCAGCGAGAACAACGACACCAGCGTTGATGACTCGCCGTTGTACGACATGGCTGAAATCAACATCGGGCATTACCGCAACAGCGCGGATTACGAAGAGGCCGCTTACCTGGTGGGCCAGCCTCAGCCGTGGATGTCCGGTCTCAGTGATCAATGGCGCGACCATTTGGAAGAGCAAGGCATCTTCCTCGGATCGCGCGCGCCGTGGTTGCTTCCTCAGGGTGGCGCCTGCGGGATGATGCAGGCGCAGCCCAATGCGCTTGCCAAAGAGGCCATGGACGCCAAGAAAGAAGACATGGTGTCGCTCGGTGCCCGACTGATCGAGCGCGGCAGCGCGGTGAAGACCGCAACCCAGGCTGACAACGACAGCGCCGCCGAACACAGCGTTCTCTCCCTGGTGGTGAGTAACGTCAGCGAGGCCTATAGCCAATGTCTGGTCTGGATGGCTGAGTTTGTGAATGCCAAGGGCGAGACCCTCTACAAGCTCAATCAGGACTTCAGCCAGATCACTCTCGACGCAACGATCCTGACCGGACTGTTCAATGCGGTGCAGGGCGGCAAGTTGCCGTCGTCTGACTTCTGGCAGTACTTGCGCGATCGCGGGGTGATTGATCCCGAGAAGACCGACGACCAGATCCGCGACGAGCTGGAAACAGAAAGCCCAGGACCTGCTCTAGATGACACCGAGGTAATCCCGAATGGCGGCAAACCAAGCAATCCTTGACGCCACGATCCGGCACGCTGTCTTCCTCGCGCAGCTGAAGTCGGGGGAGGTCGCCAAGTTCGGGCCATTCCTCAAGGAGATCGACCGCTCGATTCGTGAGCGGCTGACCCGGGCTGACCTGACGGATTACACCGTCGCTCGGCTGGAGCGGCTGCTGAGTGAGGTTGACAGCCTGCTGCTGGGCATATTCGACCGTTACAGCGAGAAGCTGAACCTCGACCTGATCGACATCGCCAACTACGAAGCTGAGTTCGAGGCGGCCAGCCTGACCCGGGCGGCACCGGTGGGCGTTTCATTTGATGCGGCAGTGCCTGGCGCTGCTGCGATCCGGGCAGCGATCCTCGGCAACCCGCTCAGCGTGCGCGGTGCGGACGGCGGTAAGCTGCTCAAGTCGTTCATTGATGGCTTCACCTCTACTGAGCGTCAACGCCTCACAGGCGCGATCAGGCAGGGCTTCTTCGAAGGCCAAACCAACTTCCAGATCATCAAGAACATTCGCGGGACCAAGGCGCTCCAGTACAACGACGGGATTCTGGCCACGACCAACCGGAATGCCGGCTCGGTCGTTCGGACAGCAGTGCAGCACGTCGCTACCCAGGCACGCATGGAGACGCTGAAAGAGAACGCCGACGTCGTGCAGGCGGTGGAATGGGTCAGCACGCTGGATACGAAAACGACCAGTCAATGTCGGTCGCTCGACAAGCAACGCTTCAAGCTGACCGAGGGGCCTCGGCCGCCGATCCACATCAACTGTCGCTCGACGGTCGTTGCTGTTACCCGCTTCAGCGCTCTGTTCGCCAAGGACGCCACGCGGGCATCCATCGGTGACGGTGGCGCCCAGCAGGTGAGGGCAGACCTCAGCTATTACGACTGGCTCAAGCAGCAGCCGGCAGCGTTTCAGGACAAGGCCATCGGCCCAGTTCGCGCCAAGCTGTTTCGCGAAGGTGGCCTGAGCATCGAGCGATTCTCGGAGCTGCAGCTTGATCGCAACTTTTCACCCCTCACCCTTGTGCAGATGAAGGCTCTTGAGCCGTTGGCGTTCGAACGGGCGGGCATCAAATAACACCCACAAATCAGCCTGTGCGCAGGCCGGAGGCTCTATGAGTACTGAATACCAAGTTCGCCCTGTGACCCGATACATAGTCACTTGCTACACGCAAGAAACGCCAAGCGCTGGTGGCGGGTGCGGCGCCTCGTCTATCACCGTCGGTGAATTCGGCAATGCTCAGCAGGCTGACAACGTAGCTGACGCGATGGTTGCCAAGGATGCTGCGGCGGGTATCGAGTCTCGCCGAAGCCGCCACGGGCTTTCGCTCGGCGAGGTCATCTCTGGTCAGCGGATCGAATAAGCGACAACGATTCACACAAGCCTCGTCAATGACGGGGCTTTTTCATATCTGCGGGCAGGGCCTGCAAATCGTCTCTGGGAGACAAGCAAATGGGTTTGAAATATCAGCTGGACACTCTGGACGGTCTCGATGATTCCGTTAAATCGCTCTACACCGAGAAGGAAGGAAAGTTTGTCCTCGGTATTGAAGGCCTGCCTCAACCAGAAGACGTTTCCGGCCTGAAGGCAAAGGTCGATGAACTGCTCGGCGAGAAAAAAGCCGCTGAGAAGAAGGCGCGGGAAACCGAAGAGGCAGCACGCCTTGAGCGTGAAGAGCTCGCTCGCAAGTCGGGAAACGTGGAAGAACTCGAAAAGTCCTGGTCGGAAAAATTCAACCGCCGCGAAGCTGAGCTGAACGGCATGTTGGAACAGGAGCGTGGAACGCTGAGCACTCAGATCCGGGATCTGACCGTCGGCCGTACCGCGACTGATATCGCGTCCGCCCTGGCAATCCCAGGCAGCGCCAAAGCCCTGTTGCCGCATATCGAACGCCGTTTGAGCGTCGAGCAGCGCGACGGGAAGCCTGTTGTGGTCGTTCTCGACCAGCAGGGCAAGCTCTCGGCGGCAACGCTGGACGAGCTGAAAGCAGAATTCGCAAACGACGTGGCGTTCGCGCCATTGATCGCGGGTAGCAAGGCATCGGGTGGCGGGGCCAGCGGTGCTGGGAATGGCGGCGGGGCCGCAAAAGGCAAGATCGGCGGCACCAAGGAAGAACGACAGGCCGCAATCGCGGGCCGGTTCTCCGACCTCCCACTCAAGTAAGGAATTGATCCATGTCCCTGTCTCAAATGCAGGTCTTCAACCAGTACATCATGCCGGCGACTCTCGAGACGCTGGACCAGATGCTGGAAGCGTTCAACATCGCCAGCAATGGCGCGATCCTGTTGTCCCCGGACGGCTTCACCGGTGATTTCCTTCTGGAGTCCTTCTTCCAGAACTTGGGCGCGGCTCAGCGTCGGGTCAACCGTTACGGTGCAAACAACACCGTCGCCGCGACCGACCTGACCGAGCTGCAGAACGCCTCGGTGAAAGTGGCTGGCGGCTTCGGCCCAGTTCGCTACGAGCCGTCGCAAATGACGTGGCTTGAGCGCCCAACCATTCAAGGCATCGAGGTTGCATCGCGCGCCTTTGCCGAAGTCTTGCTGAAGGACCAGCTCAACACTGCCATCGCCGCTCTGGTCGCCGCAATCACTGCCCAGGCAGCCGCGGTGAACGACGTGTCGGCAACAGCAGGCATCACTCAGGCCGCCTTGAACCTGGCGCACGCGAAGTTCGGCGATGCCAGCCAGAGCATCGTCGCCCAGATCATGCAGGGCAGCACCTACCACAAGCTGGTCGGCCAGGCGATTGCCAACCCGACCAACCTGTTCGTGGCGGGCAACGTCCGCGTGGTCGACATTCTCGGCAAGGTGTCGGTTGTCACCGACTCCCCGGCACTGGCGCAAACCGGCACTCCGAACAAGGAAATCATCCTTGGCTTGGTGCCGGGCGCCGCTCAGGTTCGTGATGGCCGCGACATCATTTCGAACGTTCAGACCACCAACGGCAAGGAGCGTATCGAGACGACCATTCAGGTGGATTACACCTTCAGCGTTGGTTTGAAGGGCTACACCTGGGATACCGCGAACGGCGGCAAGTCGCCTACCAGTGCCGCGCTCGCCACGGGCACCAACTGGGACAAAACCGCAGCCAGCATCAAGGACACCGCCGGTGTTGCATTGATCGGCGACGCCGCCAAGTAACCACCTGAAGGCTGCTCCGGGGCATAATGCCCTGGCGCAGCGGAGTGACAGTGATGACCGATAACATCTGGTATCTGCCGGGCCCGTTCCACCGCTACGAAGATGACGTGAAGGCGATCGCCAATAAAGCGGGCTTGATCATCATCGACGCGAACGTGACCGAGAGCCGGGAAGGTGAAGCGGACAAAGTCCCCGAAGTTACTTTGAAAGAAGTGGCTTCGCAGCCGGCTGTGATTGTGGCGGGCGGCGATCAAAGCGAGCTGGAAGACCTGGTCGGAAAGCTTCGTATCGAGAGCGACATGGTCCGCGGCGTCATTGATGGCCTCGATGCAGGGGAGATCGAAAAGCCAGAATGCGGCGAACTGGCGATCCGTCTCTACCACGCCCTGGATCACATCCGCACCAAAGTGGATGAGTTGGCCACCAGTCGCGATTCTCTCGCCAGTGAAAACGAAAAACTGCGTGGCGAGATCGAATCGCTGAAGGCTGGCGAAGTGCAAGAAGTCGAAGCCCTGAAGGCCAAGCTCGAAGCGGCCGGTGTGACGTACCGGGCGAACGCTTCGAAAGAATCCTTGGAAAGGCTCGTCGCCGAGATGCCCAAGGCGTAATACTGCGGGTGCCGGTCACTCTGGCGCCCAATCATTCAACGCTCATTCCAGCGAGTCGATCCATGACACTCATCATCGAGGACGGCACCGGCAAGCCAGACGCCGAAAGCTACGCGAGTGCTGCGGACCTGGTCATGTACGCCGGTAAGTTCGGCGTGGTCATTCCCGCAGAAGTGCCTGCGCAAGAAGCGTTGCTGCGCCGGGCCGCCTTGGCGATGGATGGCAAGACCTGGAAGGGGCGTAAGACGGATAGCGATCAGGCGCTTGCCTGGCCGCGCCGAGGGGTTGAGCTGGATCAGCAGATAAAACCCGACAACTACCTGCCGGCGCGCATCCAGTACGGCCAGATGGCTTTGGCCGCCGAGATTCACACCGACGACATCGACCCTATCGACAAGCGCAAAGGCGCTGTGACGCTGGAGCGTGTCGAAGGTGCGGTCACTCGCGAGTACGCGACAATCGCCAACACCAGCGGCCGACTGTTGCCGGCGGCGCCGGATCGGCCGAGCGCTACGCAGTTCGCTGACTACCTACAAAAGCGGGGCTTGTTCGCCGTCCGCGCATAAGTGATATGGAGCAACCATGGCCACCTTCTACGACGAAATGGCCGTGATGGCTCTGGAGATGATCACAGAGTTCGGCCAACCCGTGACTATTCGGGCGACCACCGCCGGCGAGTACGACCCTGATACCGGAACTGCCGGTCCCGACACCGTCACCGAGCAGACCGCCCAAGGCATGCTGATCGACTTCACCGGCCAAGAATTCCAGAACAACAGCCTCATCAAGCAGGGCGACAAGAAGCTGAAGATCGCCGCCCAGGGACTGTTATGGGTGCCAGACCTGCTGAACAAGGTCATCGTTCAGGGTCGCACCTGGTCAATCGTCCCGCCGCTGAAAGAGATCAACCCGGCCGGCACGCCGATTCTTTACGAATTGCAGGTGCGGTCATGAGCAAATACTCAGGCCTCAACGGCAGCTTCGCCGAGAACATCCGCCAGTTTGCCGAGCAGGCGCAGGCCGGGCTCGACGCCACCTTCCGTGAAATTGTGATCGAAATCGGCAGCAGCGTTATCCGCATGTCGCCGGTGGGCAACCCCGAGATCTGGGCGGCCAACGTCGCGCATCGACAGGCCAACACCGCGGCGGCAGATGATTACGACTTTAAGGTGGCTGTACGCAATACGGTCATCAACCTGACCGACAGCAACTTCAACAGGTCGGGCAAGCTGAAGCGCGGCGTGAAGTATGCCAAGCCTCTGACCAAGACCGAGCGCGATCAGAACTACAACGTGAACGGCCTGGTCGCGGGCAAGGACTACGTCGGCGGGCGGTTCCGCGGGAACTGGCAGTTCTCTATTGATACCCCTGCCGACGGCGTGCTCGATCAGATCGACCCATCGGGCAATGTCTCGATGGCGGTGCTGAGGGCGCAGGTGCAGTCGTTGACCATCGGCCAGACGGCGTACCTGGTGAACAACCTGCCGTATGGCATCGCCCTGGAATATGGCCATAGCAAACAAGCGCCATCCGGAATGATCCGCGTGACGCTTGCGAGATTTCAGCAAATAGTTGATGAAGCAATTGCAGCGAATAAAGTCTAGGCAACGTGAGTCCATGCTCGACGCTTGAGGATGTTCCGTATCGTGGCCTCGCTGACAATGTACTTTCGAGATATCGCAGCGCACGTCATGCCGCCGGAGCTGAGCTGGCGAATGGTGCGCACATCATCGTCCCTAAGGATAGATCGCGAATTTGCTGACCCTTTACGAGATGAGCAAAGCCCGGTGGCAAAAGCGTGCAGCACATTCTCCGAGCAGCTGACCCACTCTAAATTCTCCACGCGGTTATCACCCTTGACGCCGTTGATATGGTTTATCTGGTGATCGGCGGATGGTTGCGGAGGCAGAAACGCATACGCAACCAAGCGATGGACCTTGTAGGTTTTATGCACGGTCTCGACGCACAATCTCACGGCTATGTAGCCCTTGATTTCTGTCCGCATGTAGATCTGTTTGCCGTAGCGAACAAAGGGTCTGCCTATGCTATCGGTCGTCCTGCGATCTAGGGATCTGACGCGGCCCAGGCTTGAGACTTCGTAATATTTTTCAAAGTCGGGAATTGCTTTCCAGATTTCATCCATGTTGCTCTCCATCACAGAGTAATCACTTGGGGAGTGCAGCAGGCCGGTGATTAATCGGTTTTTCGGGGGCGACCCTAGCTGCACGCGTTAATTATACAGGGCTTCAGAATGTCCCATAACATCATCGCTTCAATCTACGAAGCCAAGCTGATCGCCTGGGCGAAAGCCTTGCCGACCCCATTGAAGGTTGTCGTCGAGAACGAGGCTTACGAGCCCGCCGATGGCGTCACCTACCTGCGAGCCTTCACGCTGCCGGGCGACACCGCAAGCAACACGCTTGGCGGTGACCACAAGCTGTACACCGGCGTGTTTCAGGTCAGCATCGTGACGCCATCTGGCAAGTATCGCGGCGCGGCCGGTGCGCTGGCTGACCAGATCGCCACGCTTTTCCCGCTGTACGAGCGGAACACCAAAGGCGTGCTGACGGTGGTGACCATGACCCCGGTCGACCCGGGCCCCGGGATTCCCGACGGCACCACGTTCATCGTACCTGTGTCGTTCATGTACCGCGCTGACACAAACTAATCCGCCCATTGGGCAAACCCAGAACCCGCCATTGAGCGGGTTTTGTCATTTCTGAAAAGAGGAAAACCCCATGGGCTACAAAATCCCCAACGGCGGCACCTTCCAGCACGCCGCGACTTATGCCGCTGCGCTGGCGTTCACTGCCATCTCCAATGCATCCGAGGCGGTGGCAACCGTTGTCGGCGGCACCCTGGCTGCTGGCGATATCGTCCTGCTCAGTTCCGGCTGGAGCAAGCTGGATAACAAGGTGGTGCGCGTGAAGGCGGCGACGGCAACCGCGATCACCCTCGAGTCGATCGACACAACGGACACGCAGGTCTTCCCTGCTGGCAACGGCTCCGGATCCATGAGGAAGGTGTTGACCTGGGTGCTAATCCCACAGGTCAGTGATCTCGCCTTCTCCGGTGGTGAACAGAACTATCTGGACGTGGCGTTTTTGGAGAACGACCAAGGCAAGCAGATCCCGACAGATAAATCCGCAGCGAGCATGGTGCTGACCATTGCCGACGACCCGGTTCAGCCGTTCAACGCGGTGCTGCTGGCGGCCGACGCGGGCAAGCAAGTGCAGGCAGCGCGTCTCAACCTGCCGGGCAACGACACGCTGCTCTACGGGGCCTACACCTCGTTCTCGAAACAGCCTGCCGTCTCGCGCAACAACCTGCTGACCCGCACCGTCAACTTGGCGTTGCAGGCGGAACCAACCCGTTACCTGACTGCGGTGGCGTAATCCATGGCCAAGTTCAAGATTGCTCAGAATCCCACCTTCAAAGCCGACGTGGATATCCCGCGCGTCGGCGGCACCACGATCAAGGTGCCGTTCGAGTTCAAGTATCGCGACCGTAAGGAACTGGCGGCGCTGTTCGCGGGCTGGCAGGAGAGCGCCAAGGAAGATCAGGAGCGCTTCAAGGCCAAAGGTGACGAACTCACCCTGATTGAAATTACCGACTCCCACATCGAGCGCCAGGTGGAGCAGGTCACGCAGTTGGTGGCCGGCTGGGGCTTTGACGACAAGTTGAGCCCTGAGTCTATTCGCGCTCTGGTCGAAACCTCGGCCGGCGCCGGTGATGCCATCGTCGACGCCTATCAAAAGGCGTTTTCCTCGGCCCGCCTGGGAAACTGATCGCCGCAGCGCGCTCTCTGTACGAGCCGGGCGCGCCGGCCGACCAAATGAGACTGTTCGGCTTATCCCCTGCGGACTTTGATGAGGATGTGGACGTTTGGCCGGACAACTGGCCGGCCTTCTGCCTCTTCAATGCCCTGGCCACGCAATGGCGTACAGGGGCGTGCGGCGCCACCGGGCTCGACTACTCGTCCATTCGCGACGTAGCCGGTTACCTCGGCATCAAGAAAAAACAAATCGCCGAGATTTTTCCTGACCTTCAGGTGATGGAGGCCGAAGCCCTGCTCGTCATGAGCGAATCGAAGTAATGGAGCACTCATGTCGGGCACAATCGCGCAGTTGGGCATCGAGGTAAATTCGGGCGATGCCGTCCAGGCCGCCACGGATCTGGATCGTCTGACTCAGGCCGGCGTCAAGGCTGAAAAAGCCGCTGAAGGCGTTGCTGCTGGCTTCGACAAAGCGGCCACCGCAACCGCCGGCCTGGCCACAGCAGAGGGCAAGCTCTCCGAATCCACTGACGACGCAATCAAGCGTCTGACGGCCATGGCCAAGGCATCGCTCGATTCGAGCGA
The DNA here is from genome assembly GCF_045447035.1 of Pseudomonas sp. O230. Taxonomy (NCBI): domain Bacteria; kingdom Pseudomonadati; phylum Pseudomonadota; class Gammaproteobacteria; order Pseudomonadales; family Pseudomonadaceae; genus Pseudomonas; species Pseudomonas sp. O230. The sequence continues at coordinate 332,251 of NZ_JBJGXN010000010.1, read as the reverse complement.
GTACTACCAAAGCCTGACTACCAGCGTAAACAGCAACTCCGCGGCGATGGACGCCGCGCGCGCTTCAACAACTGATTTTGCTGCCATCCAGCGAAATCTGAACACGCTAACCCCGAGTCTCGATCAGCAAACAGAGGCGACGAAGAGAGCTGCGGCGGCGACTGGCGTTCAAGCCGAAGGCCTTCAGGCTCTGTTGGCCAAGATCAATCCGACGATTGCCGCCTATGAAAGACTCGATCAGCAACAGGAACTGCTCAAGCAGCATCTGAAAGCGGGGAACATTGATTCCGACCAGTTCAAGGCCTACTCGGCGGATATAGAAAAAACACGGAGCAAGCTGGGCGACTTCGATGATGGACTGAAGAAGACTGGCGTGTCTTCGGCGCAAACCCAGGCGGCTCTGCGTCAACTCCCGGCGCAGTTCACGGACATCTTCACCAGTTTGGCAGGCGGACAGAACCCGCTGATGGTGCTGATCCAACAGGGCGGCCAAATCAAGGATTCGTTCGGCGGTGTCGGGAATACCTTCGATGCGCTGAAAGATAAGTTCCGCTCGCTGTTCACCGGCGGCGCCGGCGCAGCGGTGCTCGGCGAATCGCTGGCGGGTATCGCGGCCAACTCCAAGGACGTGGCCGAGAATGCAGGCAAGGCAGGCGAAAGCCTGTCCAGCTTGGCAGAAAGTTCGAACACGGCGGCAGAGGCTGCGGAAAACGCACAGAAGGCTGTCGGAGCGATCACTCCCGCTATAAGTGGTGTGTCCTTCAGTGCCGCCGGGATGGCGCTGGCCGTAGTTGCAGCCGCTGCCGCGCTCGGCACGCTGATTTACGGCTACAGCCAAGGCAGCAAGGAAGCGGACGAATACAACAAGTCTCTGATCCTGACCGGCAACTACGCCGGCACCTCGGCCGCGCAACTGGCAAATCTCGCGCAGCAGGTGAGCGCAACAAACGGCACAACCGGTGAGGCAGCGGCATCGCTGGCCAAGCTGGCAGCAAGTGGCGTCATTGCCGGCGGCAGCTTCAAGGACATCGCTGATGCAGCGGCGGCCATGGAGGACGCGACCGGGAAATCGGTCGACGCGACGATCGCCGAGTTCGTCAAGATCGCCAAGGATCCAGTCGCTGCTGCGAAAGAGCTGAACGATCAATACCATTTCCTGACTGCCTCGGTTTACTCGCAAATTGTCGCGCTCAAGGAGCAGGGCGACACGATCGACGCCGCCAAGCTGCTGACCGACACGTATGCTGACACGGTGAAGACTCGCTCGACGGAGATCACCGAGAACCTCGGATTCATTGAGCGCGCTTGGAAGGGCGTCAAAGACGAGGCGAGCAAGTCGCTGGATGCGATCAAGAACATCGGCAGGGATCAGGCCGAAAGCGCTCGAGTAACTGAGCTCAACCAGAAGATTGCGTACCTGCAATCAACGATCGGCACCGGCTACGAGGACGGCGACGCGAAACAGCGTCTAACCGCGCTCAAGGACGAACTGAGCCTGATACAGGACAAGCAGGCCGCCGAGAAACAAGAGGCCCAGATCGGCAGCGACAATGCCAGGATTCAGAAGGAAGGGATCGAGGCAGAGCAACGGCTCAAACAGATCAGCGACTCAACGCTGAGCAATGCCGAGAAGCGCAACAAGCTGATCAAGGCCTACCTGCGCGACGTCGAAGTGCTCAAGAAAGCGAACCCGGACGATCCGAAGGTTCAAGCCGACTACGTCGCCAAAACCCTCCAGAACATCAAGGATAAGAACAAGGATCCGAAGGCGAGCGCCGGCGCGGTGGACCTGACGGCCTATAACGCCGCGCAAAATGCGCTTAAGGAGCTGCAGGCCGACTACGCGAACACCCAAAAGCAACTGGATGCTGCACAGAAGGCCGGGCTGATCTCGCAAGAAAGTTATGCCTCGCAGCGTTCAGTGCTGATCAGTGCAGAGAAGGAGGAGGTCACGGCGGCTTATCAGGCCGAGATCGACGCCCTTGAGGCAGCCAAGGCCAAGAAGAGCACGACGGCCGAGCAGTCCATTGAGCTCGACAATAAAATTGCCGGCGCAAGATCGGACATGCTCAAGGCGCAAAAGGATGCTGACAGCCAGCAGGAAGTGCTGGCAACCGCTGAGACCGGTAGGCTTAATCAACTCCGGGTCGCTTCAGAGGCTTATGTCACGCAACTGGAGCGGCAGCGCGCAGCACTTGATAACTCAGGCACACGCGCTGCGCAGGCGCTCGGCCTTGGCGACCGTCAAGCCGGACTGCAAAGCAACTTGGACGGCGTAACGGATAAGTTCAACGACGAGCGAGCGAAGCTGCTTGATCGCCGTAAGACCGCTCCGGACAAATACAGCAGTGCCGAATACGAGAAGGACCTCGCGATTCTGGAAAGCGCCGAGAACAAATACCGCGACACAGTGATCGAGAATTACGAAAAGATCTCTGCTGCTCAAGGGGATTGGCGCGCCGGCGCAACGTCGGCTTTCCAGAACTACATGGAATCGGCGCGCGACGTTGCCGGGCAGACGAAAAGCCTGTTCACCAACGCCTTCAGCTCGATGGAAGACGCCATTGTCCAGTTCGCGATGACCGGGAAGCTGTCCTTTGCTGACTTCGCCAAGTCGATTCTCGCTGATATGGCGCGTATCGCGACCAGGCAAGCGAGCTCGGCAATTCTGAGCAGTTTGTTTGGTGCTGCGCTGAGCTACTTCGGTGGAGGTGGCGGCGCAACCGGCGCCGCTACTGCAGGCGGGGCCTCTCAGGGTGCGAGTAACTTCGGCAGCCAATTCGATGCAAGTAACGGGTCTGTGATGTTTCCGCAAGCCAAGGGTGGCGCATGGTCCAGCGGCGTGCAGCTGTTTGCCGATGGCGCAGCCTTCACAAACAGCATCGTCAGCAAGCCAACGGCGTTCGGTATGGCCAACGGGAAAACCGGCGTGATGGGTGAGGCTGGTGAAGAGGCAATCGTTCCACTGGCTCGCGACTCGCAAGGGCGTCTCGGTATCCGCGGCGGAAGCAACGCAACACCCATCACCATGACCTTCTACATTGATGCGGCTGACAACGGTGCCAGCACAATCCCAGATCCGGCGAAGCTGGCTGAGGCGATGAAGGTTGTCGCACGGCAGGAAATCGCTCAACAGCGCCGTAACGGCGGCCAGCTCGCATAAGGAGGCGTCATGCCGACATTCACATGGCGGGCGACATATGACGCCTCCAAGACGGTCACCCCGACGGTCAAGGTCATCAAGTTCGGTGATAACTACGAACAGCGGCAGGGAACCGGTATCAACCGGCAGCCGCGTAAATTCGCACTTATGTTCAAGAACAAAATCAATGTGATCGCCGAGATTGACGCCTTCCTTGCTGCCCGAGGCGCGATCGACGCCTTCAACTACACGCACCCCGGTCAATCGATCGGGGTTTTTGTTTGCCGGGAGTGGGTACGAACCAACATTGCCCTGGGTGTTGACGGACTGTCCGCGACCTTTGAGGAGGTTTACGAGTGAGTGAACTTCAAGGTCAATTATCGCTCGCGCGAGGCCTGTCGATCTGGGAAGGTTTCGACCTGATCCTCCCTGACCAGACGCTCCACTTTCATGCGGGCACCAACGAAATATTGGGCTCTGTAATCTGGCAGGGGGTCCCCTATACGCCTTGGCCGCTAAATGGCACCGAGTTCGCAACACCCAGCCAAGGATCTCCTGCCCGCCCGAAGCTTCAGGTGGGCAACTTCGGCGGAACCATCTCGGCGTTGTGCCGGCAATACGAAGATCTGCTGTGGGCGAAGCTCAAGCGCCGTCGCACGCTGGTCAAGTACTTGGATGCGGTGAATTTCGCGGGAGGCAACCCGACGGCCAACCCCGCCGAGGAATATCCGGTCGAGACGTGGTTCATCACCCGCAAGGTCAACGAGACGCCCGCTGCGATCGAGTTTGACCTTGGCTCGCCGCTCGACCTGCATGGCGTCAAACTGCCGCGTCGTCAGGTGATAGCAGGCACTTGCCTATGGGTGTATCGCTCGGACGAGTGCAGTTATGCCGGCGGTCCTGTAGCGGACTATAAGAACAACCCCACCAGCGATCCGAGCAAAGACCAGTGCAGTCGCACAGGGACTGGATGCAAGCTGCGCTTTGGGGAATATGGCGAGCTTTCATACGGAGGCTTCCTTGGCATCGCCCGCGTCCCGAGACTTTGACCATGACTGACTTTCTAAATAAATGCCGGGCAGATGCCGAGGCGCATGCGCTGGCCGAGTATCCGCGAGAATCTGTCGGGCTCGTCATTAACGCTCGAGGTAAACCTCGATACGTTCCGTGCCGCAATCAGTCGGAAGAGCTGGATCATTTCATCCTGCACCCTGAGGACTATGCCGCGGCTGAGGACCTGGGCGACATCATCGCCATCGTGCACTCGCACCCGGACGCCGGACCAGAACCCAGCCTGCACGACATCGCCAGTCACGCGGTCAGCCGCATGGCGTGGTGGATTGTTGGGCTGAAGGATGGAGTCTTAACCTGGCACGAGATGCCAGCCGCCGGCGAGATGCCGCTTGAGGGGCGCGTGTTCGTCCACGGTGCGATCGACTGTTACACGCTGATTCGCGACTACTACCGGCAGGAGCGAGGTATCGACCTGCTCGACTTCCACCGGCCGGATGACTGGTGGCACAACGGCGGCGATCTTTACCGGGAAAACTTCGCCAAGGCCGGCTTTGTCGAGACGAACACGCCAAGCAATGGCGACGTGGTCCTGATGGCCATCGGCAGTCCGACACCTTGCCACGGCGCGATCTGGCTCGATGGCGACGTTCTTCTGCACCACCTCTACGGCCGGCTGAGTTGTCGCGAGGTGTACGGCGCCGCCTATCGAGAGCGCACAACGCACATTCTCAGATACATCAATTCGCAACCAACCACATGATGCGGCAGAGCCGTTGGAGATCGATATGACCAAAGTGGTCGAGATTACGAATTACCGCACCGAGAAATTCACCCTGACACGCGCAGAACTGGTCGCGGCGCTTACTGAAAAGTATGGTGATGAAGCGATCTTCAGCGAGGGGCGGATATACCAGACGTTTTGTCAGACCCTTTTCCATGAGGCGGGCAACTTCGAGAATACTGAAGTTGAGTTTCGAGTTGACCAGGCATAAGCCTGGTCAGCCCGGGTGGATCGGCGCTTTCTATTCTTTCGCCGCTCGCACCTCCAAATCATCCAGCCGCTTATTGAGCAGCTCAATAGCTTTGACTAGATCAGAGACGGCGTTAGCTGCAGCTAAACCTGAGCGCTGGCCGAAATGGTCAGTTGAGACTATTTTGGCAAACTCGGTAATGTTGGACTCTGCTGCACGTAGGTGCGAACGCACTTTATTGCTATCTGAAATCTTTGACCTCCAGGTCATAAACGCGCCGAAATTGGCGCATCCCCAGTCCTTGGGCTTGCAGGCGAAGGACTGGGAAATCCATTGCGTAGAAGCAGGAGGCTACTATCGGCAGGTGGTGGGGCGTTACTGGGGATTCGTACAGGCGCATCTTCGCTGGTAGAGTCGCCGAAACACATGGAGGCTCAATATGCGGAAGATTTCCACAGCTCTGGCATTTCTTGCTCTGGTCGGGTGCACGATCCACGGAAGAGAAAGTGATGGGCCTGATCTTGAGGTGAAAACAAGCAAAACGCCGCAAGAATATGCTCGATGCCTCGGACCGAAGTGGCTTTCATTAAACCCAGCAACAACTTCAGTTGAGACCGAGCAGGGATACAAAATATCCGCATCGGCCACTTTCTACGGAGTGATCTCTCTCGCCAGTATTGAGCGCTCGGCAGACGGATCGAGCGTCAAAGCCTACTTCCCAGTTACGAAACTAGGAACTGACGGTTGGAAACAGCCAGTAATCGCTTGCCTATAAGTACAGGCAGCCAACTCAAACCGCCCACGGGCGGTTTTTTATTGCCCGGAGAAAAGTATGACCACTGCCAACAACAAGGCCATGACACTGATTTTACTGTCCGGCAGCTTGGCTAGAGCCTTTGGTCGTCAACACTTTCGTCTGCTTGAGACGGGCACCACTGTCGAAGCCTTCAGCGCCCTAAAGAATACCGTCGATGGGTTCGAGGATTTCATCCGCGACCAAGCCCGGCGCGGTATGCGTTACGCCATTTTTCGCAACCGTGAGAATGTCGGCGAGGATGGATTCACTCTTAGCGGAACAACGGAGATCCGCATCGTTCCGGTCATTGCCGGTAGCAAAAACGGTGGGGTTTTCCAAACCATCGTCGGCATCGTGCTGATTGTGGCCGGCGCGTTTCTCACCGGCATCGGTTGGGGCGCAATAGGTGTGCCAATGATGTCGATGGGGGTATCAATGGTCATTGGCGGCGTCACACAGATGCTTTCGCCAGTACCAAAAGCGTCCAGCCAGCAAGAACAAGCCGGCACCGAAAACAAACCCAGCTACCTCTTCAACGGCGCGTTCAACTCCACCCAGCAAGGCCTTCCTGTGCCTGTGGTTTACGGGAAGATGCTGGTCGGCTCGAGCGTTGTCGCCATCGGCACCTGGTCAGAGGTCATTCCGGCATGAGCGAAGTGATCGTTGGCCGCAAAGGCGGTGGCGGGAAGGGCGGCGGCGGTAGCGGGTCGGCGCGCGCGGCTGTAGAGGCGCCAGACACTTTCAGCTCTCGTCAGCATGTCCGTGTCTTGCATGTGCTTTCTGAGGGCGAGATCGATTCCATTCTTGAAACCACTTTCGATGATGTGCCTCTCCAGAACACTGATGGCTCCTACAACTTTTCGAACGTCCTCATCGATACGCGCCTGGGCACTCAGTGGCAGACGTACATGCCGATCACTGGGCTCGAAGCAGAGCAATCGGTTGGCGTAGAAATGAGAGCGGGCGTCTCCATTGAGCGCGCCATTACTGACACTGACGTTGATGCTGTGCGCGTCACCGTCAGCGTTTCTCAGTTGACGGAACAAAACACGTCGAACGGGGACATGTACGGTTCGTCGGCCACCTTCCGGCTGGAGGGAAGGCTCGGCACCGGCTCCTGGTTTTTGCTGTGCGCCGATCAGGCGATAACCGGCAAAACGATGAGCCGGGCGCAAGTCTCCTATTACCTTCGCCTGCCCGCTTCGGGCGGTCTTCCGCGCTATGTGCGGGCGACCCGGATGTCTGCCGACTCCGGCACCGCGGCAATCCAAAACCGAACCTTCTTCGACAGCATGACACTGCTGTGGGATGAAAAGCTGCGCTACCCGAACACTGCGCTGCTGGGCGTCTCGATCGATGCCCAGCAGTTCGCCTCGATTCCGCGCATGGCGTTTTTGATCAAGGGCATCAAGGTCTTGATCCCGAGCAACTACAACCCGTTGACCCGCGCTTACACGGGGTCTTGGAATGGGTCATTTACCAGAGCCTGGACAGATAACCCTGCCTGGATCTGGTACGACATGCTGACCAACACCCGCTACGGGCTTGGCGGCTTGCTCGACTCGACGCTGATCGACAAGTACGCGCTCTACAGCATTGCCCAGTACTGCGACGTGCTCGTTCCTGACGGCTATGGCGGCAAGGAGCCACGGTTTACCTGCAACCTGGCACTGACCACTCAGCAGGATGCGTGGAAGCTGGTCAATGACATGGTGTCGGTCTTCCGCGCCATCTGTTTCTGGGCCGGCGGCACGCTCACGGCTGTGCAGGACGCGCCACGCTCAAGTCGATACGGGTTCAACAACTCCAACGTGGTCGGCGGCGAGTTCAACTATCAATCGGTCGCCTCCGATCAGCGCTTCAACGTGGCGGCCGTCACCTGGAATGACCCGCTTCAGCAATACAAGCAGTCGGTCGAAATCGTCGAGCGCCCTGAGCTCATTGCCAAGTGGAACCGAATCCAGCAAAGCGATGTTGTGGCCATCGGCTGCACCTCGCGCGGGCAGGCTCGTCGCCTGGGGCGTTGGTTGCTGTATGCCGAAAGTGAGGCGGTGACGTTTGCCGCCGGCGCAGACGGGGCCATCCCGATGCCCGGCGACATTATCGACATCGCCGACGCGAACCGGGCCGGGGCACGCAACGCCGGCCGCTTGCTGACGGGTAGCACGGCTTCAACGCTGCTGCTGGATGCACCTATTGGGTTCGCCGGTGACGGTGTGATCGGCGTTGTCATGCCGGACGGCTCATACGTGAACGTTGCTGTCAGCGTGGCGCCCGGCGCAACGTCGATCAGCGTGTCGCCGCCATTGACTGCGGCGCCTCTGGCGTCGGCGCCGTGGGTGTTTTCCACGCCCGCTTTGGAAACTCAGAAGTTTCGCGTCATCAGCATCAGTGAAGGCGACGACGGCACCTACGCCATCAGCGGCATCGCCTACGACCCCGACAAGTTCGACGAGGTCGAGTTTGGCACGCCGGATGTCGATAATCCGACCAGCATCGTCAACCTTGGCGCTCCGGATGAGGTAGGGCAGCTGACGTTCTTCGAGTCCTTGTATGACACCGGCACTGGGCTGGCTGCGGCTCGCCTATCGGTTAGCTGGACGCGGCCAGCGCGCGCCATGCGCTATCAGGTCGAAGTCATGAAGCCCGGTGGAAACTGGGAATACGTGACCGAGACGTCGATGCCGAGTATTGATTTTGACTCGGCGTCGTCCGGGCTATGGTCGGTTCGAATCACGCCGAAATCAGTGCTCGGCCTGGCGGGGCCGGTGTCAATGCAAGCCTACAATGCTCAGGCGCTTTTGGCTCCGCCGTCGGCGCTGGTTGGGCTGCGCTTGGACGTTATCAGCAGCGTGGCCACACTGGCATGGGACCCGGTTCCGGAACTGGACGTGAAGCTCGGCGGCAGCATCAGCGTTCGTCATTCACGCAGCACCTCGGCGAATTGGGACGCGGCCTTGCCGTTGACCGAAGTGGCGGGGCGCTCCACGTCGGCAGTCGTATCCTTGCTGCCTGGCAAGTACATGGCACGCGCCGTCGATTCCTCTGGTATCGGCGGGCCGATAACAGAAGTCTGGTCCGATGCTCAGGTTCCGCTGCCGACCAACGTCGTACTGACGGTCACCGAGTCTCCAGCTTTCCCGGGCGTGGCAGTCAATGCTTACGCCACTGGCGGCTCTTTGAAGATGGGTGGTTCTGGCTCCTTTGACGACATCCCTGATATCGATGCGTTTCTGAATGAGATCGATAAAACTGGCGGCTCGCTGCTCTCTTTCACCTACCGCTTCGCCTCTCCGGCAGACCTTGGCTATGTCTACGATTGCCGACTGACTGCCGACATCGTCGCGCTGCTCTACGACGACGGCACGTACATCGATGAGATTGCCGACTTTGACGCGATCACCAACCTGGATGGTGACCCGCCAAATGGAGCCACGCTCTCGCTATGGGTGCGTACCTCTGACGTATCGCAGGCGGTTTGGTCCGCGTGGAAACCGTTCGTAGTCGGCGACTACCGTGCTCGCCAGTTCGATTTTGAGCTGCGCGGATCGGTACAACAAACCAGCAACTGGATCGATGTATCAAAGCTAGAAGTCGTGATTGATATGCCTGATCGCATCGAGAGCGGGAACGACATTGCCGTTCCTGATACCGGGCTTCCAGTCCTTTATTCACCTCCGTTCAATGCGCCTCCGGCTGTCAGCCTGACCGCGCAGAACCTGTCGGCCGGCGATTACGTCGATGTCTCCGCCAAGACCGCCACCGGTTTCACGGTCTTCATTCGCAATTCCAGTGGGGTCGCCCAGTCAGGCCGCTCGATTGACTACATCTCAAAGGGATACTGACCTATGTCGCAACATGATATGACCGTTGATAACGGATCTGGGCTTGGCGTTCGAACCGACATCAACAACGCCTTGCAGGCGCTGGCATCCCTGAGCAGCGGAGCTTCAGCACCGAGCCCGTCGTTTCCATGCCAGCCTTGGGCGGATACCGGAACCGGCCGGTTCAAACGACGGAATGCTGCCAACACTGCGTGGGTTGATGAGGGGCCGCTGGATGCGGCCTTGCGCGATGCGGCCAGCCAAGGAGGGTTCGTGGCTGATACCGGAGCGGCCGGCGCGTATGTTTGCAACTTCGTGCCAGCGCTGACTGCGCGTAGCGAGAGTACTCCGCTGCGCTTCAAGGCTGCGAACGCCAACCCTGGCGCGAGCACTATTAACGATGGTGTCGGTACCGTTGCGCTGGTAGGAAGCACTCATGCTGCGCTGCAGGGCGGAGAAATCATCGCCAATGGCATCGCATGGATTCAGTGGAATGCTTCTGTCGGGGCATACGTGCTGCTGTCCTGCACTGGCGCGGCTGGGCCGGCAGTCAATCAGGTGCAAACCGCATTCACCACTGCTGGTACGGCGCCGGCGTTCACGCTGACTCCTGCTCCCGCCCTTGGTGGGTATGCCGCGAATCAGCGGTTCCGCGTGAAGTTCAATGCGGCAGCCGCATCCAGCGGTACGCTGAACGTGTCCGGTCTGGGCGCGAAGAACCTGAAGCAATACGATTCGGCTGGCGCCAAGGTGACGGCTGTCATTGCTTCCGGTCAGCTGGCCGATGTTGAGTACGACGGCACGGACATGGTGGTGCTCGATCCGCTCGCTGCGGATATAGCACCTTTAACCGGCAGGGTCACAACGCTGGAAAACATTGGCAAACCGTTCACCAAAGAATACATCAGCCCCCAACAAACTATTGTCGGGTTAGGCGGTATTACTCTGGCCCATGGATTGGGGGTCAAACCAAAAATAGTAAAAGTTTATTTGGTATGCACGATAGCGACTGGAAACTGGGCCGTGGGGGACGAGACGTTCTACCAGTTGGATTACGAGCAAGCCAACGCCTCCTTAGTAATCTTCGGGTTTGTCTGTAAACGAGATGCAACGAACCTTATCGTTAGGTTCGGTACTGGAATATTCTTATTGGACCCGGTTACCGGCGCTGTTGTCCCAAGTACAACCGTAGCCACAAACTTTAAAATCGTATTCGAGGCATGGGCATGAGCAATGATCTTAGCGAGGTTCAGATAGCCGGTGACGCAACTATTCATTATGTTGACGATGCTGGTCGCTACATGGGTGGGTGGGATGTCAATCCGCCTGACGGCGCAATCGAAGTTGATCCGCCACCAGCATATGCCGATCAGATCTGGCAGTTTCCAGGCTGGGGGCCGAGCCTTATCGCCATGCGCGCCGCAGAAGACCTGTGGCGTGAAGCTGAATTGATCGTTATTGCCAACCAATTAGATGCTCTGGAAGAGGTTTTTGCTGGTGAAATTCCCGCAGACATCTTGCCGGGAACGCGTGCGCAGTGGCTTGCGCATCGCGGTAAAACGCGAAACTGGAAAGAAGGAGCTGAGGGTTACCCAAATTTAATGGGGAGACCGGTTCGGCCTAGCTGAATTATGTTCAGGAAACACCCACGCCGCCTTGAGCGGTTTTTTTGTGCCTGGAGAAAGGTATGCCTGTAACTGAAAAGGACCGCGACGTTCTCGCCCGCACATTATGGGGCGAGGCGCGCGGAGAAGGCCTCGCCGGCCAGATCGCCGTGGCGTGGACCATTCGTAACCGGGTGAACGACGGCAAGGACAAATCATGGTGGGGCGAAGGCTACGCAGGCGTGTGCCAGGCCAAGTACCAGTTCAGCTGCTGGAACAGGAACGATCCGAATTATCCGTTCCTGAGTGGTGCCCGGCAGATCCCGTTCCGCGAATTGGCTCAAGCTCGGATTGCCGCTGATCAGGTGATTGACGGAAAGGTGCCAGATCCCACCGACGGCGCCACGCATTACTACGCAACCACCATGCCGAAGCCGCCGACCTGGGCGAAGGGTGCCAAGCAGACGCTGAAGCTTGGTCACCACATCTTCTTCAAGGACGTGCCATGACAGCCTTTCGCCGATTGTCCCGGCTGGCCACAACCGAGGAAGGGAGTCTGTGGTTCGAATGCCCTGGCTGCGAAATGGTGCACCGAATCATGCATGGTGCTGGCCCGGGTCCGCGCTGGGGCTGGAACAGCAATCTTGAAAAGCCGACATTCACCCCTTCGGTTCTGGTGCGTTACAACTGGTCTGACGGTGAGCGCGTCTGTCACTCCTTCGTCACCGATGGGCAAATCCAGTACCTCGGTGACTGCACGCACTCGCTGGCTGGCCAGACCGTTGACCTGCCTGACTGGGAGGACGAAGTATGATCTCCCTGGTGCAAAAGCTGCTCGGGCTGCTGGTGCTGATCCTGCTGGCGATGGCAATTACTTGTTTTTCCACATGGAAGGTGCAGGACTGGCGTTACGGCAAGCAACTCGCCGAGCAGGCCCGACTGCACCAGGACGATCTGACCGCCATCAGCAATGCCGCCGCCGAACAGGTCCGCACCGATCAGGCAAAGCGCCTCGCGCTGGAGCAGCGGCTTTCGGTCAGCGACCAAACCCACCACAAGGAATTGAACGATGCTCAAGCCAATCAGGCTCGCCTGCGCGATCGCCTTGCTACTTCTGATCTGCGGTTGTCAGTCCTTATCGACGCCACGGATTCAGCCAGCGGCTGTTCAGTGCCAGCCGGTACCGAAGCCGTCGGCGTGGTTCATGGAGGAACGCGCGCCCGACTTGACCCAGCGCATGCTCAAAGAATTATCGCCATCACCGACGCCGGCGACCAAGGACTGATTGCGTTGAAGGCATGCCAGGCCTACGTGCGAGAGGTGGCCGCCCCCTGAATGAGCGCGCAAGTCGAACGCTATGGACTCTACTGAGATGTGCAATTACTTCTTGGCTGCGATGTTTCTTTTCAGTGCGAGGGCCACTTCGCTGCCAGGCGTTACATAGGCAAATCCTGTCTCGTAGCCGTTAACATCGTTAATAACAAGCATTGCGACTTGGGACCAGCCGCGCGTGACGGTCTTATTTTCAACGCTGGCGATTTCAGAGTATTTGATTTTGAACGCGAGGCCATAAGAACCGCTCGTTAGATCCCAATACGCGGCGTACAGACCTTTCGAGGTGGCATACAAAGTGACCATCTGGAGTGCAGCATCGCCGCTATATTGATGGGCAAAACTTGTAGCTTCGACTGATTTTGCCCCATCATTTGCTTTGGCTAATAAAAGGGTTCTGTCTGTGTCCCGATTCGACGGGGGCATTGTTCCGCAGCCTGCCGTCAAGACCAGAGCAAGTGCTACTACAGTGGAGCGAATCATTCGGGTGGCATCCTTTCCAAGCTATTGGGGGGGCTGGTGCTAGAATGGCCGATTGTATGACGTGATGGCATTTTGAATCTAGCCACTCACCCGTTAATACTCGAGCACATCAAACTTATCGCGCTGTCTGGGTATCAGGCGTACGTCGGGGAGATTCTGCGCTCGGCTGATACTGTCACCGACAAGCAGAGGGAAATGCTATGGATCATCAGCTCGTATGGATGGCGGTGCTCCTGATCGCAGTCTGGGTTGTTGCTGTCTCGGCGGCTCTAGACGTGATCGTCTACGCGCTCGATGAATAAAGCAAAGCCTTGGAGCGAGCTTCGATCCTCCAGGGCTTCTATTTTCACCGGCATCCCTTAATGTCAGGCGGACGTGGCGGCGAGATACCAGCGGTGTGCCGGAGATTCCCTACTGCGACAGGTGGATTGTGTTGGGGCGGTAGGGCGCCCGAGAAGCCTTGGCTCACTTTTTTGTCGGTGTATGTAGACGGCAGCTCATCGGTGCCGTTGCATTTTTGTTAGGCCAGTATCTGTGATGAGGCGGTCATAAGCCTGCGAGCCTTTGAAATGTCCAACTCGTATTTACCATCGGGCTCGTAGTACCGCGCGGCGTCTACAGCAATGCCAACCGGACCATAGTAAATAGTGAAGAGCGCGCCTTCATGGTATTGCACGACCATCAGGTCATCGACTCTGTCTAACGTTGATTTCCCGATAGGAACAAATCCGGTTTTTTGCGCTGTTGTTTTTACGCTCACTCTGCGATTGTTCTGACAGATTACGTCGAAGCCATGCTGGTTGGTTAGACTCGCGAGAGTCCCGCCGACTTGCAGGGCGCAGTAGAATTCGCCAAGCCGTCCAATCAGATGGCGAACCTCAGTGGGCTTGACACCAAACTCAGCGATCTCCAGATGAATTAATTCGAGATATTTGTCGAATAGTTGCTGTATGCGGTCTGTCGTGATCATTTGAACTCTTACGTGAAATTTGGCGTAATCGGCGGCGCAACAAAGTCCTCGAATGCACTGCAAGCTACTCAAGACTTGGCTATTGGCCGCCGAAGCTGACGCAAGGCTGCTATTAGGTCCACCGTTCGCATTGACGTTGTGCCAGCACTCAGTCAGTCACTCGCAGTCAATTGCAGTCAATTGCAGTCAATCGGGCGACATCAGCACCGCCAACGTCAACTTGATGAACTCTTCGTTCTTGTCGATGGTGTCCAGGGCGCCGCGAACGTTGTCGGCGACTTCAGCGGCCCCGCGCTGCTCGACCCAGTTGGTCAGCTCGAGGATGGCGGCCTCAAGGGCCAATTGGTTTTCGTTGATCTTGTAGAGCAGGGAAGGGAGTAGGTCTGAATTTGGCATGGTGTTCCTCCGTGGAAGAGGAAAGCGTAGCAGGGTTGGGATGTGGTGTTCGGTCGGCAGGACGCCGTGGGCAGTGTTAAAATCAGCCTGTGCCAAGCCACCAACACAATCCAGCGACATCGAAATAGTACAGCGGTTAGTACATCAAATTAGCCGGCATCCATAATTTACCAATGAATGCTGGGGTTTTTAGCCGGAATTAGATTCCGGCTTCGGGCACCATCTTAAATCAAGGGTTTGCGGGCGAAAGCTGATGCAAGCCCTTGTTTGTTTCTGGTCCGCTACTTTCAGTTACCGCTTTTATCAGCAGGCATGCGTCGATCCGGGCCGCAAGCGTTGCCGCTATCAACCAGCCGTCTTTCCACCAAAATATTCTGCAATGCCTCCCGAGCTGCCGGGTCGAGCTGATGTTCTCGTTCCTTCAGCTCCAGCAAGATCGGGCTGGACCAGGTGCGGTAGGTTTTTTCCGCCTCACGAATCGGTGTCATTTATTCCTCCTTGATCAGGTGCCTACCCACATCGTCGGCGCAGTCTCGATGCGATAGAAACCCTAGCTGAGGAAAACGTTTATCGCCAAAAACGAAAAGGCATTTGATAGGTCGCAAGTTGCAAAGCCACACTGAAAAGGGTGACTCTTTCTGGGAAACACTGAGCCCTGGCGGGGCTGCAGCCATCAAGATCGCGGATTACCCTGAAGCAAAAGGCAGTTGGACGATTGCCGGAGATGTGATCTGCGTGACGTATAAGGAATATGGAAAGGAGTGCAATACCGTGCGCAGTGATGGTGTTTCAGTCTGGCTCATCGATGAGTCTAAAAAGACCACGAACAACAAGTTCAGTGCGCATTAGATCAGTTCTGACTGATGCACACTGACGTAATCCGTTGCTTAAATCATGGGGCCAGCGGCTGGGCCGAGTGAACGCGCTTCAGCCGCCGAACCCACCCTCTAAACGAATGGTTGGCCGGTAAAACCACGGGGCAAGCGTTGCCGCCCGGTCATGGCGGTAAGCCGCTCGACCCATGCCGCGCGCCAGTCATTGGCTGTGTGAGTGACTTTGGCTTTGCGTGCGGCGCGGCGTGCCGCGTTGCGTTGGTCTTTGCGTGCATCCTTGAATGCATCGGTATTTCGGCAGCTTCTGCATTTCACCCGGGCCAGTTCAGTGGTTGAGGTGAGATTGCTGTCTTTATGACCGCAGGCCAGATGCCCGGCAACTTTGAAGTGAGTAACCATCAGACGCCTCCTTCGTGACGTGTGTGATTGTTAGACCCCCCGCGAGTGATGACGTTCGTTAACCGAAAAAAGGCAAAAATAAGGCCCGCATGCGGGCGGGCCAAGGGGTGTTTCAAAAGGAGTAGGGCCACTGTAAGAGGAGAGTTGTGAACGCGGTGTGAAATGGCCGGGCAAAAAAAATCCCGGGGCCGGGCCGGGTTGGGTATTCAGCGGCAGTTGATCAGGCAAGGACGCATTCGGTGACGATCATCGTCGCCGTTTATGCGTCCTGAAGCAGGTGCGCGCTCGTGTCCGAAGCCCAGATTGAATCATCTGAACCGCGGCAGGGGCGGCTCGACAGGTTTGAGCGAAGAAAGCGTGTTACGAATCAGTGGCGCGTCTTTCTCGATGTCGTTCAGACGATCCCGAATCCTCAGGGCAGTCGGGTGCCCGCCTTGATGATCGACCCAGTCGGCGATTTCCTTGCAGGCCGCAGCCAAACGAGCCTGGCGCGAGTCAAGCAGGGTGAGCAGGGTGGTGATGGACTCTTTTTCGGACATGGCAAACACCTCCGTTCAAGAAACCTGGCAATGGCAGCAAAAAGCCCGCAAGGAGCGAGCTTTCTACCGATGGGGTCGCTGTTCCCTCAGCCATTTTCAGTATAGACCCGGACTTCAGCCTTGTCGGGCCGTCACTTGCGATCTGGAATTGAGTTGACGACATTCGCGCTGGGCGTCTTCCTCAAGGGCGTAGCCGTCACCGATGAAACCGTGGGTCCGGGTGTCTGCGATGCGATACCAGACGGCGGCGTCAGGGGGCTGGTGATCGACTTCCCCGTCTCGGCGGCCATAAATGATGATCTTGTTGCAACGCTTCACAACGAAAATGTCTTCCATGGCGTCACTCGAAGCTAATTCGTGTCACAACAACTATAGAAGTCATTTGTAATCACGCAAAAAATGGACAGGTCAGTTCGTCGGTTGAGTCGCCTCGATCATCTTTTCCAAGTACATCGCCAACCCCACTTCTTCTGCCCTCAAGCCTTTACGCGTTCTCGGACGCGGTAACTCGGCCAGTGCCCCCAACAGGAAACCCTCGAGAACCGCGGGGTGGATGTAGCACTTGCGACACACCGCCGGGGTGTTGCCGAGTTGCCTGGCGACGTTCTTGACCATCTCCACGACGTGCCGCTTGGCGTCCGATTCGGGCTCCCACTGCAAACCGCGCAACACCGACAACGCCAGCGCGCTGCCCGCCCACGTGCGGTAATCCTTGGCGGTGAAGTCAGCGCCGGTGAGGGTTTGCAGGTACGCGTTGACGTCGGAGGAACTGACGGTGTGCCGCTCACCGTTTTCATCCAGATACTGAAACAGATTCTGCCCGGGAATCTCCTGGCAGCGCTTGATGATGCGCGCCAGGCGTCGGTCTTTCACGGTGATCTGGTGTTCGACGCCGCTCTTGCCACGGAACTGGAACCGGATCGCACTGCCGTTGACCTCGACGTGACGGTTGCGCAGGGTGGTCAGCCCATACGAGCGGTTGTCCCGGGCGTACTGCGTGTTGCCGACCCGGATCAGCGTCGCGTCGAGTAAGGTAATGACCGTGGCCATGACTTTGTCGCGACTGAAGCCCGGCGCCGCCAACAGCGTTTCAAGCTGTTGGCGCAGTTTCGGCAGTGCGAGCCCGAAATCCCGCAGGCGTGAGTATTTGTCGGCATCGCGCACTTCGCGCCAGCGCACATGGTAACGGTATTGCTTGCGGCCCCGGGCATCACGGCCAGTGGCTTGCAGGTGTCCGCGCGGGTCGGCGCAGATCCACACGTCAGTGTAGGCCGGGGGCACGGCGAGGGCGTTGATGCGTTTGATCTCGCCCGGGTCGGTGATGCGCTGTCCGTCCGGGTCGAAGTAGCAGAACTTGCCGCGCAGTTTCTTGCGGGCGATGCCGGGCTGGGAGTCATCGACATAATGCAGGTCCGGCGGCAGTACATCAGTCAGCGCGGAATCGGGCATGGCGGTAGTCCTTGGCGACGAATCAGGGGCCGTTACAGCCATTGACCGCGCGCCGATGCAGTGGTGCCAGCGGATTTACGCCAGCACCGCCACCGCTTTGATTTGCGCCCAGAGCTGCTGGCCGGGATGCACTTGCAGCTGATCCCGGGAATAGCGGGTAATACGGGCCAGCAGCGGCGTGCCGCCCGCGTCCAGACGGATCAGCACATGGGCGGCGTTGTCCGCGCCCATTTCACTGATCACGGTCACCGGCAGGCGGTTGAGGATGCTGCTTTGTTCGACGCTGTGCAGGCTCAGGCTGACATCGCGTGCCTGAACCTTGCAACGCAGCGCCTGACCGGCATCCAACGGCGTGTGCGCCACACGGATATTCAGAGCGGTGCCGGGCAGTTGCAAGGTCAGCAACTGATAGTCGGCGTCGTAAGCACTGACGTGGCCTTCGATCACCACGCCGGCGTCATCGCCCAATGCCAAAGGCAAATCGAGCCGAGCCAGCGTTTCACCGATAGGGCCGCTGGCCAGTGCTTTGCCGTTGCTGAGCAGGACGATGTGGTCGGCCAGCCGCGCCACTTCATCCTGGGAATGGCTGACGTACAGCACCGGGATGTCCAGCTCATCGTGCAACCTTTGCAGGTAGGGCAGGATTTCGCTTTTGCGTTGCGAGTCCAGCGCCGCCAGCGGTTCGTCCATCAGCAACAGTTCCGGACTGGTAAGCAGGGCGCGGGCGATGCCGACACGCTGTCGCTCGCCACCCGACAGGTGCTGTGGGTGGCGGTCCAGCAGATGACCGATACCCAAGAGTTCCGTCGCGTGAGCCATGTCGACCCGGCGTTGGTGTCTGGGGATCCGTTTGAGGCCGAACTGCAGATTCGCCAGCACCGACAAGTGCGTAAACAGACTGGCTTCCTGGAAGACATAACCGATCGCGCGTTTGTGCGGCGCTACGAAAAGCTTCTTGTCGCTGTCCTGCCAGACTTCATCGTTGACCTGGATAAATCCTTGTTCGGCCCGTTCCAGTCCCGCGATGCAGCGCAAGCACGTGGTCTTGCCCGAGCCGGAATGGCCGTAAAGCGCGGTGACGCCACGGCCGGGCAGTTGCAGGTCCACATCCAGGGCGAACCCCGAGTATTTCAGTTTCAGACGCGTTCGGATCATCGATCAGCTCCAGCCCGCTTTGGTTTTGCGGCTGGAGTAGAGCGCCAGCAACACGGCAAACGAAAACACCAGCATCGCCCCGGCCAGCCAGTGGGCCTGGGCGTATTCCATGGCTTCGACGTGATCGTAGATCTGCACCGAGACCACGCGGGTCTTGTCGGGGATGTTGCCGCCGATCATCAGCACCACGCCAAACTCACCGACGGTGTGGGCGAAACCGAGAATCGCGGCGGTGATGAATCCCGGTCGGGCCAGTGGCAGGATCACGCTGAAAAAAGTGTCCCAGGGATTGGCGCGCAAAGTCGCAGCCACTTCCAGTGGGCGGGTGCCGATGGCAGAAAATGCGTTTTGCAACGGCTGGACCACAAACGGCATCGAGTAGAGCACCGAGCCGATCACCAACCCGGCAAAACTGAACGTCAAGGTGCCGAGCCCCAGCGATTGAGTGAAGTGGCCGACAAAGCCGTTAGGGCCGAGCGCCAGCAACAGATAAAAACCAATCACCGTGGGTGGCAGCACCAGGGGCAGGGCGACAATCGCCCCGACCGGGCCGCGCAGCCAGGATTGGGTGCGCGAGAGCCATAACGCGATCGGGGTGCCGATCACCAGCAGGATAACCGTCGTCAGGGAGGCGAGTTTCAGGGTCAGCCAGATGGCGGAAAAATCGGCACTCGTCAGCGTCATTTAGAGTTGGTAACCGTAGGACTTGATGACAGCAGCGGCTTTCGGGCCTTTGAGGTAGTCAACCAGTGCCTTGGCGGCCGGGTTGTCCTTGCCTTTGTTGAGGATCACCGCATCTTGTTTGATCGGGTCGTGCAGGCTGGCTGGAACGATCCACGCCGAACCGCTGGTGACTTTGCCGTCTTTGTAGATCTGCGACAAGGCGACAAAACCCAGTTCTGCGTTACCAGTTGAGACAAACTGATAGGCCTGGGTGATGTTCTGGCCTTCAACGATCTTGTCTTTGACCCTGTCGGTCAGGCCCAGCCTGGCCAGAACCTGGGTGGCAGCAAGGCCATAAGGGGCGGCTTTCGGGTTGGCGATGGACAAATGCTGATACTCGTTCTTTTTCAGCACATCGCCCTTGGCGTCGACGTAACCGTCTTTGGCCGACCACAGCGCCAGGGTGCCGACAGCGTAAGTGAAGCGCGAGCCCTTTACAGTGTCGCCTTCGGCTTCGAGTTTTTGCGCGGTGGTGTCATCCGCCGAGAGGAACACCTCGAACGGCGCGCCATTCTTGATCTGCGTGTAGAACTGGCCGGTTGCACCAAAGGAGGTGACCAGTTTGTGCCCGGTGTCTTTCTCGAAATCGGCAGCGATCGCCTGGATAGGCGCGGTGAAGTTGGCCGCGACGGCGACCTGAACTTCGTCCGCGTGGGCCGCGCCGATGGCGAACACTGCGAGCAGACTTGCGAGGCAGGACGGGGCAAAACGTGAGGCACGAATGGTCATGAAACGGCTCCGTGGTAGGCAGGGGCGGCGAGGGGTGAAAGCGCTATATAGCGGAATATATAGCGAATTGCCTGCAAACGGAATGTGTTGAACTCGATTGCATTGCGGCGAGGCTCACTCGCTACTGGTCTTATGCCTGCCGGTGCAACAGTTTTGCCAACCCCTCTTGCGCCAAACGCTGCGTCAACTCCGCCGTCGTCATCTCAACCCCCAACGTAAACGCCTGCCCGGCCCAGAGGTTGCTGAAATCCGCTTCGCCCTTGGCCCGCAACGGCATCAACGCCCCACCCGCCAACGGGAAGGCCGGGGCTTTATCGCAGATCGGTCCGAGCTCGTGCATCACGCGATTGAGAATCCCGCGTGCGGGACGGCCGGTGAAAATATTGGTGATGGCGGTTTCGCTTTCTTTGGCCGTGCGCAACGCCTTGTGATGGGAGGCGTTGACCTTGGCTTCTGGCGTGAACAAATACGCCGTGCCCACCTGAACCGCGGACGCGCCCAACAGAAACGCCGCAGCGACGCCCCGCGCATCGGCAATGCCGCCGGCCGCAATCACCGGCACTTTCACCGCGTCGACAATTTGCGGCAGCAGTGCAAAAAGCCCCACCTGGCTGCTCAAGTCGTCGCTGAGAAACATGCCTCGATGGCCTCCAGCTTCGTAGCCCATGGCGATGATTGCGTCACAGCCATGCTGCTCAAGCCAGAGGGCTTCTTCGACCGTTGTCGCTGAAGACAGCACTTTCGCCCCGGTCGCCTTGACGCGATCCAGCAGGGATTTTTCCGGTAAGCCAAAGTGAAAGCTCACCACTTCGGGACGGCATTCTTCGATCACTTCACAGGTCGCGTTATCGAACGGCGCGCGATTGGACACAGGCGTCGGCGCGTCGAAATCCACGCCGAGTTCGCGGTAGTAGGGCTCCAACAGATTCTTCCAGTCCCGAGCGCGTTGCTCGTCGGCCGCAGGCGGTTGATGGCAGAAGAAGTTGACGTTGAACGGCCGCTGACTGTGTTGGCGAATGGTCTTCAATTCTTCGCGTAATTGCTCGGTGCTCAGCATGGCCGCGGGCATCGAGCCCAGGCCGCCGGCGTTGCTCGCGGCGATCACCATGGCCGAACCGGTTGCGCCCGCCATCGGGGCCTGGATGATCGGCAGTTCGATCCCCAGCAAATCAATAATTCGGGTGTTTGGCCATTGGTTCATTTCAAATGTTCTCCGGCATCAAAACAGGGCAGGACGGTAGAACGGGAGTTGTATCAGCAAAGCGGCGCGAGACCAACGAGTTGTAGCGGGTAGATCGTCAGTTTTGTAGCGCCGCTGCTCAGCACCTGCGGCCAGGTCGGGCTCGTGGGTGCCTGCGATGCAGTATTGGCTTAAGGTCGAGTACGGCAAAATGTTGCCGTGTGTTATTTCAACTGCACCACAACCCAGTGATTCCGTAGGAGATAGCAATGTTCCAAGGCATTTTGATCGACAAAGACGACAGCGGTTACCGGGCCACACTGCAAGAGATCAATGACGATCAGCTGCCCGAAGGCGATGTGACAGTGCGTGTGGCGTACAGCACGCTGAACTTCAAGGACGGTCTGGCGATCACCGGCAGCAGCCCGGTGGTGCGAAAATTCCCGATGGTGCCGGGCATTGATCTGGCGGGGACTGTCGAAGTCAGCGGGCATCCGGACTACAAGGTCGGTGATCAAGTCGTACTCAATGGCTGGGGCGTAGGCGAAGGGCATTGGGGCGGATTGGCACAGAAGGCGCGCCTGAATGGTGACTGGCTGATTCCGCTGCCTCAAGAGTTCACCGCTGCCCAGGCAATGGCGATCGGCACGGCCGGTTACACAGCGATGCTGAGCATCCTGGCCTTGGAGCATAACGGTGTGACACCTGAGCAGGGTGACGTGTTGGTCACAGGTGCCAACGGCGGTGTTGGCAGTTTCGCCATCGCATTGCTGAGCAAGCTCGGCTACCGGGTGGTCGCGTCCACTGGCCGCACCTCAGAACATGACTACCTCAAACAATTGGGTGCCAGCGAAATCATCGACCGCGCGACGTTGTCCGAGCCGGGAAAACCGCTGGGCAAAGAACGTTGGGCGGCCGTGATTGACTCGGTCGGCAGTCATACGCTGGCCAACGCTTGTGCCAGCACGAAAGCCAACGGCACTGTCGCGGCATGTGGTCTGGCGCAAGGCATGGACTTTCCCGCCTCTGTCGCCCCGTTCATTTTGCGCGGCGTGACCCTGGCCGGCATCAACAGCGTGACCCAACCCAAAGCCAGGCGGGTACTGGCCTGGAACCGTCTGGCCAAGGATCTGGACTTTGCCTTGTTGCCGCTGATCAGTCATGAAATCGGATTGAGTGAGGCGATCGATGCTGCACCGCGATTGCTCGCCGGTCAGTTACGTGGCCGTGTGGTGGTGGATGTAAATCGCTAACAGCGAAAATCGCAGCACTGCGCCAGCGCCTGCACAGTCTGCAGGCGCTGGCGCAGGCTGCGATCTTTGGATCTATAGGCCTTCACGCTCCAACAACTGCCGCTTGCGTTCCACCCCCCAACGATACCCGGACAAGTTGCCGTCACTGCGCACCACACGGTGGCACGGGATCGCCACCGCCAGACTGTTCGCACCGCAGGCTTGAGCCACGGCGCGCACCGCTTTCGGTGAGCCGATGCGCTGCGCGATATCGGCGTAGCTCGCGGTGCTGCCCACCGGAATCTCCCGCAGGGCTTGCCAGACTCGCTCTTGAAACGCGGTGCCGCGCACATCCAGTGGCAGGTCAAGGCCGATAGACGGCGCTTCGATAAACCCGACAACCTGGGCGATCAACTGCTCGAACCCGTGATCGGCGCCGATCAGATTGGCCCGCCGAAATTTGTCCTGCAGGTCGCAGACCAGTTGGTGCGGATCATCACCCAGCAGAATCGCGCACACCCCGCGCTCGCTTTGCGCCACCAGAATCGCCCCCAAAGAACATTGGCCGACGGCAAACCGAATGTCGTTGTTCTGGCCTTCGGCGCGGTAGTCGCCGGGTTTCATCCCCAGCAATTGATCCGCAGCCTCATAAAATCGGCTGTTGGAATTGAACCCTGCGTCATACAAGGCGTCGGTCACCGAGCCTCCATCGGTCAAGCGTTGGCGAACCTTGCGTGAACGGTGGGCCGTGGCGTAGCCCTTTGGCGTCAGCCCGGTGACGGCTTTAAACACTCGGTGAAAGTGGAAGCTGCTCAGACCTGCCACGGCGGCCAGTTCACTCAATGCTGGCAGATGCTCTGCGGTCTCGATCTGCCGGCACGCGGCGGCCACCGTCGCGGCATGTTGCGCGGCGACGTCACTTTGATCTTTCGCCGCGCGTTTGCTCGCGCGATAACCGGCTGCCTGGGCTTGCTCGGCCGTGTCGAAGAATTCGACATTCTGCGGCTTGGGTAAACGCGCCAGACTGCTGGGGCTGCAATAGATGCCGGTAGTCTTCACTGCATATACAAACTGCCCGTCAGCGCGGGGATCACGCGCGACGATGGCGGCCCAGCGCGGATCGTTTTCGGTGGCGATTTTTGTCGATTGGCGTGTCATGGCTGCTTGTCCGTTGACCTGTTTGATTCAGATTAACCAGCGGGCGGAGGCGTTGCACTCCGGGGCTTGCGGTCAAATTCGAGGACTCACTCAGCGGTACGAAACGTGAAGTTGATCCGCTGCTCGCCCATTCGCGGGTGCTGGCCGTCCTTGATCGGCAAGACACCGTGATAACGCAAGCGATCAACGCCGCCCCAGACCACGATATCGCCATGCAACAGCGGCACTCGCTGGCTTTTATCGCTGCGTTCAAACCCTCCGAAGAGAAACATCGCCGGCAAGCCCAGGGATACCGAAACGATTGGCGCTGTGTAGGCAGCTTCATTCTTGTCTTGATGCAATGACATTTTGGCGCCGGGGATATAGCGGTTGATCAGGCAGGAATCGGGAACGAAATCAGCAAAACCGGCTTCGCGCGCTGCCGCTTGTGCGAGCGCAATAAACACCGCGGGCATCATCGGCCAGGGAGCGTCGGTTTGCGGATCATTGCGCGTGTATCGATAACCGCTGCGGTCGGTGGTCCAGCCCCATGTACCGCAACTGCTCATGGCTGCCGACATGGTAAAACCGCCGGGCGTGACCATTTGCCGAAGCGGTGCGGCGGCCAGGACGGCTTCAAGTGCCGGCAGCAATTGATCCAGCCAGGGTAGGGCAAAGCCCCTGAGTACGAAGGATTGTTCGCCGATCTGCTCGCGCCGAGGTTGCTGCTCGGGCTCGGCGTCGGCAAAAAGGTCGAATGTGCTCGGGTTCATGGGGTCAAGACGCATCGTGAAAGATGATTCCAAGGGTATGCCGTTTGCCGCTGTGCAGGCGACTCACCCCGTGGCGCAGGGTGACCCGGAAGTAGCCGCGAACGCCTTTGACCGGCCGTTGGTTGACGGCAAAGATCAGTCCATCACCTTTCTTCAGGCCAATCACCTGGGGGCGCGACTGCATCCGTGGACGTTGCTCGGTCAGTACAAACTCGCCGCCGGTGAAATCTTCGTCTGGCTCTGACAGAAGAATCGCCACTTGCAGCGGGAAGACGTGTTCACCGTACAGATCCTGATGCAGGCAGTTGTAGTCCTGTGGCCCATATTGCAGCAACAACGGCGTTGGACGCTTCTGACCGGCGGCATGACAACGCTCAAGGAACGCCTCATGCCGTTGAGGGAAACGGATCGGCAAGTCCATCTGCTCGTACCAGCGATTGGCAATCGGCACCAGTCGCGGGTAGAGCGCATTGCGCATTCGGCAGACGAGGTCCGGTAGCGGGTAGCGGAAATATTTGTACTCGCCACGGCCAAAACCGTGACGGGCCATCATGACCTGGGAGCGGAAAGGCTCGGGTTTCGCATAGAGCGAGCTGATGTCGTCGCACGCTTCGGCACTCAGCAATGACCGAATGATAGCGCAGCCATCCTGATCGAGTTGCTGGTACAGGCTGTCCCAGTCGAGTGCGTCGAGCGTACGCTCGTTAAACATGTGCTGACTCCTAAACCCAGGGTTGAGGTGGCCAGTCTAGGGCGCGCTGCAGTCGAGAACACTCCGGCGCTTGCGGTCGAATTCAACGGACGGAGCAGACATCCAGGTTGTCGCTCCGAATCCCGTTACAGCGCTTTGCTGACGCTGATGTCGCTGATGACGTCTTCGCTCTGGCCATGAAGGGCGTCCAGCGCGGCTTTAGCCTCTGCTTCGGTGCCGTTTTCCAGTTGGGCGAACTCGAAGCGGCGTTCACCGTTGAGTTTGTATTTGATGACGTACTTGGTCGTTTGGGCCACGGTCATATCTGCCTGTGTTCGAGTCGGGGGTGCTCAGCTCAGTTTCGTGGTAGAGCGGCGGATGATCTTGATCGAGTGAGTCAGGGTCGGCTTGCGGGTCACGCTGATTGGCCGGCGGTTGACGGTGTCGATGGTGATGTTCCAGAAACCGGTGCTCGGTGCAGTAATGCGGGCCGGGAAGGTGTCGAACGCACCGCCATGGTAAGTGTGACGGCCGCCATTCTTGAAACTGCGGAAATTGGCGTCGTTCATCAAGCGGATGTTGCACGTTTGCGAGCACTGGATGACGACGATGTCGTCTTCGTTGAGGTGCTCGCGCTGGTGGATAAATTTCATGAGGCGCCTCCAGAAGGGCTTTTTCTACAAAATCAAAACGATAGCATGGGCGATTGGCGCAGTTTATCAGCCCGAACGGGTTATTATCCGGTCGTCGAGCTCGGCTTTGACAATTAAAAACAGTTATTCGGAATTCTATGAGCGATAAAAGCGGTGGGCCTCGGAGAAAACCAGCGTTTGTGCTGTCGGAGGGTCTTTATCGGAGGTTTTGTATGAAGTGGGGTCCGTGGGTCTTGCCATTGGCGTTGGCGATGAGTGGTTGTGCGAGTGTCTCGGAAATCAACGAGACACTACCCACCATGAACGTGATTTCAGGCAAGAAGCCCCATGAGTACGCACAATGCCTGACCGAGAAACTGGCCAGCAGCCGCGGTGCCCTGCAAGTCGAGCCGCAAGAGAAAGAAGGTGTGCGGGTCATCGTGCCGCAGAAGTTCTCCTCAGGCCCGGCCGCCGTATTCGATATCGAAGAACGCTCCAGTGGCAGCAGCATCAAGCTGCATGAGCGCATTTCAAATGTGCCATTGCGCCCCATGGATGTACGCAATGCCGCTACCGCGTGCATTTCCGGCTGATAGACTGGCAACAGTCAGCATCGATGCCGTCAACGCAAGGCTTTGGCGGCATTGTCATTTCTGGAGTCGAGCATGAAGCGAGAGCAGGTACGGGAGCGGCACGCAGAGGGTCAAATTTCTGCTACCCACGTGATTCAGAATCCGGCCGATCCGGGGGAATGGATCGTATTTTTCAAGAAAAGCGCCGGGCGCAGCTATTTTCTGGTGGACGATAACGATGAAGTCGAGTCCTTCAGTCGTCTCGACGATCTGATCGAGACCGTGCGCGGTCTCGGGATCAAATTCGCCGAAATTCACATGTAGGGCAGGGCGCCTTACTTGCAGACCACCACGACGCTGCGGTTTTTGTAGTTGCCTACGTCGACGCCGAGGGTCTTGTCGCTTTCCTTGGTCGAAGGCGTACCGTCGGTGCCGACGATTCGATAGCCGGTGCCGGCGCAGGAGGCATCGGCTTTTTCATAGCAGGTGGCCCAGGAATTGGCTTCACCGGAGCAGTCGATGGACAGGCCTGTTTCGCCATTGTCCAGGTAAGTCTTTTCCGAGGTGGCGCAGCCGCTCAGGGCCAATACCGCAATCAGAGGCAAAAATTTATTCATGTCGTTGTCGTCGTCAGGATGATGGGGCTTAGCGCTGTGACAGCGCCGGAATCAAAAGGTTATAGCGAAAGGCCACTTCGTTTCAGCCAATCACAAAAAAGCCCTGCGCGAGGCAGGGCTTGGGTAAGTAGGGTGCTTCTCAGGACTTGTCCTTGCCGCGACGTTTTGGGGCTGGGTGTTCGAGCTCCAATACGGACGCCACTTCAATCGCCGACGCTTCGGTCGGGAATGGCCCGGCGATGTTTTCGCCGCCGCCGCTGGCTACCCACCACTGGCCGTCTTTCGCCTGATTGATCAGGAACCCGTTGACGCTTTTTGCTTCCGACATCTATCTGCCTCGTTGGCTGGTTCAATTGCGCAATGATAACGCCAAACGCACGCAACGGGTGCTGATGGGCGTATGGTGGTTTCGTTTGATTCGCAGGCGCGGGTCGGAAACTCTGCTATCTATAAGAGGCGGCGCGACGTTCTGCGGAACTATCCGCGAGATTATTTCTCTATGATGGCATCGGTTAGCCAGTGCGGGGCATTGTAAGGTGCGCGCCGCCTGATTAGACTGCGCCGAAACTCGTACACACAGCCCTTTCAAGGACTTTTATGATCAAGAAATGCTTGTTCCCAGCAGCCGGTTACGGTACTCGCTTCCTGCCAGCGACTAAAGCCATGCCCAAAGAAATGCTGCCGGTGGTAAACAAGCCACTGATCCAGTACGGCGTCGAAGAAGCACTGGATGCCGGGTTGACCGAGATCTCCATCGTCACCGGTCGTGGCAAGCGTGCTCTGGAAGACCACTTCGACATCAGCTATGAGCTGGAAAACCAGATCAAGGGCACCGACAAAGAGAAATACTTGGTCGGTATCCGCAAACTGCTCGACGAGTGCTCGTTCTCCTACACTCGCCAGACCGAAATGAAAGGCTTGGGTCATGCCATCCTGACCGGTCGTCCGCTGATCGGCGACGAACCTTTCGCCGTGGTGCTCGCGGATGACTTGTGCGTCAACCTCGACGGTGACGGCGTACTGACGCAGATGGTCAAACTGTACAAACAGTACCGCTGCTCGATCATTGCGATCCAGGAAGTCGATCCGCTGGAAACCAACAAGTATGGCGTGATTTCCGGTGACCTGATTGGCGATGATCTGTACCGTGTTCGCAACATGGTCGAGAAACCAGCCCCGGAAGACGCACCGTCGAACCTCGCAATCATCGGTCGTTACATCCTGACGCCGGACATCTTCGACCTGATCAAGCAAACCGAGCCAGGCAAGGGCGGCGAGATCCAGATCACCGACGCCTTGATGAAACAGGCGCAAAACGGTTGCGTGATTGCCTACAAATTCAAAGGCAAGCGTTTCGACTGTGGTGGTGCTGAAGGCTACATCGAAGCGACCAACTTCTGCTTTGAGAACTTCTACAAGACAGGCAAGGCTTACTGATAGCGTTTGAGCTGCTTGTTTCTTAAAAGCCACCTTCGGGTGGCTTTTTCATTTTCTGCCCCCAAATAGTCTGCAGCGCTTGCCCAACAAATGGCGGCAGGTATGCTGGTCACCTGCCGAGGAGATTGAAAATGGCCTACGATTTTGACCTTTATGTGATTGGCGCCGGTTCCGGCGGTGTGCGAGCGGCGCGTTTTGCGGCCGGGTTTGGTGCGAAAGTGGCTGTGGCCGAAAGCCGCTACCTGGGTGGTACGTGCGTGAACGTCGGCTGCGTGCCGAAGAAGTTGCTGGTCTACGGCGCGCACTTCGCCGAAGACTTCGAGCAATCTTCGGGCTTTGGCTGGACCCCGGGCGAGGCGAAGTTCGATTGGGCGACGCTGATTGCCAACAAGGATCGCGAGATCAATCGCCTGAATGGGATCTATCGCAACCTGCTGGTCAACAGTGGCGTGACCTTGCATGAAGGTCACGCGAAGATCGTCGATCCTAATACGGTCGAGATCAATGGCGAGCGTTTTACCGCGAAGAACATTCTGATTGCTACCGGCGGCTGGCCGCAGATTCCGGAGATTCCGGGGCACGAGCATGCGATCAGCTCCAATCAGGCGTTCTTCCTGAAAGAGCTGCCTAAGCGTGTTCTGGTGGTCGGGGGGGGTTACATTGCCGTCGAATTCGCCGGGATATTCCACGGCCTGGGCGCCGAAACCACATTGCTGTATCGCGGTGACCTGTTCCTGCGCGGTTTCGACGGTGCGGTTCGCAAGCACTTGCAGGAAGAGCTGACCAAGCGTGGCATGGACCTGCAATTCAATGCCGACATCGAGCGCATTGAAAAACTCGCCGACGGCAGTCTGAAGGTGACGCTCAAGGACGGTCGCCAGCTGGAAGCCGATTGCGTGTTTTACGCCACCGGCCGCCGTCCGATGCTGGACAACCTGGGTCTGGAAAACACCGGGGTCAAACTCGACAAGAAAGGCTTCGTCGAGGTCGATGAGCAATACCAGACTGCCGAGCCGTCGATCCTCGCGCTGGGCGATGTGATCGGCCGGGTTCAGCTCACACCCGTTGCGCTGGCCGAAGGCATGGCCGTTGCGCGTCGCTTGTTCAAGCCTGAGCAGTATCGCCCGGTGGATTACAAGATGATCCCGACGGCCGTGTTCAGCTTGCCGAACATCGGTACTGTCGGCCTCACGGAAGAAGAGGCTCGCGAGGCCGGCCATGATGTGGTGATCTTCGAAAGTCGTTTCCGCCCGATGAAACTGACCTTGACCGAGTGTCAGGAGCGCACGCTGATGAAGCTTGTGGTAGACGGCAAAACCGACAAGGTTTTGGGCTGCCATATGGTCGGGCCGGATGCCGGCGAGATCGTGCAAGGTCTGGCGATTGCCTTGAAGGCGGGCGCTACCAAGCGCGACTTCGACGAAACCATCGGCGTGCATCCGACCGCCGCCGAAGAGTTCGTCACCATGCGTACGCCGGTCGCCGGTTAATCGGCCTTGGCTGCGTCTGGCGCTGTCGCAATGACCGCTGCCAGGCGCACGCTTTCATCGAGGCTCGCCTGAGTCTTCAGTAGTTCGATTTCCAGTGCTTTGTTTATCTGCGATTGCTCCTCGACGCTCTGCTTCAGCGACTGGCTCTCCAGCAGTGCTGTGCGCAGACGATCCTGAAGGAGCGTGCGTTCGCTGTCGATCCGGTTGACCTGTTCCAGCAACTGATCCTGACGGCTATGGGTGTGCTTGAGCTGCTCCTGCAACAGGCTCAACTCGCGCAACGTGCCACGGTTTTCGGTGAGCAGGCGCTCGTTGTCACGGTGCAGTTGAGTGATTTCATCCTGGCGTACCAGGGCGCTTTGCTGAGCCTGGCGCAACTCCATCTGAATCTGCTGCACCTGGCCTTCATGACGGCTTTGGTCCTGCTCGCGCTGCTCTTTGACGGCGTTGCGATAGTGTTCGAGTGCATCGCGGGCGTGAAGGTGTTTTTCTTCAAGGGAGCGGATCTGCTCGTCTTTGTCCTGCAAGCGCAACTCAAAATCGGCCAGCGCCTGGTTCATGCCGGCGTTGCGGGTTTGCTCGGTCTGCAGCATCGAGAGGGTGTTTTGCAGGGTGTCGGACTCCTGCGTCAGCGCCAGGGTTTGAATCTCGTACTGCTGCTGCAGTTCGCTGTTGGCTTCTTGGGCATTTATCAGCCGGTTTTCCAGGTCTTTTCGTTGCTGTTCGAACTGCGCGCGTGCCTGGTCGATGGGTTCCTGCGCCTGCTCTTTGAGCCGTAGCGCAAGGCGTGAAACCAGCCCTGCCAATTCGTCATCGATCGGCTCGGAGGAGGGGGCGGCGGGTTCAACGCCGTCATCCAGTTCCTTCAGATAGCGGTGGATGGTGGTTTTCGAGCCGGTATTGCCCATCTCGATCCGTACTGCATCGATGCTGGGGTTTTCACCGCGAGCCAGAATTGCCAAGCGTGCCGCTTGCACCACTGCTTTGTTTACACCGCCGCGTGCCATGAACTCTCCTACGATTTCGTACTGTGGTACATACCACTAAAGTACACAATGTACCACGCCATCAAACAACATTAAATACGTGACGTATTCATGCGGGATATACTGGTATTACCCCGTGTGATGCACGCTGGCGCGGGTTTTCAGCCAAGAAAAAGTACGACTTCGAGAAGTAAGCCCATGAGCGATCTGGATCGTTACCTGCAAGCCGCCACGCGCGACAACACTCGCCGTAGCTATCGCGCGGCCATCGAGCATTTCGAAGTGGGTTGGGGTGGGTTTCTGCCGGCCACTGCTGACAGCGTCGCGCGCTATCTGGTGGCGTATGCGGGTGAGTTATCGATCAATACGTTGAAGCTGCGTTTGTCGGCGCTGGCGCAGTGGCATAACAGCCAGGGGTTTGCCGATCCGACCAAGGCGCCCGTCGTGCGCAAAGTCTTCAAAGGCATTCGCGCACTGCACCCGGCGCAGGAAAAGCAGGCGGAGCCATTGCAGCTTCAACATCTGGAGCAAGTGGTGGCCTGGCTTGAACAGGAAGCGCTCACCGCGGAATCAGAAAACGATCGGCCGGCGCTGCTGCGGGCGCGACGTGACATGGCGTTGATCTTGTTGGGCTTCTGGCGCGGGTTTCGTAGCGACGAGTTGTGCCGCGTACAGATTGAGCACGTGCAGGCCAGCGCCGGTTCAGGCATCACCTTGTATCTGCCGCGCAGCAAGAGCGACCGCGAAAACCTTGGCAAGACCTACCAGACACCGGCGTTGCAGCGATTGTGTCCGGTGCAGGCATACATCGCCTGGCTGACCGAAGCCGCATTGGTACGCGGGCCGGTGTTCCGTGGTATCGACCGCTGGGGCAATCTGGGTGAAGAGGGTTTGCACGCCAATAGCGTCATCCCGCTATTGCGTCAGGCACTGGAGCGCGCCGGGATTCCGGCCGAGCACTACACCAGCCATTCGTTGCGACGCGGTTTTGCTACGTGGGCCCATCAAAGCGGTTGGGATTTGAAATCGTTGATGAGTTACGTCGGCTGGAAGGATATGAAGTCGGCCATGCGTTACGTGGAAGCCAGCCCTTTTCTGGGGATGGCGCGGATTTCGGAAAAGCCGTTAGCGCCATAGATACCGTTTCCTTCTATTAATACTGTCTGCTAATAGCGAAAACCAATCAGCAGCATGAGCTTTGCCAATGAGCCATCCGTCCGTCGAGTGGGTAGAGTTCACGCCATCAACTTATTAACCCCTGACGGAGAGTCAACGATGCCTATCATCAACAGCCAAGTTAAACCGTTCAAAGCTACCGCTTACAAAAATGGCGACTTCGTACAAGTGTCGGACGCTGACCTGAAAGGCAAGTGGTCTGTCGTGTTTTTCTACCCAGCAGACTTCACCTTCGTTTGCCCGACCGAACTGGAAGACCTGGCTGACAACTACGCCGCGTTCCAGAAACTGGGCGTCGAGATCTACAGCGTTTCCACTGACACCCACTTTGCTCACGCGGCCTGGCACAACACTTCGCCAGCCATCGGCAAAATCCAGTACACCATGATCGGCGACCCGACCCACGCTATCTCCCGCAACTTCGACGTACTGATCGAAGAAGCTGGTCTGGCTGACCGTGGCACCTTCGTGATCAACCCTGAAGGCCAGATCAAAATCGTTGAATTGAACGATGGCGGCGTTGGCCGTGACGCTTCCGAGCTGCTGCGTAAAATCAAGGCTGCCCAGTACGTTGCTGCTCACCCAGGCCAGGTTTGCCCAGCCAAATGGAAAGAAGGCGAGGCCACACTGGCTCCGTCCCTGGACTTGGTCGGCAAGATCTAAGTCTGTGAAAGCATCATCAGGGCGGGTTTCCGCACCTAAGTAAGCTGCAACCGCCCAATAGAAAAGCCCGGGCGAGATTCGCTCGGGCTTTTTTTCGCCTCAAGAAAACCAAGGAAATCGCCCGTATGTTGGACGCCAATCTTAAAGCCCAGTTGAAATCGTACCTGGAACGGGTCACCCAGCCGATCGAGATCGTTGCATCCCTCGACGACGGTGCGAAATCCCAGGAAATGCTCGAACTGCTGAAAGACGTTGCCAGTCTTTCCACCCAGATTACCCTGCTCGATAACGGTGACGACGCACGCAAGCCATCGTTCTCGATCAATCGCCCCGGTGCCGATATCAGCCTGCGTTTCGCCGGCATTCCGATGGGCCACGAATTCACCTCGCTGGTGCTGGCCTTGCTGCAAGTCGGCGGCCACCCCTCGAAAGCCAGCGTTGAAGTGATTGAACAGATCCGCTCGCTCAAAGGCCAGTTCAGCTTCGAGACATATTTCTCGCTGTCCTGCCAGAACTGCCCGGATGTCGTTCAGGCGCTAAACCTGATGGCCGTGCTCAACCCGAACATCCACCACGTCGCCATCGACGGCGCGTTGTTCCAGGCCGAGGTCGATGATCGCAAGATCATGGCCGTGCCAAGCATCTACCTGAACGGCGAGATTTTCGGCCAGGGCCGTATGGGCCTGGAAGAAATCCTCGCCAAGATCGACACCAGCGGCGCCGAACGCCAGGCTGAGAAAATTAGCGCCAAAGAAGCTTTTGACGTGCTGATCGTCGGCGGTGGTCCGGCCGGTGCTGCCGCAGCGATCTACGCTGCCCGTAAAGGCATTCGCACCGGTGTCGCGGCTGAGCGTTTTGGTGGGCAGGTGCTGGACACCATGGCCATCGAGAACTTCATCTCCGTGCAGGAGACCGAAGGGCCGAAGCTGGCCAGCGCACTCGAAGAACACGTCAAGCAATACGACGTCGATATCATGAACCTGCAACGGGCCACCGCGCTGATCCCGGCGAAGAATCCCGGCGAGTTGCACGAGGTTCGCTTCGACAGTGGCGCCACCCTCAAGACCAAGGCGCTGATCCTGGCAACGGGTGCGCGGTGGCGTGAAATGGGTGTGCCAGGCGAGCAGGAATACAAAGCCAAAGGCGTGTGTTTCTGCCCGCACTGTGACGGCCCGCTGTTCAAAGGCAAGCGCGTAGCGGTAATCGGCGGCGGCAACTCCGGCGTTGAAGCGGCGATTGATCTGGCCGGTATTGTCAGTCACGTTACGCTGCTGGAGTTTGACAGCAAGCTGCGCGCCGATGCGGTGTTGCAACGCAAGTTGTTCAGCCTGCCCAACGTCGATGTCATCACCAGCGCACTGACCAGTGAAGTGAAGGGTGACGGCCAGAAGGTAACCGGTCTGGTCTACAAGGATCGCGATTCGGGTGAGTTCAACACGGTGAACCTTGAAGGTATCTTCGTGCAGATCGGTCTGCTGCCGAACACCGACTGGCTCAAAGGCACCGTCGAGTTGTCGCCGCGAGGCGAGATCATCGTCGATGCGCGTGGTGAGACATCGCTGCCGGGTGTGTTCGCTGCCGGTGACGTGACGACTGTGCCGTACAAGCAGATCGTGATTGCGGTAGGCGAGGGCGCCAAGGCTTCCCTGAGCGCATTCGATCACCTGATCCGGACCTCGGCCCCGGCATAACCCCGGACGCTGTAAACACAAAACCCCATGAGTGATCATGGGGTTTTTTTGTGTGCGCAGCAGATCTCTGTAGGAGCCGGCTTGCCGGCGATGGCGATCTGACTGGCTAAGCGATTGCTTGGCCGCCGCTTTGCGACGGATCGCCAGCAAGCCGGCTCCTACAGGACGGCGTTGTGTTTCAGAGCGGGGCTGGCTGGATGATCTCGACCCAGTAAGCATCCGGGTCCTTGATGAACGCCAGGCTCTTCATGCGGCCGTCGTTCAGGCGCTTCTGGAAATCGCAGCCCAGCGCTTCAAAGCGTTCGCAGGCCGCGACGATGTCCGGCACCGAGATGCAAATGTGGCCGAAACCGCGCGGGTCGGTGTTGCCGTTGTGGTAGGCAAAATCCGCATCGTTTTCAGTGCCGTGGTTGTGGGTCAGCTCGAGGATGCCGGGGATCGATTTCATCCATTCGGTGCGGGCTGCGGCGTCGGCCGGGATCTGGTTTTTGTCGACCAGTGCCAGGAAATACAGGCTGAACTCGGCTTCCGGAAAGTCGCGTTTTTCCACCAGCGAGAAACCGAGGATCCGCGTGTAGAAATCCAGGGACTTGGTGATGTCCTTGACCCGCAGCATCGTGTGGTTGAAGACGAAGTTCTGCGTCGCGGTGTCTGGTTGGGCGGTGACGCCTGGGAAGGTGTTCAATTCGTGCAGGCTCATGGGCCCTCCGGAAATAAGTGGGGCTAACGAATGGCGCCAATGATACGCAAGGGCGCAGGCATCACCAAACCCAAACCGCCAGCTATTGCCTGACAGGCGGGTGAGGCTCAGACTTTACGGTTCAATCCGTGAGTGTTCATTGCAATGATTCGATCCTGTCAATCGCTGTTCGTTCTGATTGTCCTGCTATCAGGCGTTACGTGTGCTCATGCGGATGCACCGATCGTGACCTGGCCGGATGGCTGGGAAGTTGAAGCGACCCCGGCCGATCAGGCCACGCCTCAGGTGTCCCGGCAGCGCGCGGTGAAAAACGATCAGGGCGGTGCGCCGTCGATGGTCATGGAGTTGACGGTGACGCCAGTGGAAAGCGGTCATCAGGTCAATCTGCAAGGCGTGCTGCTGGAAATGCGCAAGTCAGTGCAGAAGGACTTCTTTCAGGGCGGCTATCAAAGCGTATGCAACAAAATCCATCCGACAACGTTGAGCCGCCTGGCGGCACTGGAAACTACCTGCACGATTACGCAGAACGGGCGCCATGTGCTTTCGCAAACATTGGTCGCGGCGGTGGATGCCGATAAGGCTTATGTTCTTTCGTACGCCGGGCAGGCGGAGGCTTATAAGGCAAGCCAGGGTGAAATAGAGGCTGCTCGTAACAGCTTGAAACTTTAGTTGCCGGTTTGCACGGTCGTGCATTTCGCAATGTTTAGATACCCGAACGGATTAAGCACAAAGTTAGTCGATAAGTAGCGAATGGATCGATTCCAATTGTTGCATTGAGTAGATAGTCATAAAAAACCCTGCTTAATGCAGGGTTTTTTTGTCACCGCGAGTGCTTAGCCGCGCAGCCAGGAATCAACGGTGGCAGCACCGTATTGTTCTTTCCAGGCTTTCAGGCCCCGGTGGTTGCCGCCTTTGGTTTCAATCAGTTCACCGGTGTGCGGATTCTGATAAACCTTGACCACGCGAGCGCGGCGGGTTTTAGGCGCGGCTGCCTGTTGCAGGCCGGATTTTGCCGGGTTCGGATCGAGAATGGCGATGATGTCGCGCAAGCTCTTGCCGTAGGTTTTCATCAGCCCCTGGAGCTTTTCTTCGAATTCGATTTCTTTCTTGAGCCCGGCATCGTTCTTCAGGGATTCCAGCTGCTTGAGCTGCTCTTGAAGGGCCTTTTCAGCTGCACGAAATTCAGCGAGTCTGGACAATATCTTTACTCCAATAGTGTGTTTGGCTGA
Organism: Pseudomonas sp. O230; assembly: GCF_045447035.1. NCBI lineage: Bacteria > Pseudomonadati > Pseudomonadota > Gammaproteobacteria > Pseudomonadales > Pseudomonadaceae > Pseudomonas > Pseudomonas sp. O230. Next base: position 295,686 of record NZ_JBJGXN010000010.1, on the reverse strand, counting down.
TACCAACCGCAAACAAAGCTATAAGCCAAGAGCCTTGTAGCGACTCGGTGATAATGGCTCACCTGCCAATTTAGCGCAGGCATGAAAAATTGTAGTAGTTAATGGACAAAGAGTAAATCGTGACTTTTTCTTCATGTAACGAGAGTCGTCTTTTGATTCAATTTGGTGCGCATTCCCGTTGTTCCGTCGCTTAATGCCGTTAGTTAATGGTGACTTAATGCATTAATGAAGTCTGCGCCGGGCATCGGCCGACCGAACAGATAACCTTGCAGAAAGTTCACGCCATGGGCGGTGAGATAAGCACTTTGCTCTTCGGTTTCCACGCCTTCGGCGACGATGCCCAGATCGAGCTTGGCCGAAAGCTCGATGATGGTGTCCAGAATGTGCCGGGAAAGGGCGTCCGCGCCGATCATGGCGACAAAGCTTTGGTCGATTTTCAGGAAGTCGACATTGAACTGGCGCAAGTAGCCCAGGCTTGAGTGACCGGTGCCAAAGTCATCGATGGCGATCATCACGCCCAGCGCGTGAAGCTGCTCGAACAATTGCAGCGTGACGGCGGTTGGCTCGATCAGTTCGCGCTCGGTCAGTTCCAGTACCAGATGGATGGAGCCCGGCGCAAAGGCACGGAGAAATACCCGGCAATCCTCGACCAGTTCCAGGTCTTTGCAATGGCTGGCGGTGATGTTGATGCCAATGTGAAACGGGCTGTTGAATGAGCTCGATACGGGCGCCAGCAACGCGGCGGTTTGCTGCATTAAGGAGCGGGTCATCGGCACGATCAGCCCGGAGTGCTCGGCAAACGGGATGAACAGGTCCGGACGCACCAAACCTTCCTTAGGGTGATTCCAGCGCATCAACACTTCAGTGCCGGACCACTTTTTATTCGCACCATGCACCACTGGTTGGAAATACGGAACGAACTCCGCAGCCTCCAGTGCACGCTGTATTTCATGGCTGGGCGACGACGAACGCTTCTGCAAAATATGTCCGATCAAGCCGGAAACGACGCTAAAGAAAATCAGCAAGCTGAACAGTGGCGGGTACTCGCTGCCCATGTAACGCCAGGTCTCACCCTCGGGAAAACCGGCGTCGACGGTAAAGGCGTGGCGTGTTGACGTCAGTTTGCTTTCGGCGACGGGGAGGACGGGCAGGGCGTCTTCGTGAACCTTGCCATCGGCCGATAACCAATTGGGACCGACTTGCAGCAACACTAATGTCTGGCGTCCAATCAGGCGCAGCACATTGCTCAAGTGATATCCGTCGAGGGTGCTCAGCGCACCCTGTTTGCCTTCGCTGAGCCGATACACCAACAACGCAGTATTGGGCGTGATCGGGTTGCCGTTCATGAGCCACAACTTGCCTTGGGTGTAGTCTCCGGTGTTCACCTTCTCCTGATAGTCACCAAACAACGAACTGCAATAGAGGTTGCCGTCCCACACCAGATTCGTCGAGCGCACGAATGGCCGGCGGGTGACTTGTTCGCGCAAGGCCAGTTTGACCTCGTCGCAAGGCTGACCGGCCAGCGGCAGCAATTCGCGCGCGGCCTGCGCTGTGTTGTCGAGCATCAGCTCGAACTGGCGGACAGCTTCTTCGGCCGTCTGCTCGGTACTGTGCTTGAGCGCGCGTTCAGCCTGCATATAAAGAATGGCGAACCCCAGCAACATCGGGAGCAAACCACTCAATACAGTGACAACAATCCGTTTGGCGCGTTGACGGCGGGTTTTTACAGTCAGGGGCATTTGCGAAACCTGTAGCGATGGAAAAGGGCTCTCAAATGCAGGCAGGACAACGGCAAGCCTCCCCAAAAGAGTTCGGTCAGAGGCCATGATAGTTGGCCTTTGTGGCTTATGCCGCTCATCGGTATGCCAAATTCGAGGCCAGTTTGATAAAGGCCAGTGCCGCCGGTGAGCTCTGGCGTTGGTCAAGCACGGCCAGACCGACCTGGCGTGCAATCGCTGGAGACAGTGGTTTTTTCAGGTAACGGTCGTCGTGATGTGCGGGCAACGAGCCTTCGGCGACCACGGTCAAGGCATCGCCCCGGCCAACGGTATCCAGTGTGCTGAGTAGCTGCGAGCAGCGATAACGGATGTTAGGCGTCAACTGTGCGGCACCGAACAAGCGGGAAACCAGCTCCGAAGAGCCGGCCTCGGTCAGCACGAAAGGGTCGTGACACAAATCGCCCAAGGTCACGCTGGCGCGAGCCGCCAGCGGATGATGGGCGGGCAGCAAAGCGACCATCTGGTCCTCGAAGAGCGCAACGGTATCGAAGCGTACTTCGGGCAACACCACGAAGCCGATGTCGATGCGTCGCTCTTCCAGCCACTGGATCACCTGCCGGTCGGGGCCTTCATCAATGTGCACCTCGATGCCAGGGTGAGCGGTGCGATAGTGCTGCAGGATGGTCGGCAACAACTTGATCGACGAGGTCGGGCCGAACGAGCCGATGCGCAATGTGCCGCATTTCATGCCGCGGGCATCCGCCGCTTCCTGGCGCAAGGTGTTGGCCAGCCCGAGCATTGCCCGGGCGCGCAGTAACAGCTGTTGACCGATGTCGCTGAGTTCGACCTGAGACTGATGCCGCCGCAGCAACTCGACGCCTAATTCCTGCTCCAGCGACTTGAGGGCGTGTGACACCGCGGATTGGGAAATGCCCAGACGATTGGCCGCCGCCGTAAAGCCGTGAAGCTCGGCGACGAGCGAGAAGATCTCCAGTTGAGTAAGGGTCATGAGTTTTTACTCATTTTACGATGATCAAGTATTAGCGGGATGATACGCCATCGAATCGATTTGTCGTTCCGGAGACTTATGACTGCATGTGAGCAAAACCTGTCACAGCCTTCCAATGTCGCGGTTTATTTCAAACTCGCGGCGGTTACCATGATTTGGGGCGGCACGTTCGTCGCCGGGCGTTTTCTGGCGGACAGCCTCAGTCCGTTGTTCGCCGCCAGCCTGCGGTTTTTGCTGGCCAGCGTGGCGCTGCTGCTGTTTTTACTGCTGGCGCGCATTCCATTGGTCCGGCCCAGTCCGCGGCAATGGTTACAACTGACGCTGTTGGGTTTCTTCGGGATTTTTTTCTACAACCTGTGCTTCTTCTATGGCCTGCACTACATCAATGCCTCGCGGGCGTCATTGATCGTCGCGCTGAACCCGGCCGTGATCGGGCTGGCCTCGTGGCTGCTGTTCAAGGAGCACTTGAGTCGAGCGAAAGTCATCGGCATCGCGAGCTGCATTGCCGGGGCGAGCCTGGTGATTGTCAGTCGTCATCCACAGTTGCTGGCCGGTCAGACTGATGCCTGGGTGGGCGACTTATTGATCTTTGGCTGCGTGCTCGGTTGGGGCATCTATTCACTGTTCTCCAAAGATCTGAATCAAACCCTGGGGCCGGTGCAAACGGTGACGTATTCGATTTTGCTCGGCACGGTGATGCTCTGGGTGGTCAGTGCGATCAGGGGCGAGGTGAGTGTCGCGGCGCTGGTCAGCCTTGGCTCGCCGCAATGGCTGAGCCTGATGTATCTGGGTGTATTGGGCTCGGCGCTGGCGTATATCGGCTATTACGACGGCCTGCGCACAATCGGCGCGACCCGTTCCGGTGTGTTTATCGCCTTGAATCCGCTGACCGCTGTGATCCTCGGCGCGTTGCTGCTCGGCGAGCAGTTGACGCTGACGATGTGTCTGGGCGGCGGGCTGATTCTGGCGGGGATTTTCCTCTGCAACAAACCCCTTGCGCGAGCAGGGAAAAAGGGGATTTGATACAGAAGGCGGACAAACCGATTTACGCTGTGTAGAATCCGGTTACGCATATAAGAATAAATGTCTTCTGGCAGCAGAAGCCTAGCCCGTAATAGCCTTGGGTCGACAATGAAGAGTTTTGGGTTTCAATTGATCTACGGTGATTTCCTCGCCCGCAGCGTGCGAGGCATTTCCTGCGCGCCACCCGCCGGTCTCAGCATTGCCAGCAACTAACGATTCGTTAATTGACCAGAAAATGATGAGGCGCCGACCATGGCAGATTTATACGAAAACCCGATGGGCCTGATGGGCTTTGAATTCATTGAATTCGCATCGCCAACCCCGAACACGCTGGAGCCGATCTTCGAGATCATGGGCTTCAGCAAAGTCGCGACCCACCGCTCCAAAGACGTGCACCTCTATCGCCAGGGCGCGATCAACCTGATCCTCAACAACGAACCCAACAGCGTCGCTTCGTACTTCGCGGCCGAGCACGGCCCGTCGGTGTGCGGCATGGCGTTCCGCGTCAAGGATTCGCAAAAGGCCTACAAGCGTGCGCTGGAACTCGGTGCGCAACCGATCCACATCGAAACCGGCCCGATGGAACTGCACCTGCCGGCGATCAAGGGCATCGGCGGCGCGCCGCTGTACCTGATCGACCGTTTCGGTGAAGGCAGCTCGATCTACGACATCGACTTCGTGTTCATCGAAGGCGTTGACCGCAACCCGGTCGGTGCCGGTCTGAAGATCATCGACCACCTGACTCACAACGTGTATCGCGGCCGCATGGCGTACTGGGCGAACTTCTACGAGAAGCTGTTCAACTTCCGTGAAATCCGCTACTTCGACATCAAGGGCGAATACACCGGCCTGACCTCCAAGGCGATGACCGCGCCGGACGGCATGATCCGCATCCCGCTGAACGAAGAGTCGTCCAAGGGCGCGGGGCAGATCGAAGAGTTCCTGATGCAGTTCAACGGCGAGGGCATCCAGCACGTAGCCTTCCTGGCCGACGACCTGGTGAAAACCTGGGATCACCTGAAAAGCATCGGCATGCGCTTCATGACCCCTCCACCGGACACTTACTACGAAATGCTCGAAGGCCGTCTGCCGAACCACGGCGAGCCGGTTGACCAACTGCAAGCGCGGGGCATTCTGCTGGACGGTTCTTCTGAGTCGGGTGACAAGCGTCTGCTGTTGCAGATCTTCTCGGAAACCCTGATGGGGCCGGTGTTCTTCGAATTCATCCAGCGTAAAGGCGACGACGGCTTCGGCGAAGGCAACTTCAAGGCGCTGTTTGAATCGATCGAACGCGATCAGGTTCGTCGTGGCGTGTTGTCTACCGACTAAACCACCAGCGCCGTAAAAACTGTGGGAGCGAGTTTGCTCGCGATGGCGCCAGGTCAGTCAACCGAGAGGTTGAATGTCAGGCCCTCATCGCAAGCAGGCTCGCTCCCACATTTGTTTGGTATGTGCTTAAGGTTTGCGTTGTCGCGTCAGGTGCTTGAACCCTTCGAACACCAGCACCAGCACCGCCATCCAGATCGGAATGTAGGTCAGCCATTCTCCGGCCTTGATGCTTTCCCCGAGCAGCAACGCCACGCCAAGCAACAGCACCGGCTCAACGTAGCTCAGCAGCCCGAACAGGCTGAACGGCAACAGCCGACTGGCAATAATGTAGATCACCAGCGCCGACGCACTGATCACGCCAAGCATCGGGATCAACAGCGACAACCACGGATGCTGATCAAACACATTGAACCCTTGCTCGCCGGTCTGTACGAACCAGAAGGCCACCGGCAGCGTCAACGCCATGTCCAGCCACAAGCCGCCGAGATTGTCCGCCGCCAGACGTTTGCGCAGGATGAAGTAGGTCGGATAGCCGATGCACACCAGCAAGGTTGCCCAGGAAAAACCACCGACCTGATACACCTCGTTGATCACCCCGAGGCAGGCGAAAAACACCGCAATTTTTTGCAGATAGGAGAGGCGCTCACCGTAGGCGAGCCGTCCGGTCAGGACCATGGTCAGTGGCAACAGGAAATAGCCCAGCGACACATCGAGGCTGTAGCCGTTGAGCGGCGCCCACATGAACAGCCAGAGCTGCACGCCGAGCAGGGCCGAAGAAGCGATCAGGCCAGCGATCAGTTTCGGCTGGGCAATGGCTCGCCGAACGAGCTCGACCACGCGCTTCCATTCGCCGGACACCATCATGAACACGGTCATGCACGGCACCGTCAGCAGCATTCGCCAGCCGAAAATTTCCACGCCGCTCAACGGAGTGAGCAGTGAGGTGTAGTAATACATGACGGCAAACAGCACCGAGGCCGAAACCGAGAGAGCGATACCTTTAGACAAACTGTCCTCGCTAAGTTGAGCGTGAAACGGGGGCGGAGGATACGTGGTTTTCGATGTGAATACTGACCAGCCGATCAACACCTGCCGACTGTGGGAGCGGGCTTGCTCGCGAAAGCGATGTGTCAATCGACATTGATGTTGATTGGTGCACCGCTTTCGCGAGCAAGCCCGCTCCCACAAGTTGTCTTGTGTTTATTCAACTGCGGAGTTTGCGGCCCGACACGAAGTGGCTCACATCATTGAACCCCGGCGTGGACGCATGCCCCGGTGTCACCAGCGAATCGATAAACGCCTCATCTTGCGCCGTGATCTTCACCGCTTGTGCCTTAGTGTAGGCATCCCATTGCGCTTCCGTGCGCGGCCCGACAATGGCCGAGGTGACGGCGCTGTTGTTCAGCACCCAGGCAATCGCGAACTCGACGATGCCGACGCCGCGATCCTGGGTGTATTGCTGGATCTGCTGGGCGATGCGCAGGGATTCGACGCGCCATTCGGTTTCCAGAATACGTTTGTCGGCGCGCCCGGCGCGGCTGTTGGCATCCGGTTTTACATCCGGTGCGTATTTGCCGCTGAGCACGCCACGGGCCAGCGGGCTGTAAGGCACCACGCCCAAACCGTAGTTCTGCGCGGCGGTGATCTGTTCGGTTTCGGCCTGACGATTGACGATGTTGTACAGCGGCTGGCTGATGACAGGCCGGTCGACGCCCAGTTTGTCGGCCACGCGAATAACCTCGGCAATGCGCCAGCCGCGGTAGTTCGACAACCCCCAGTAGCGGATTTTGCCCAGGCGAATCAGGTCGCCGATGGCCGATACCGTGACTTCCAGAGGTGTGTTGTGGTCTTCGCGGTGCAGGTAGTAGAGGTCGACGTAGTCGGTGCCGAGGCGTGTGAGGCTGGCGTCGATGCCGTTGAAGAGATGCTTGCGGCTCAGGCCGCTGCGGTTCGGCACACCGTCCACCGGGCCGAAACCGACCTTGGTGGCGAGCACCCATTCGTGGCGGTTGCCGGCGATCGCTTCGCCGACGATCTCTTCAGAGCGACCATTGGTGTAGACGTCGGCGGTGTCGATGAAATTGATGCCCTGGTCCCAGGCTTTGTCGATGATCCGCAGGGAATCTTCGGTGCTGGTCTGTTCGCCGAACATCATGGTGCCCAGGGTCAGGGTGGACACCTGCAAACCCGAATGACCCAGCGTGCGATAGCTCATGACGAAATCCTTTTACCGGTGGGAAAGGCTCAATCAAATACCAGAACAACCGCAGGGGGCAAACAGAAATATCGAACACCCGGGAATCAAATGTGGGAGCGGGCTTGCTCGCGAAGACGGAGTGTCAGATAACAACATTGTTGAATGAAACACCGCTTTCGCGAGCAAACCCGCTCCCACACTGGATTTGCGTCTGTCAGACGCGCAAGGTGCGGGTCATGCGCAACGCCAGCAGGCTGCCGCAGACAATCACGCCCGCCAGCAAGTAAAGCGCGGCATCGGTCGAACCGGTGCTGTCCTTGACCCAACCCACCAGGTAAGGGCTGAGGAAACCCGCCATCTGGCCCATGGAGTTGATCAACGCCAGACCACCCGCCGCAGCGCCGGCGCTCAGCAGTGCGGTCGGCACCGGCCAGAACATTGGCAGGCCGGTGAGGGCGCCCATGGTGGCGATGGTCAGGCCGAGGATGGCGATGGCGGGCGTGGTGGCGAAGTTCACGGCGATCAGCAAGCCGACAGCGCCCATCAGCATCGGGACGACCAAATGCCAGCGGCGCTCTTTGCGCAAGTCCGCTGAGCGGCCGACCATCAACATGAACACCGCCGCCAGCAGGTACGGGATCGCACTCAGCCAGCCAATCACCAGGTTATCGCTGAAGCCCAGGTTCTTGATGATCGACGGCAGCCAGAAGTTGATCGCGTACACGCCGCTCTGAATGCAGAAGTAGATCAAACCGAACGCCCAGATTGCCGGGTTCTTGAACACCGCCAGCAATGAGTCGGTGGCGGTTTTCGGTTTGTTGGCGAGGTCTTCGGCGTGGTCGGCTTCCAGCACCGAGCGCTCGAATGGCGTGAGCCACTTGGCGTTGGCGTAACTGTCGCTGAGCAGGAAGTAGGCGAGGGCGCCGAGGATCACCGTCGGGATGCCTTGCAGCAGGAACATCCACTGCCAGCCGGCCAGGTCGCCCTGGCCTGCGGCGAAGTGGTTGAGGATCCAGCCAGAGAACGGGCTGCCGAGCAGGCCGGACACCGGGATCGCCGACATGAACAGCGCCATGATGCGGCCACGGCGGAAGGTCGGGAACCACTGCGAGAGGTACAGCACCACGCCCGGGAAGAACCCGGCTTCGGCCGCGCCGGTGAACAGGCGCAAGGTGTAGAACTCGGTCGGGGTGGTGACGAACAGCAGGCAAGTCGACAGCGTGCCCCAGACGATCATCATCAGCGCGATCCAGCGTCGCGGGCCGAATCGGGTCAACGCCAGGTTGCTCGGTACGCCGCACAGGACATAGCCGATAAAGAAGATCCCGGCCCCGAGGCCGTACACGGTTTCACTGAATTTCAGCGCGTCGAGCATCTGCAGCTTGGCAAATCCAACGTTCACCCGATCGAGGTAGTTGAACAGGTAGCAGATGAAAATGAAGGGGATCAAACGCAGGGTAATGCGTTTGTAGACGGCATTTTTTTCGTCAACGATGGCCTGGGTAGCGGCGGCGCTCTGTGACATGGCGGGCTCTCTCTTTATTATGATTTTTTGCGATGCAAAGGGTAACGTTGATCGCCCTGAGAGTCTCGACCACCCTCAGGGTTGCTGTCTTTGTGCCTGAGCACAGGGTTTGCCACCAAGCCCTGTGCGGGTGAACAACCGCGCTTTCAAGGACCACCACCATGTTCGAACTCGATCACGACCTGGCCCAGGACATCGTCGACCGGGCGATGGCCATCCTGCCTTACAACGTCAACGTCATGGACAGTCAGGGGTTGATACTCGGCAGCGGTGAGCCGGAGCGGGTCAACACCCGGCACGAAGGCGCGCAACTGGTGCTGGCCAACGGGCGCGTGGTAGAAATCGATGCGCAAACCGCTATCCACCTCAAAGGCGTGCAGCCCGGCATCAACCTGCCGCTGTTGCTCGATCAACGGCTGATTGGCGTGCTTGGCATCACTGGCGAACCCGAGCAATTGCGCACCTACGCCGAACTGGTGCGCATGACCGCCGAGATGCTGGTGGGCCAGCGCAATCAGCAGGCCGAGCAGCAATGGCGGCGCCAGCGTTGCGATGATTTGCTGGCGTTGCTGTTGAGCGAGGCAGGGGATTCGCCGCGCCTGATCGATGAGGCGCAGCAGCTTGGGCTCAAACCGCAACTGACGCGGGTGCCGTATCTGTTTGAGCTGGGGATGGAGCACGGTCCGGGGCAAACCGTCGACGCACTCAGCGCCTGGTTGACCTCGCGCTACCCGGACAGTTGGTGCGTGAGTTCGGCCAAGTCATCGTTGCTGTGGTGCCGACCGGCAAACCAGGCGATCGAGAACGACCGTCTGCTGGAGAAACTCGATGGCCTCGGCTGGAATATCTTGCGCATCGCCGTGGGCGGGCACGCCGATGGCTTGTCGGGCTTGCGGCGTTGCTATCGCCGGGTCGGCGACCTGCTGGCCTACGGGCGCGATGTGCTGCCGCATTCACGTCTGCTGACGCTGACCCGCTATCGATTGCCGGTGATGCTCTGGCGCCATCGCAACGACGATGCGCTGGACGAATTGCTCAAGCCCTTGCGCAAAGTCATCGCCAAGGACGGCAATGGCCAACTGCTGGCGACGTTGCGCAGTTGGTGCGATCACGACGGCCAGAGCCAGGCCTGTGCCGACGCGCTGGGCATTCACCGCAACAGTTTGCGTTACCGGATGGAGCGGATTGCCGAGCTCAGCGGCGTCGACCCCTTGCGGCTCGATGGCATGCTGGCGTTGTACCTCGGCGTGCAGCTTCTCCCGCAAACTGACGCGGCGGCGCCCTTGTAGGAGCCCGGCTTGCTGGCGATGGCGGTTTCGAGGATGCCATCGCCGGCAAGCCGGGCTCCTACAGGTTTTTCGGCGTACTTGAGATTGCTTTTCGCGAGCAGGCTCGCTCTCATGAACAATTCGGTTTTGTGAAAATGAACAATAATCCTCCGTGCCACTTGTGCAGCGGACCGGCGTTATTGTTCAGGCCGGCTGGCAGCATGAGGGCATTGGAACTGGAGAATTCGCATGAAAATCGTCATCGCCCCCGATTCGTTCAAGGACAGCCTGAGTGCACAAGGCGTGGCCGATGCCATTGCCCTTGGCCTGATTGAAGTCTGGCCCGATGCGCAACTGGTCAAATGCCCGATGGCCGATGGCGGCGAAGGTACGGTCGAGTCGATTCTGGCAGCATGCGATGGCGAACTGCGCCGGACCACCGTTCGCGGGCCGCTCGGCGTAGCAGTCGATGCGGCGTGGGGATGGTTGCCCGACAGTCACACCGCAATCATCGAAATGGCAGAAGCCAGCGGTTTGCAGCTGGTTGCGGTGGCCCAGCGCGATGCATGCATCAGCAGCACATTCGGCACCGGCGAATTGATTCGCACCGCGCTCGACGCCGGGGCGCAGCGAGTCATTCTCGCCATCGGCGGCAGCGCTACCAACGACGCAGGCGCAGGGGCAATGCAAGCGCTGGGCGTGAAACTGCTGGATGCCCAGGGCCAAACCCTGGCCCCCGGCGGATTGGCGCTGGCGCAACTGGCCCGCATCGATCTGAGTGACATCGATCCGCGTCTGGCCGAGGTGCGCTTCGACATTGCCGCCGACGTCAACAATCCACTGTGCGGCCCCCACGGCGCCTCAGCGATTTTCGGGCCGCAAAAAGGCGCAACGCCTGCGCAGGTCGAGCAACTGGATCGCGCACTCGGGCACTTTGCCGAACTGTGCGCACGAACCCTCAACAAAGACGTCAGCGACGAACCGGGCAGCGGCGCGGCGGGTGGCTTGGGGTTCGCCGCCAAGGCCTTCCTCGGCGCGCAGTTCAAGGCCGGGGTGGAAGTGGTCGCCGAACTGGTCGGCCTGGCCGATTCGGTCAAGGGTGCCGACCTGGTAATCACCGGCGAAGGCCGGTTCGATGCACAAACCCTGCGCGGCAAGACACCGTTTGGCGTCGCGCGCATCGCTCGGCAACACGGAGTGCCGGTGATCGTCATCGCCGGCACTTTGGGTGAGGGCTATCAGGCCTTGTACGAGCATGGCATCGAAGCCGCGTTTGCCGTGGTGAGCGGGCCTATGACGCTGGAACAGGCATGCACCGAGGCACCACGGTTGTTACAGGACCGGGCGAGCGATATTGCCCGGGTCTGGCGTATCGCCACACGCCAAACCTGATACCCACAATCTGTAGGAGCCGGCTTGCTGCGGGCGGCTCCTGCAAGATTGGCGCGATCCCTGATTTTCAGAGTGTTTCATGGGTGAAGCATTCCTGACCCCTTGAAAAATATTTTGCAAATTCCCGCAGAAATCCTCAAGCCCAGCCGATACAGCTATCAGGCGCACACAAACCTACTACAACAGTGGCGCCAACCTGAACGGTGCGCCTCAACGCCCGCCCGCCAGTGATTACGGCAAGGACGCTCGAAGCCTCTATCACCCGAGTACCGTCCTATGTCCTTGCGTAATCTGAACATCGCGCCTCGTGCTTTCCTGGGTTTTGCCTTCATTGCCTTGCTGGTGATTGTGCTGGGTGTGTTTGCGGTCAACCGCATGACGATCATCCGCCAGTCCTCGATCGACATGGGCAGCAACCAACTGCCCAGCGTCGGCTTCCTCGGCAATATCACCGAAAATATCCTGCGCATGCGCATTCTGTCGTTCCGCATTCTGGTCAATCGCGAGCCGGCCAGTTTGCAGGAAGCTGAAACCCGTATCGGCGCGTTGACCGAAAAGGCACTCAAGGCCCGGGCCAGCTATGCCGCATTGCCGGCGAGCCCGGACGAAGCGGCGCTGTATAAGGTGTTCAGCGCGACCCTGGACAATTACATGCAAGCCCAGCGCGAAATGTTGGACCTGTCTCACCAGAACAGACTCGACGAGATGCGCACCCTGATTAACACGCGGATCAAGGACGGCACCGACCAGATGGGCGAACAGCTCAATCGACTGGTGACTTACAACACCGATGGCGCCAAAGCTGCAGGGCTCGTCGCCGAAGACAACTACAACACCGCCGTGAACGGAATCATCGGGGTATCAGTGGTGGCGGCGCTCATGACGGTGCTGCTGGCCTGGCTGCTGACCCGCAGCATCGTCACGCCGTTGAACCGTGCGGTGCAGGCAGCGGAAACCATCGCCGGCGGTAACTTGACCAAGACCATTGAAATAGATGGCAAGGACGAACCGGCCCGCCTGCTCGGCGCCTTGTCCACCATGCAAGGCAACCTGCGCCAAACCATCGAGCAGATCGCCGGTTCCGCCACGCAACTGGGCGCTGCCGCCGAAGAACTCAGCGCCGTGACCGAAGAAGCGTCCCGCGGCCTGCAACAGCAAAACAACGAAATCGAACAAGCCGCCACCGCGGTCAACGAAATGACCGCCGCCGTGGAAGAAGTGGCGCGCAACGCGGTATCGACTTCCGAAGCCTCGAACCAATCAACCCAGGCCGCTCGTGAAGGTCGCGACCGCGTGGTGGAAACCGTCGATGCGATTCAGACCATGACCCATGACGTGCAAAACACCTCGCTGATGATCGAAGGCCTGGCCACTCAGGGTCGGGACATCGGCAAGGTGCTGGACGTGATCCGCGCCATCGCCGAACAGACCAACCTGCTGGCCCTGAACGCCGCAATCGAAGCGGCCCGGGCCGGTGAAGCCGGGCGCGGTTTTGCGGTGGTAGCGGACGAGGTTCGGGCGTTGGCGCATCGCACCGCGCAATCGACTCAGGAAATCGAGAAGATGGTTGCCGGCATCCAAAACGGTACGGGGGAGGCGGTGTCGTCGATGCAACAAAGCAATCAGCGCACCCAAAGCACCCTGGAAATGGCCCGTGCCGCCGGTGTGGCGCTGGAGCAGATCACCCAGTCGATCCATTTGATCAACGAACGCAACCTGGTGATTGCCAGCGCTTCGGAAGAGCAGGCGCAGGTATCTCGTGAAGTCGACCGCAACCTGGTGAACATCCGCGACCTGGCCACCCAGTCCGCTGCCGGGGCCAATCAGACCAGCGCTGCCACCCACGAACTGTCGCGTCTGGCCGTCGATTTAAACGCCATGGTGGCGCGCTTCGTGATTTGAGATAGGGTTGAGACTGGGAACACGCGCGATTGGAGAAATGCATGCGCTATTCAGCCTTGACCCAACGAATCGCCGGAGACGGCGCCGCGGCCTGGCAGATTCATTACCGAGCATTGGAGTTACGAGAGCAGGGCGTCGATGTGTTGCTCCTGTCGGTGGGAGATCCGGACTTCGATACGCCGCAGCCCATCGTCCAGGCGTGCATCGACAGCCTGCTGGCCGGCGATACCCATTACGCAGAAGTACGCGGCAGTCGCGGGCTGCGCGAGAGCATCGTCAGCCGCCATCGGCGGCGCAGTGGTCAGGCGGTCGATGCGGATCAGGTGATTGTCATGCCCGGCGCCCAGTGCGGGGTGTATTCGGTGGTGCAATGCCTGCTCGATCCCGGCGATGAAGTGATCGTCGCCGAACCGATGTACGTGACTTATGAAGGCGTTTTCGGCGCCTGCGGAGCGAAAGTGGTGCCGGTGGCGGTGCGTCCGGAGAACGGCTTTCGCGTCGATCCGGCGGATGTCGCGGCGCTGATTACGCCGAAAACCCGCGCTATTCTGCTTAACAGTCCGAACAATCCTTCCGGTGCCAGCCTGTCGCTCATGATCTGGCAGGAACTGGCGTCGCTGTGCATTCGGCACAACCTGTGGCTGATCAGTGACGAGGTTTACAGCGATCTGCTGTACGACGGCGAGCACATCAGCCCGGCCAGCCTGCCGGGCATGGCCGAGCGCACCGCGACGCTCAACAGCCTGTCCAAATCCCACGCCATGAGCGGCTGGCGGGTCGGTTGGGTGATCGGCCCCAAAGCCTTGATTGACCATCTGGAACATCTGTCGTTGTGCATGCTGTTCGGCATTCCGGACTTTGTGCAGAAGGCCGCGCAGGTTGCACTGGATGGCGATCTGCCGGAAGTGGCGATGATGCGCGAGGAATACCGTCAGCGTCGCGACCTGGTGTGCACGAGCCTGAATGCTTGCGCGGGGCTGCGGGCGGTTCGGCCCGATGGCGGAATGTTTGTGATGGTTGATGTGCGCCGGACCGGGTTGTGCGCCCAGCGTTTCGCCGAGCGCTTGCTTGAAGGTTATGGTGTGTCGGTGCTGGCTGGCGAAGCGTTCGGTCCGAGCGCGGCGGGGCATATCCGGATCGGATTGGTGGTGGATCAGCAGAAACTGGCGGATGCATGTCGGCGGATCGCGTTGTGTGCGGCAGATCTGTTGGAGGCGCGGCGGGCCTGAGGAATTTGTGTTGTCTGTGCCGGCCCCTTCGCGGGCAAGCCCGCTCCCACAGGGTTTTGTGAACGCCACAGACCCCATGTGGGAGCGGGCTTGCTCGCGAAGACTGACTGGCAGGCGCTGAGTTCCTCAGCGCTTCCATGCCCCGGAGTTCACCAGATTCTTCGGTCGCTCACCCGCCAGCGCCGCCAGCAGATTGTCCACCGCACACGTCGCCATCGCTTCGCGCGTCTCATGCGTTGCCGAGCCAATGTGCGGCGTCGCCACTACGTTGTTCAACTGCAACAACGGCGAGTCCGGGTTCAGCGGTTCGCGTTCGAACACATCCAGCCCCGCTGCGCGGATCTGCCCGGAACGCAACGCTTCGATCAGCGCCGTTTCGTCCACCACTTTGCCCCGTGAAATATTGATGAAGATGGTCTCCGGGCGCATCAGCGCAAATTGCTCTGCGCCGATCAGACCTGCGGTTTCCGCCGTCAGTGGCAATGTCAGGCAAACGAAATCGGCCTGCTGCAACAGCGCCGGCAGGCTGCGGTATTGCGCATCGAAGCGCTGTTCCACCGCCGGTTTCGGCGAGTGGCTGTGATAGATCACTGGCATGCCAAAACCGAAATGGCCGCGCTGGGCCAACGCTTCGCCGATCCGGCCCATGCCGATGATACCGAGGGTTTTACCGTGCACGTCGCTGCCGAAATGCACAGGGCCAATGTTGCGGTTCCACTGGCCGGCGCGAACCATGTTTGCCAGTTCCACCACGCGCCGTGCCGTTGCCAGAATCAGCGCAAAACCGGTGTCGGCGGTGGTTTCGGTGAGCACATCCGGGGTGTTGCTGAGCAGGATGCGCCGTTCGGTCAGGTAGTCGATGTCGTAGTTGTCGACACCCACCGAGACGCCGGCGATGGCTTGAAGATTGGGCGCCAGGTCCAGCAGGCCGGCGTCCAGTTTCAGACTGGCACCGAGCAACCCGTGAGCGCGGGGCAGGGCCTCGCGCAGTTGCGCCAGGCCGTCGGCGTCGAGGTTGTCGATCAGGGTCACTTCGGTCTGCTCATGCAGGCGAGCCATCAGCAACGGTGAGAGTTTCTTGTACAGCACGACCTGCTTTTTCATCGTATTCGTCTCTACATCAATTCAAGGATGGGCCACGGTGCGGGGTGTTACCGCAACGGTGGGACGCTCCCGGTCGCTGGCGCCGGGCTTGAGGAAAATCGTCAGCACCACCGAGAGCATCAGCGCGCCGCTCATCAACAGGTACGACGCGCCCGGCGAACCGGTGGAGCTGTTCAGATAGCCGACCAGATAGGAACCACCAAACGAACCGAGCGCGCCCATGCTGTTGATCAACGCCATGGCGCCACCGGCGACGTTGGCCGGGAGGATCTCCGGAATGATCGCGAAGAACGGCCCATAAGGTGCATACATGCAGGCGCCGGCAATCACCAGCAGGGTGTACGACCACCAAAAATGTTCGGCGCCCAGCGCATACGATCCGTAGAACGCAATCGAGGCGATCAACAGCGGCGGCCAGACAAAGCGTTTGCGTTTTTGCAGTTTGTCCGAGCCCCAGGACACCAGCAGCATGCCGATCACCGCCGCCAGATACGGCAGCGCCGACAGCCAGCCGGCTTCGACCATGTCCATTTGTGCGCCGGACTTGAGGATCGACGGCAGCCACAGCACGAAGCCATAGACGCCGATGCTCCAGCAGAAAAACTGCAGGGCCAGGATGATCACTTTCGGCGAGCGGAAGGCTTCGGCGTAGTTCTTCACCGCCTTGATGCCCACTTGTTCAGCGGCGAGTGCACTCTCCAGATCATGTTTTTCCTGGTCGCTGAGCCACTTGGCCTGGGCCGGACGATCATCCGCCAGACGCCACCAGATAAACGCCCAGAGCACCGCCGGCAAGCCTTCGATGATGAACATCCAGCGCCAGCTGTAATGCTGCACCAGATACCCCGACACCACCGACATCCAAAGCATGGTCACCGGGTTGCCGAGAATCAGGAAGGTGTTGGCCCGTGAGCGTTCGGCACGGGTGAACCAGTGGCACAGATAGATCAGCATTGCCGGCATCACCGCCGCTTCGACCACACCCAGCATGAAGCGAATGACGATCAGCCAGTAGGCGTTGGAGACAATCCCGGTCAGCGTCGCCAGGCCGCCCCAGAGGATCAGGCTGACGAAAATCAGTTTCTTCACGCTGTGCTTTTGCGCGTAGATCGCGCCCGGCACCTGGAAGAAAAAGTAACCGAGGAAGAACAGCGCGCCGAGCATCGAGGACAGGCCCGGGGTGATCATCAGGTCGGCGGCCATTCCGGAGGCGGCGGCGAAGCCGTAGTTGGCGCGGTCCAGGTACGCCAGGCTGTAGGTGATGAATACGATGGGCATGATGTACCACCAGCGGCGGGCGGCGAGCGTTGCAGTTTTCATGATGGTGCTCCTGAGCTTGTTGTTTTTGTCGCAGCAGGTAACGGCTTTAAATCTTCAGTGACTGTGCGGGCCTCATCGCGGGCAAGCCCGCTCCCACAGGGATCGAGGGGGACGTCAAATTTATGTTCGACACAAAGCCACTGTGGGAGCGGGCTTGCTCGCGAAGGCGGGTTCAAATTCGGCGGACATTTCGGACCGGCTCGGTAACCCCTCCATATCCCCGCGACTCTGCACCGCCCGGCTGCCAATCCAGTTCGCGCGCTTCACGGCGTCGGCAAAGCTGTAGTTTTCCAGCAGCGCACTGATCATGCCGACGGCAAAACCGTCGCCGGCACCGACGGTGTCGATCACATTTTCCACCGGCACGCCGGCGACGAAACCTTCATCCAGATGCGTGCGGTAATACGCGCCGTGCGGGCCGAGCTTGATTGCCACGGCTTCGGCGCCCTGGTCGAGGTAGAACGCGGCGATGTCGGCGGGGTCTTCGTAGCCGGTCAGCAAGCGACCTTCGCTCAAACCCGGCAGCACCCAGTGGGCGAGGGCGGCGAGGCGGTTGATCTCACTGATCATTTGTTGCGTGCTGGCCCACAGGCTCGGGCGCAAGTTGGGGTCGAAGGACACACTGCGCCCGGCCTCGCGCATGCGGGTCATCAATTCGAAGGACATTTGCCGCGCCGTTTCCGACAGGGCTGGAGGAATGCCGGTGGCGTGCAAGTGCCGCGCCTTGAGCAATTCGGCAATGATCGACTGCGGCGCCAAATGACTCGCCGCCGAACCACGACGGAAATACTCGACCCTGGGATCATCGCCCTCGTCGGTGCGTGACTTGAGCTGAAAACCAGTCGGATGTGCGCTATCGACAGCAACGTTACTGCAATCGATGCCTTCCTTTTTCAACGTGTCGATCACGAACCGTCCCAGCGAATCGGCGCCGACCCGACTCAGCCACGCGACCTTGAATCCCAGTCGCGACAACCCGATGGCGACATTACTGTCGGCCCCGGCAATGCGTTTGTGGAAGTGGTCGACGTTGGCCAGGTCGCCGTTCTGATCGGCGACGAACATCGCCATGGTTTCGCCGAACGACAGAATATCGATCTCAGACATGAGCGCACTCCAGGCGTGTTTGTCCCAAGTGGGCGAGGGCGGCGACATGCTCGGTGGTGAGCTGTACCAGATCGTCGCCCTGCAACGGATATTCCGCGGCCCGCATCACCCCTTGGGCCATGTGCCGCAACAGTTGTTCCCACAGATGCAGGTCGCTGGCGGCAGGCGGTATGGCCACCAGTTTGCCGTCGGCCCGGCGTGACACGGCTTTGCAATGCACGTAACCGACATGGCGCCCGAGCAGGCGCGCGGCGCTGTTGGCGGACTGGTCCTGCCAGTGCCAGTTGCCGATGTCGAAGGTCATTTTGATCGGCAAGTTGTGCTGCTCGACCGCTGCGAAAAAACGCTGGAACGGTTCGATGCGACCACCGTGCAGGGTCTGATCGTTTTCCACCAGCAACTGCACGGCACTTTTGCCGAGCACTTGGGCGAGGGCCTGCAGATCACTGGTGTCGGTGAAATAACCGAGGGACACCTTCAGCCATTTGGCGCCGAAGGCCTGGGCGCGTTGCAGGGCGGTGATCAGTTGCGGATTGGGTTTCGACTGGCCGGCCAGCCACAGTTCCATCGGCGCGGAGTACACGCTTTCGAGGCCTTGGGCCTGGGTCGCATCGGCCAGTTGTGCGGGGTCTTCGACGGTCAGCAGCTCTTCGCGCCATTCGATGTGGGTGGCGCCCGCCGCGGCGAGGACATCGATGAAGCTGCCTTGGCCGCGTTGGCGGACGAGGTCGGCGCCGTAGCTGGAGAGGCTGATGGACACGGGTGGTTTAATCATTGTTCTGGACCTCTGAAACCGGTTTCATTTTTGTTCAAAAAAAATGGCGTGAAGATATGTGGTGATCTGTCGGGCCTCATCGCGGGCAAGCCCGCTCCCACAGGTATCTCAGGTGTACACACTCTATTTGTACGACACAAAACCCTGTGGGAGCGGGCTTGCCCGCGATGAGGCCATCACATTCACTGGAGATTCCCTCTGGTCGATCCACGCTCAATCAACCGCGCCGAAAAATCCAGGGTCCGCACTGGCCCGTCATCCCCGCGCAAGCGCTTGAGCAAGCATTCAAACGCACTCGCGCCCATCTCGGCCGTCGGTTGGGCGAGGGCGGTGATGCCGCTGCCCACCAGCGGGTACCAATCCAGATCATCGAGGGCGATCAGGCCGACGTCCTCGAACAACTTGCACTGCAATTCGCGCAACGCATGGGTCGCGGCCAACGCCGCAATCCCGTTTGCGCAGAACAACGCCTTCGGGCCGGGGCCGGGTGTGTCGAGAAAAGTTTTCAGATGGCTGGTCAGGTCACTGCCGGTTTCGCTCAGGGTCCCGCGCAACGCCGAACGCCGGGCGATCTGCGCCTTGAAACTGCTGACCCGTTCGATCCGTGAACTGGTGCCGTCAAACGGTTCAGTGACCAGCAGCACATCGCGGTAACCGCGCTCTTCAAGGTGGGTGATGGCGATCTCGACCGCTGCCGGGTTGTCCAGACCGACCATGTCACTTTCGAGGTGCTCGACCTTACGGTCCACCAGCACCAGCGGCATCTCCCGATGGAGTGCCTGCAATTCGTCGCGGTGATGGCCGAGGGTGTTCACGATCAGCCCTTCGATGTTGTAAGAGCGCAGCAGGGCCAGGTGCTGACATTCCTGCTCGTCATCGCGGTCGGTGTTGCACACCACCAGGCTGTAGCCGTGCTGACGGCAGGCGGTTTCCACCCCATGCATCACGGCAATCGAATAAGGGTTACGGATGTCGGCGACCAGCATGCCGATCAGGCGGGTTCGTCCGCGTTTCAGACCGCGGGCCATCTGGTTCGGGCGATAGCCCAGTTCGGCAATCGACTGTTCGATGCGCAACGCAATCGCGTCGGACAGCAAGGCCCGATCCTCGCCGATGAACCGCGACACGCTGGCCTTGGAGACCCTGGCGTGTTCGGCGACATCAAGCATGGTCACGCGGCTGCGTTGGGCGGCGGAGAAATCGTTCACGGGCTGAAACCTTCTTATTGGATTTATAAGGTCCGTGCGTTGGAGGTCGCACTGAAACCGGTTTCAGAAGACACCAAAAGCCAATTCGCCGTCAAGTCCTGTGTCGTCGATTGTCCGACAATGGCCGACGAATGGAGCTCAAACCCAAAGACTCAACCAGGCTGAGCCCAACAGCAACAGGGCCATGCAGCGATTGAAACGTTGCATCGATCGGGGTGAGCGCAACCATCGGGTGGAACCCGCACCGAGCAATGCCCAGACCGCGAGGCAGGGCAGGGAAATCAGGAAGAACGCCAGCGCCAAAACCATCACATGGGCCAGGCGCTGTTCGCCACTCCCGGCAAATACACTGACAACCGCCAGCGCCATCATCCAGGTTTTCGGGTTGATCAGTTGCAGGCTCGCGGCGCCGACCAGTCCGAGCCGGGCATTACCGTCGCACGTGGTGACGCCTGCGGCCGGGGCGCGGAAAATCTGCCAGGCGAGGTAACTCAGCCAGGCCACGCCGATCCATTGCATCGCGGTTTGTACCGCGGGTAATGCGCTCAACGAGGCCCCGGCGCCGCTGCCGACCAACAACACAATCGTCGCGGCGCTGGCACAGGCACCGAAGATGATGGGCACGGCGGCCGCCAAGCCGTATCGGGCACTGTTGCTCAACACCAGAATGTTGGTCGGGCCGGGCGTGATCGAGGCCACGAATGCAAACAACAGGAAGGGCAGTAACGTCGGGAAAGTGGACAGCATCGCGGGCAAACTCCGGTGAAGATCATGGAAGTCGATCTTCACCATCCCCCGCTCAACTGTCTGGAAGGTTTGAGCAGCGCTTGCGATAAAGCGCGGGCGTCAGGCCATAAGCCCGCACGAACCAGCGGCCCAGATGGCTCTGGTCGGCGAAGCCCAACGTCACGGCCACCGTTGCCGGTTGCTCGCCTCGGGCGAGCATTCTGCGGGCCGTGGCCAGGCGCAATTGCACCAGATAGGCGTGGGGTGCGATGCCGTAAGCAGCCTTGAACGCGCGGGTCAGGCGGAAACGGTCGACACCCGTCGCGGCGGTCAATTGGTCGAGGCCGATGTCCTCGTGAGCATGGGCATGCAGATACTCCCGGGCCTTCTGCGCCACCAGTGGTAAGCGTGGGTCTTCGCCATAACGGGCGCGCCAGTGCAGGTGAGTGGTGAGGCGTTCGAGCAAGCCGTCGAGGGCGCTCTGGCGGACGATTTTCAACTCGCCGTTGTGCAGCGCCTGAAACGCCAGACGGGTGGCGTGGGCCAGGCGCACGTCGCTGGCCAAGGTGTTGGCGAAGCTCAATTGACCGTTGTCGGGCGCGTTGTCGAACACGGCACTGAGTTCGCGCTTCAACCACTGCGGATCGAGGTACAGCATGCGGTAAGTGAACCCGTCGACTGTCGGCGCTTCACCGTCGTGAATGTCGCCCGGTTCGAGCAAGAACACTTTGCCCGGCGTGCTTTGGTGCCTGGTCCGCCGGCAGTTGAATTGCTGCACCCCTTGCTCGGTGACGCCCACCAGATAGCTGTCATGCCAGTGCGGGTCGTAGGCGTGGCCTTCGAAATGCGCGCGCAGCGTCTCGATGCCGGTGTCGGCGTCCTGGGCCAGGTCGATCCAGTTTTGAGTGGTCATGCTGCACCTGTGAGACGGATTGCCGAGCTATTTAGCGCCCGTGGCGTGGGCGCTGCCTAGAACGTTTGTGCACGGTTCAGTTGAACAGGCCAGCGGCAATGTTGATCGAGAAACCGAGAATCGCCGTGTTGAACAGAAAACCGATCAGCGACTGCGCCAGCACAATCTTGCGCAGTTCCCGGGTGGCCACGCCGACATCGGAGGTCTGCACCGCCGCGCTGATGGTGAACGAGAAATACAGGAAGTCCCAGTAATTGGGGGTGGTCAGGCCCTCGGCGAAGCGTAGCGCCGGGTCTTTGCCGCCCCAGGTGTAGAACAGTCGGGCGTAGTGCACGCTGAAAATCACCCCGATCAACAGCCATGAACCGATCACGGTCAGCGCGGTGAAACCGTAATGCAGCAGCTTGCGGGTGGTTTCCAGGTCCTTGCTGCCGGCCAGTTCGAAGGTGATGGTCGCCAGGCTGGCGATGGCGGCGATGCACACCACCAACAGGACCAACCCGGCGTTCTCGTCTTCGACTTCGGCAATGCGTTTCACATCCGGCGCTTTGGCGCGCGCGGTGAGCCAGAGCATCAGCACCAGATACGTCCAGACCCCGGCGTTCCAGCCGAAGAGGATCTTGCTGATGATCGAATCGGCCGGAGCCAGAATGCCCACCGCAACACCGAGTGTGGCCGCGGCGGACAGGCGAGGGTGGGTGCGGGCGAGGAGAGGCATGTGAGCTCGATGGGCCAGGGTATGCAAACACCTTAGCCCAGCGCGGCCCCTTCTGACCAACGACGATCCCTGTATGAGCCGGTTTGCCGGCGATGGCGGCCATCAGATCGATGCAATAATCGAGGGCCCTATCGCCGGCAAGCCGGCTCCTACAGGGGAATGTGGTTTGGGTTAGATGTTCGTGTGGCGTTTGCGGACGAGCTTCATCACCACCACAAAAAACACCGGTACAAACACCACCGCCAAGGTCGCGGTGATCATCCCGCCGATCACGCCGGTGCCAATGGCTTGCTGGCTCGCCGAGCTGGCGCCGGTGGCGATCGCCAGGGGCACGACGCCGAGGATGAACGCCAGGGACGTCATGACGATCGGCCGCAAGCGCAGGCGTGCGGCTTGCAGCGTGGCGTCAATCAGGTCGTGGCCTTCGTCGTACAGGCTCTTGGCGAACTCGATGATCAGGATCGCGTTTTTCGCCGACAGGCCGATGATAGTGATCAGCCCGACCTTGAAGAACACGTCGTTGGGCATCCCGCGCAAGGTCACGGCCAGTACCGCACCGAGCACGCCCAGCGGCACCACCAGCAGCACCGAGGTCGGAATCGACCAGCTCTCATACAACGCCGCCAGACACAAGAACACAATCAACAGCGACAACCCGAGCAGGATCGGCGCCTGACTGCCAGACAGGCGTTCCTGCAACGACAACCCGGTCCATTCCTGACCCAGTCCTGCCGGCCCTTGCGCCACCAGCCGCTCGATTTCCGCCATGGCCTCACCGGTGCTGTGCCCCGGTTTGGGTTCGCCGGAAATACTGATCGCCGGATAGCCGTTGTAACGGGTCAACTGCGCCGGGCCCTGGGTCCATTTGGCCTGGACGAAGGCGGACAGCGGCACCATTTTCCCACTGCTGTTGCGCACGTGGATCTTCAGCAGATCGGCGACCTGACTGCGTTGATCGCCTTCAGCCTGAACCACCACCCGCTGCATCCGTCCCTGATTGGGGAAGTCGTTGATGTACGCCGAACCGACCGCAGTGGACAGCACGCTGCCAATGTCGGCAAACGAAACCCCCAGCGCATTCGCCTGTTTACGGTCGACGATCAGTTGCACCTGCGGCGCTTCGGCCAAGGCACTTTCGCGCACATTCATCAGGACCGGACTTTTCTCGGCGGCCGCCAGCAACGCGGTGCGCGCCTGCATCAGCGTGGCATGGCCGAGGCCGCCACGGTCTTGCAAGCGGAACTCGAAACCGCTGGAGGTGCCTAGGCCGTCCACCGGCGGCGGCAGGACCGCGAATGCCACGGCGTCCTTGATCTGGCTCAGTGCGACGTTGGCGCGGTCGGCAATCGAACTGGCCGAGTCGTCGCTGCCGCGAACCGACCAGTCTTTCAACGTGGTAAACGCCAGCGCCGCGTTTTGCCCGCTGCCGGAGAAGCTGAAGCCGAGAATCACCGTGCTGTCGCCGACGCCCGGTTCGGTCGCGTTGTGCGCTTCGATCTGCTCGACCACCTGCACCGTGCGATTCTTGCTCGCGCCGGGTGGCAGTTGAATGTCGGTGATGGTGTAACCCTGATCCTCCACCGGCAGAAACGAAGAGGGCAGACGACTGAAGCACAGCCCCAGACCGATCAACAGCACGCCGTAGATCAGCAGGTAGCGGCCGCTGCGTTTCAGCGCATAGGCGACCCAGCCCTGATAGCGCTCGGTCAGTTGCTCGAAGCGCCGGTTGAACCAGCCGAAGAAACCGCCCTTGGCGTGATGCTCGCCCTTGGCAATCGGCTTGAGCAGCGTGGCGCAAAGTGCCGGGGTCAAGGTCAGCGCGAGGAAGGCCGAAAACAGAATCGAGGTGGCCATCGACAGCGAGAACTGCCGGTAAATCACCCCGACCGAGCCCTGCATGAACGCCATCGGAATAAACACTGCCACCAGCACCAGCGTGATGCCGATGATCGCCCCGGTGATCTGTTTCATCGCCTTGCGCGTCGCCTCTTTCGGCGACAGGCCTTCGGTGACCATGATCCGCTCGACGTTTTCCACCACGACGATGGCGTCGTCCACCAGAATGCCGATGGCCAGCACCATGCCGAACATGGTCAGCACGTTGATCGAGAACCCCAGCGCGAGCATGGTCGCAAAAGTGCCCATCAGCGCCACCGGCACAACGAGGGTCGGAATCAGCGTGTAGCGGATGTTCTGCAGGAACAGGAACATCACCGCGAACACCAGCACCATCGCCTCGACCAGGGTGTAAACCACTTTGGTGATCGAGACTTTGACGAAGGGCGAGGTGTCGTACGGGATCTTGTATTCGACGTTGGCCGGGAAGTAGCGTGCCAGTTCATCCATCTTCGCCCGCACCAGCGTCGCGGTGCTCAGGGCGTTGGCGCCGGGCGACAACTGCACGCCGACGGCGGTGGACGGCTTGCCGTTCAGGCGCGTGCCGAACTGATATTCCTGGCTGCCGATCTCGACTCGCGCCACATCACCGATGCGCACCGTGGAGCCGTCGGGATTGGCCTTGAGCACGATGTCGGCGAATTCTTCCGGGGTCGACAGCTGACCTTTTACCAGAATGGTCGCGGTGATTTCCTGGGTGGTGCGGGTCGGGAGATCGCCGATGCTGCCGGCCGAGACCTGGGCGTTCTGCGCCACGATGGCAGCGTTGACGTCGGCCGGTGTCAGGTTGAAACCGATCAGCTTCTGCGGGTCGATCCAGATCCGCATCGCCCGTTCGGCGCCATACAGCTGGGCCTTGCCGACACCGTCCAGACGCTTGATCTCGTTCATCACGTTGCGCGCCAGGTAATCGCTGAGCGCCACGTCGTCGAGTTTGCCGTCAGTGGAGGTCAGGGTGATCAGCAGGAGGAAACCGGCGGAGACTTTCTCCACCTGCAAACCTTGCTGATTGACCGCTTGCGGCAGGCGCGACTCGACGACTTTCAGGCGATTCTGCACATCCACCTGGGCCATTTCCGGGTTGGTGCCCGGCTGGAAAGTCGCCTTGATCGTGGCGCTGCCGAGGCTGCTTTGCGACTCGAAATACAACAGATGATCGGCGCCGTTGAGCTCTTCCTCGATCAGGCTGACCACGCTCTCGTCCACGGTCTGCGCCGAGGCGCCCGGGTACACGGCATAGATTTCGACTTGCGGCGGCGCGACATCGGGGTACTGCGCCACCGGCAACTGCGGAATGGCCAGGGCGCCGGCCAGCAGGATGAACAGGGCAACCACCCAGGCAAACACCGGGCGATCGATAAAGAACTGCGGCATAAAATAGCGTCCTGCTTACTGACCAGTGGCCTGGGCAAGTGGAAGAGGGGAGTCGTCGATCTGCACTTTCTCGCCGGGTTTGGCGTGTTGCAGGCCTTCGATGACGATGCGGTCGCCAGACTTGAGGCCTGCGGTAACGATCCAGCGATCGTTTTGCACGGCACCCAGTTCGACCGGTTGCTGGCCGACCCGTTGATCCGCGTCGAGCATCAGCACCTGCGCAACACCTGCGCTGTCACGCTGAATGGCGCGTTGCGGCACGCTGATGCCTTGCTGATTCACTGCTTGTTCCAGGCGCACCCGCACGAAGCTGCCCGGCAGCAAATCGAGGTCCGGGTTGGGGAACTCGCTGCGCAGGATGATCTGGCCTGTGCCCGGGTCGACGGTGATGTCGGTGAACAACAGCTTGCCGGGTAGCGGATAGAGGCTGCCGTCGTCCTGGATCAGCGTGGCTTTGGCCTGCCCCTGACCCACTTCCTGCAACTGACCGGAGCGGAAGGCACGGCGCAAGTCGTTGAGTTCGCGGGTCGATTGGCTGAGGTCGGCATGAATCGGATTCAACTGCTGGATCAGGGCCAGCGGTGTGGTTTCGTTCTGCCCGACCAACGCGCCTTCGGTGACTAGTGCGCGGCCGATGCGTCCGGAAATGGGCGCGGTGACGGTGGCGTAACCGAGATTCAATTTCGCTCGATCCACGGCAGCTTTATTGGCCGCGACGTCAGCGGCGGTTTGCCGTACGGCGGCCCGGGCGTTGTCGTAGTCCTGGCCACTGATGGCGTTGCCCTCGATCAACTGGGCGTAGCGCTGCTCTTGCAGGCGGGCCTGGAAGGCGTTGGCCTCGGCCTTGCGCAGCGAAGCTTCGGCGCTGTCCAGGTCAGCCTTGAACGGTGCAGGATCGATGCGAAACAGCACGTCGCCTTTTTTCACGTCGCTGCCTTCGTGAAAAACCCGTTGCAAGACCACGCCGGCGACCCGGGCGCGCACTTCGGCAATACGTGGCGCGGCAATCCGCCCGCTCAATTCGCTGGTGATCGACAGGGGCCGGGCTTCGAGGGTCTCGATGCGCACGGTGGCCAACGGCGCCTGTTCTTCAGCGTTGGAGGACTTGTCACAAGCGCTCAGCGTCAACGCCAGGGCAAGCAGGCTGAGCTTGGCAAGCAGGTTCTTCGACATGTAAATACCCCAATAATGAACTCCCGCATCCTACGGGGAGGCGACGAGGCTAGCGGTGAAGCTTTGTTGGTGCTGTGTGAAATTGTGTAAGGGTTTTACTCAGGGGCGGGTGAGGGCGTATATCCTTCACGGCTTGATTCTTTCAGCGCCTGTTATGCCGCCATCGCGGGCAAGCCCGCTCCCACAGGGATCTGATGTGGACACAGATTTTGTGTATACCACCGGCCACTGTGGGAGCGGGCTTGCCCGCGATGAGGCCCGACCAGGCGCCACTGCACTTTCTGGAAACACCCATGCCCAACATCCTCCTGGTCGAAGACGACACCGCGCTCTCCGAACTGATTGCCAGCTACCTGGAACGCAACGGCTATTGCGTCAGCGTGATCAGCCGCGGCGACCATGTGCGCGAGCGCGCGCGGGTCAATCCGCCGGACCTGGTGATCCTCGACCTGATGCTGCCGGGGCTCGACGGCCTGCAGGTCTGCCGCTTGCTGCGTGCGGATTCGGCGACGCTGCCGATCCTGATGCTTACCGCCCGCGACGACAGCCACGACCAGGTGCTGGGCCTGGAAATGGGCGCCGATGATTACGTCACCAAACCCTGCGAACCCCGGGTGCTGCTGGCCCGCGTGCGCACCCTGTTACGTCGTAGCAGCCTCAGCGAACCGCAGACCGCCAACGACCGCATCCTCATGGGCAACCTGTGCATCGACCTGTCCGAGCGCACCGTGACCTGGCGCGAGCAACTGGTCGAGCTGTCCAGCGGCGAGTACAACCTGCTGGTGGTGCTGGCCCGGCATGCCGGCGAAGTGCTGAGCCGCGACCAGATTTTGCAACGCCTGCGCGGCATCGAATTCAACGGTACCGACCGCTCGGTTGACGTGGCGATTTCCAAGCTGCGGCGCAAATTCGACGACCATGCCGGCGAGGCGCGCAAGATCAAGACCGTGTGGGGCAAGGGTTACCTGTTCAGCCGTTCCGAGTGGGAATGCTGAGGCGATGTTCCGAATCCTCTTTCGCCTGTACCTGGTGACGATCATCTCGTACAGCGCGGCGATCTATCTGGTGCCGGACGTGGTGATCAAGGTCTTCCAGGAGCGCTTTGTCACCTACAACCTCGATTACTCACGCGGGTTGCAGTCGCTGATCGTCAAGCAGTTTCATGCCGTGCCCGAATCGCAGTGGCCGGCCTTGGCGGGCGAGTTGGACAAGGCATTCAATCCGCTGCACATCGTCCTGAGCCGCAATGACGATAACGGCTTGACCCTGGCGGAGCAGAAGCGTTTGCAGCGTGGCGAGAACGTGGTGCGCATCGGTGACTGGGGCTGGCGCACGCTGGCGGTGGCGCCGCTGAACGCGCAACTCGTCGTGCAAATGGTCGTGCCGCCGGACCCGCTGGACGTGAACTTGCTGTACTGGAGCATCAACGTGCTGATCGGCGCGACCCTGCTCGCGTGCCTGTTGCTGTGGCTGCGTCCGCACTGGCGCGACCTGGAACGGCTCAAAGGCACGGCTGAGCGCTTCGGCAAAGGTCATTTGAGCGAACGCACCCAGATCCCCACCCACTCCAACATCGGCAGTCTGGCTAACGTGTTCGACACCATGGCCGGCGATATTGAAAAACTGCTCAACCAGCAGCGGGATTTGCTCAACGCCGTTTCTCACGAATTGCGCACACCGCTGACCCGCCTGGATTTCGGCCTGGCCCTCGCGCTGTCCGATGATTTGCCCGCCTCCAGTCGGGAGCGGTTGCAAGAGCTGGTTGCACACATTCGTGAACTCGATGAGCTGGTGCTGGAGCTGCTGTCTTATAGCCGGTTGCAAAACCCGGCGCGGTTACCGGAGCAGGTTGAAGTGGCGCTGGATGAGTTTATCGACAGCATTCTTGGCAGCGTCGACGAGGAACTGGATTGCCCGGAAATCGTGATCGACGTGCTGCTTCACGGCCAGCTCGAACGCTTCACGCTCGACCCTCGGCTGACGGCCCGTGCGATTCAGAACTTGCTGCGCAACGCGATGCGCTACTGCGAGAAGCGCATTCAGATCGGGGTTCAGGTCTGTGCCAAGGGCTGTGAAATCTGGGTCGATGACGATGGAATCGGTATTCCCGATGACGAGCGCGAACGAATTTTCGAGCCGTTTTATCGACTCGATCGCAGCCGGGACCGGGCGACGGGCGGCTTTGGCCTGGGATTGGCGATCAGTCGGCGGGCGCTGGAGGCGCAGGGCGGCACACTCACCGTCGAACCGTCACCACTGGGCGGCGCGCGGTTTCGCTTATGGCTGCCAACTCCGTCCTGATGATGATCGTTCCTACGCTCGACGTGGGAACGATCATCAAGCGCTCAGCCGACTGCGCAACACCTTCGCCAGCTCTTCCAGCTCCGACGCCGGGTTGTGCCCGATCAGCATCCACGCATGTTCCATGTCTGCCCAATACACCACGTTCATCTCGTGCCGCCGCTCGCGCACGAAGTGTCGACTGCCGCTGTTTGAGCGGGTGACGCACAACGCCATGGGGCCGTGCGCCGGGTCCAGATACGTAATCTGGGCGATGGGCATGCCGTCGTATTCGAGGATTTGTGCGCGCTTGAGCTCAAGGCGCGGCAGGCGCAGTTGCCCCGGCGCCAGGTTCAACCCCAGGCGTGCGTCGATGGTGCGCAGTTGCGCTTGTTGAGTGGCTTCGTCGCTGGGCAAGTGTTCCAGAGTTTGCGGCACGTACAGCGACATGTAGTCCGCCACCAGCCCGCGCCAGTTGGATTTGTGCTGGCTCGCCTGCCAGCCAAGGAACAACCGGTCCGCCAACACGGCGCTCACCACCAGGCCGGCCGCCACCGCGAGGAACCCGCGCCGATTCACCGCGGGCCGGGCAGGCGAGGGCAGGGTGTCGAGCATCGCTTGCAGGCGGTCTACGGGTGCCTGTTGCGCCAGTTCGGCATAGGCGTCCTTGAACGGCAGGCTGCTGCGGGCCAGCCATTGCAGGCGCAGGTTGAGCGTCGAGTCTTCGGCGATGGCCGCGTCAATGCGGGTGCGCTGGTCGCTATCGAGTTGGTCGTCGAGATAAGCCACCAGTTGCTCGTCCGAAGGCATCGTGTGTTCGTTCATCGACGTTCTCCAGTGGAAGGGTTCGACACCGCGTGCAACGGCGGGTACTCGGCCAGTTTCGCCCGTGCCGCGGCCAGGCGGCTCATGACCGTGCCAATGGGCACGTCCAGGACTTCGGCGACTTCGCGGTAGGACAGGCCCTCAACGTAGGCGAGAAACACCGTTTCGCGCTGCGCTTCGGGCAGCGCATCGACGCGCCGAATCACCTGCGTTGCGAGCACGTGGGTTTGCGCGGCGTGTTCACCGTCGAACGACAAGACGTTGTCGGCATCCACCAGCCCCTGGCCCTGACGCACCCTGCGCGAGCGCACTTCGTTGAGCCAGATCGAATGCAGAATGCTCAACAGCCAGCGGTCCATGCGACTGCCGGGGACAAATTGCCCGGCACGTTCCAGCGCCCGGACGCAGGTGGCCTGCACCAGGTCTTCGGCAACATGCCGCTGTCGGGACAGCAGCAGGCCGTAACGCCATAAACGCGCCAAGTGCTGGCCCAACTCTGCCCGTATTGCCTGATCGCTGGCGATGGCGACCTCCGTCCTGTCAGGTTTTCGATGAATCGTGGATGGCTTCGGCCAGATCCTGGTACTCCTCGCAGGTGCTGCCGCAGATCGATTTTATCTGTTGCAACTGCTCCTGGGCGAGGTCCAGTCGACCCTTGACCACATACGCCTCGCCGAGGTATTCGCGGACTTGTGCATACTGCGGATCGAGTTTCACCGATTGCAGGTAATAACCGATGCCCTCGTCGGTGCGCCCCAGTTTACGTGTAGCGTAGCCGCGATAGTTGAGTGCCTTGGCAGTGTTTGGGTTTTTCAGCGTACCGAGCAATGCCAGGGCTTCCTCATAGCGCCCGTCCTTCGCCAGCCGATAGGCGTAATCAGTGCGGTCGGTATCGGGCACCAGGCTGCTGGTCTGCATCACGCATTTCTGCGACTTGGTGTCGAAGACCTGGCCTTTTGGGCAGTTGGGTTTGGCCGGTGCGTCATCTTGACCATTGGCCAATGCGAGGGAAGCGGACAACGCAAAGGCAAGCAGTAACTGGACGGTAAAAACAGCAAGACGGGTATTCATGGATGATCTCCACAGGTTTATTCGTTTTAGTTCAAACACGTTCCGGCAACAGGCGGCGCAAGGTGTTATCCCGCAGGCCGTAATGATGAACCAGTGCGATGAGCGCATGCAGCCCGGCCATAATCACGATGGCCCACGCCACTTGTTCAACCAGCACGGCGGTCAGCCAGTGCAGGCTCATCGTCAGGCGGTCGTAACGTAGCGGCGAATCGAGACTCGGGTTGTTCGCGGGCAATCCTCATGGGCGATGCAAAGTGAACACCGCAGGGTGAACATTTATTCATTTCTTGATGAAAGAAAGCGCACGTCGAGGCCTATGCTCGTCAGCATAGGCGGGGCAAGGACAGGGTGATGGCGCGATTGTGGCGGTGAGGCCAGCTGGATTTGTGGTGCGGCCAATCGCCGGCTTGCCGGCGATGAACGATGATCGATGATCGGGTATCAGCTGAGCAACCGAATCGGCGTTCCGCCTGACCAGGCTTGAATGTCCTCGATCATCTGTGAAAAGAACTGATGGTAATTCTTTTGGCTGACGTACCCGACATGCGGCGTTGCCAGCACATTCTCCAGCGTCCTGAACGGGTGATGAGCCGGCAAGGGTTCTTGCTCGAACACGTCCAGCGCTGCGCCGGCCAGTCGTTGTTTTTGCAGCGCCTTGATCAACGCCGCCTCATCGACAATCGCCCCGCGAGCCGTGTTGACCAGTAGCGCGGTGGGTTTCATCCAGCCCAGAGCCTGCGCGTCGACCAATCCACGGCTGCGGTCGCTGAGCACCAGATGCACCGACAACACGTCGGCCTGTTCGAACAGTTCCTGCTTGCTGACGTAGGTCACGCCCACTTCGGCGGCGCGTTCGGCCGTGAGGTTTTCGCTCCAGGCGATCACTCGCATGCCGAACACCTGGCCGAACTGGGCGACTCGCTGGCCAATGCTGCCCAAACCGAGAATCGCCAGGGTCTGGCCGTGCAGATCGCCACCCAGCCCTTGTTGCCATTTACCGGCGCGCAGAGCGTTGGCTTCCACGACCAGGTTGCGAGTGGCGGCCATGATCAGCGCCCAGGTCAGTTCCGGCGCGGCGTGTTTGTAACTGTCGCTGCCGCTGACCTGAATGCCGAGTGCGGCAGCCGCTTTCAGGTCGAGGGCGGCGTTGCGCATGCCGCCGGTGACCAGCAGTTTGAGTGCCGGTAGCCGGCGCAGCAGGTCCTCATCGAACCGGGTGCGCTCGCGCATCACGCAAATGACTTCAAACCCGGCCAGCCGCGCTGCCAGCGTTTCGTTATCAGCCGGGTAGTCATGGATGAAGCTCACCTGGCCGATGGCGTCCAGCGCCGACCAATCCAGCACCTGCCGCGCCACATCCTGCCAGTCATCGAGTACCGCAATCTGCACAGCCATCCGCCTTACCTCATCAATGAACGGGGTTGGTGTTATTCAGCCAGGCAAGCAGGGCCTGGTGGAATTTTGCCGGCTCTTCCATTTGTGGCGCGTGGCCCATGCCGGGGAATTCGACCAGCGTCGAGTGAGGAATCAGTTTCGCCACCTGTTTGCCAAGTACGTCGTAGTGACCGATTTTCGCTTTGACCTCCGGCGAGGCGACGTCCTTGTTGATGGCCGTGGAGTCGGAAGTGCCAATCAGCAGCAATGTCGGCACCTTCAGGTCCTTGAATTCGTAGTACACCGGTTGGGTGAAAATCATGTCGTAAATCAGCGCCGAGTTCCACGCCACCTGGCGTTTGCCTGGACCTTTGGCCATGCCTGCGTACATGTCTACCCAACGGTCGAATTCGGGTTGCCAACGACCGTCGTAATAGGTGCTGCGTTGATAGTCGTGAATGCCTTGCGCGGTCACCTTGAGCTCACGTTCGTACCATTGATCAACCGTGCGATACGGTACGCCGAGGGCTTTCCAGTCTTCGAGACCGATTGGGTTGACCAGGGCCAGTTGCTCGACTTGCTCGGGATACTGCAGCGCATAGCGGGTAGCGAGCATGCCGCCCGTGGAATGCCCTAGCAGGCTGGCTTTCTGGATGCCGAGGGCTTTGAGCAGTTGTTGGGTGTTGGCCGCCAGTTGCTGGAAGCTGTACTGATAATGGTCCGGTTTGCTGGAGGTGCAAAAACCGATCTGGTCCGGCGCGATGACCCGGTAACCGGCGTCGCTCAAGGCCTTGATTGAGGCGTCCCAGGTGGCACCGCAGAAATTCTTGCCGTGCATCAGCACGATGCTGCGCCCGTTGGCCTTGCCGTGGGCGGCGATGTCCATGTAGCCCATTTGCAGGGCCTTGCCCTGGGACTCAAAGGCGAAATGCTTGACCGTATAGGGGTACTCGAAGCCTTGCAGTTCAGGGCCATATTCCGGGCCTTCGGCAGCGATCACCGGCAGTGCGGCGGTCAGCAGCAGGCAGGGCAGCCAGCGGGAGCGTGCGAGAGGCATGGATAGACTCCAGGGGAAATCGGCGATGCTGGATCGACATGATTAGGGCGGCATTAAACACAGGCCATCGCGGCGGGTGATGGTTCAACCGATCCAGCCCAACGTCGCCACGGCCAGCACGCCGTAACGGGCGCCTTTGGCGAGCGTCACGATCAGCAGGAAGCGCCCGAGCGGTTCGCGCATGACACCGGCCACCAGGGTCAGCGGATCGCCGATGACGGGCACCCAACTCAACAACAGTGACCAATGACCGTAGCGCTGATAATGAATGCGGGCCTTGTCCAGATGACGTGGGCTGACCGGAAACCAGCGCCGGTCGCGGAACCGCTCGATACCGCGCCCCAGCCACCAGTTCAGCAGCGAGCCGAGGACATTGCCCAGCGTCGCAACGGCCAGCAGCGACCAGAGCCAATACTGCTCGCTGAGCAACAGCGCCACCAATACCGCTTCAGACTGCAACGGCAGCAGGGTCGCCGCACCGAATGCGGCGAAAAACAGCCCGATGTACGCAGCAGACATCAATGGGCGGCGGGGTAGTCCGCCACCACTACGTCAGTGCCGTCCTTTTTCAGGCCGATCACCTGATAGGCGTCGCTCATGCCGTCCATTTCCATGCCGGGCGAACCCATCGGCATCCCGGGCGCGGCCACCCCCAGCAGGTCGTCACGCTTGCTCAAGGCCAGCACCTGATCGGCCGGGACATGACCTTCGACGAATTTGCCATTGATCAAACCGGTGTGGCAGGACGCCAAACGCGGCGGCACGCCGTGCTGTTGCTTGAATTCGCTCATGTTGGCTTCGACGTGATCCTCGACCTTGAAGCCATTGGCCTCCAGGTGGCTGATCCATTTTTTGCAGCAGCCGCAGTTGGCGTCGCGGTGGACTTCGATGGGGATCAGGTCGGCGGCCTGGGCCAGGGAAGAAATGAACAGGGCGCTCAGGGCGACCAGACGCAGGTGGGTTCGCATGGAGGGATCTCGACTCGGATGGCGATCAAAAAAAGAGGCATTTTGACTACTTTAGCCGGTAAAGAGCGGCGAGATTGTTTCGAATTAATGCGGGGATAGGCACAGAACCTGTGGGAGCGGGCTTGCTCGCGAAAGGGGTGTGTCAAACAACATTATTGCTGACTGACACACCGCTTTCCCGAGCAAGCCCGCTCCCACAGGTTTTTGCGCTTGCCTTCAGTTGTTTAGCGGACTTTGAAGCGCCCCATGATCGCGCTGACGCGTGAGTTGGCTTCCAGCAACTGCCGGGTATTGAGCTCACTGGCCTGACCGCTTTTCACCAGTTCATCCACCATGTGGCGGATCTGCACCATGCTGCGGTTGATCTCCTCGGTTACCGCACTTTGTTGTTCGGCGGCGGTGGCGATCTGGGTGCTGAGGCTGTTGATGTGGCTGACGGAGCCGGCCATTTCGTCCAGCCCGGTGTTGACCCGCGCCGTGGCGTCGGCCGCTGACTGGCAACTGGCCTGGGTGTTTTCCATGGCGCTGACCGACGAACTGACGCCTTGGGTCAGGCGCGTGAGCATCTCGTTGATTTCCGAGGTGCTGGCCTGGGTGCGGGCGGCGAGGGCGCGCACTTCGTCGGCCACCACTGCAAAGCCACGACCTTGCTCACCGGCACGCGCCGCTTCAATGGCCGCGTTAAGGGCCAGCAGGTTGGTTTGCCCGGCGATGGCGCCGATCACCCCGAGGATCTCGGTGATGCGCTGGGCGTCCTGTTGCATGCTTTCGACTTTATGGGTAGCGCTGGCCACTTCGTCGATCAACGCAATCACACTGCTGGACGCTTCACCCACCACGACCCGCGAACGGTCGGCGTTTTCGTTGGCGCGTTTTGTGAAAGCGGCGGTTTCGGCGGCGTTCTGCGCCACGCTTTCGGCGGTCGAACTCATTTCGGTAATAGCGGTGACCGTCTGATCGGTTTCCGAGGCGTGGCGCACCAGAATCTGACTGGTGTGGGCAGAGGTGCGCTGCAGGTTATCCAGGCCGGACGCCATGGCGCCGGTGGCCTGGGTGACTTCGCCGATCATGTTTTGCAGGTAAACGATGAAGGCGTTGACCGAGTGGCCGATAGCGCCCAGTTCGTCTTCGGCGCGAATGGTGATGCGCTTGGTCAGGTCGGCGTCACCGGCGGACAGTGCGTCGATATTGGCCTTCAGGGCTTTCATGCGCTGGATCAGTTGGCGGATCGCATAGATTTGCAGCAGCACCAGCAGGATCACCATCGGGATTTGCAGCAGGCTCAGGTTGCTGAGCACGTCGTCGCGCTGCGCGGTGATCAGCCTGGTCGGCAGGGCGGTGGCGAGGAACCACGGTGTGCCTTCGATGGGGCGCATGAAGAAGGTGTTGGCTTCGCCGTTGTTGTCGAACTCGACGCGCTGCGCCTGATCACGGTTTTGCAGGCCGGCCTTCACTTGGCTGGCGAACGGTGAGTTGCCGGCCAGTTCGCTGATGTTCTTCAGCACGATCGGTCCGCTGATGCGCGAGCTGTTGCTGATGATCTTGCCGTCGGCTTCGACGATCAGCATTTCGGCGCCGAGGTCTTTTTCCTTGCGCGCCACCAGGTCGTTGAAGAAACCCAGGGTCACGTCGATGGTCGAGACACCGTACGCCGCGCCGTTTTTCTGGATGGCCATGGCGCAGTTGGTGCGCGGCTCGGCGCTGGCGTCATCTTTATAGGCTGCGGCCCAGGCGCATTGCCCGCGTGGGGTTTGCATGCCGCCCTTGTACCAGGTCTGGTCGTAATAATTGGGCGCGGCGTCGCTGTTCCAGAAGGTATTGACCGCCAGTTTGCCCGAGGCATCGCGATGCCAGAACGTACTGAATTTGTTGCGCCCGGCCTCACGCTGGCCGGGCAGGGGCCAGATGCCGCCACCGAAGACTTTCAGTTCGCCGTACTGATCGACCAGGCCCGGCAGGACTGTGTCGATGGCGGCGCTGTCGAGCAGAGGGATGGTCTGGGTGATGCTGCGCTGTTGCGCCTGAACCTTGTTCAGTTCGCCCTGGATTTGTTCGGCGACTTCGGCGATGCGATTGAGTGCGACTTGTTCTTCGGTGTGGCGCAGCTTTGGCGCGACCAGTTGACTGATGCCAACCACGGTGAGAATGGACAGCAGAAGAATGAACAGGACCAGAAACAACGTGTAGCGAGCCTGAATAGTGCGGAATGCGGGCATGGAGCCGGGTCCTTTTTGGCAGCGATCTTATTGTGGGTATCGGTATGAAATTCGGCGCTTCAAAGGGCTATCGGCTGGCTCGGGTCGAGCTTTAGGTACGTTCGTACAAGAACGGCGGGAGGTGACGGACGGCTCGATTGCGCTGGCCCGTCCAGGCAATTGAACGGGCCAGACGCTGGTTAACGGTCGAGCAACTTCAGGATTTCTTCCGGGTAGCGCAAGCCGGCAGGGGCATTCGCCGGGAAGATCGCTTCCAGCGCCTGCAACGCTTCGCGGCTAAGTTTTACCTCCAGCGCTGCCACGTTTTCTTCCAGGTATTTACGCTGTTTGGTCCCGGGGATCGGGATCACGTAATCACCCTGGGCCAGCACCCATGCCAACGCGAGTTGACCCGCGGTCACGCCTTTCTCTGCCGCCAGATCCTGTACTTGCTGCACCAGCAACAGATTTTTCGCGAAGTTGTCACCCTGAAAACGCGGGCTGAACCGACGGTAGTCGTCCGCCGCAAAATCGTCCGGGCTTTGCAGTGCACCGGTCAGAAAACCCCGCCCCAATGGGCTGTAAGGGACAAAGGCAATGCCCAGCCGCTGGCACGCGGCCAGGCAGCCATTGTCTTCCTGATCCCGGCTCCATAACGAGTATTCACTTTGTAGCGCGCTGATCGGATGAACCTGATGCGCCCGCTCCAGCGTTGCCGCCGAGGCTTCGCTCAAGCCCAGGTAACGCACCTTGCCGGCCTTGACCAGTTCGGCCATGGCGCCGACGGTTTCCTCGATGGCCACTTGTGGGTCGACACGGTGCTGGTAGTACAAGTCCAGGGTTTCGACGCCGAGTCGTTTGAGGGTGCCGTCGATAGAGGCGCGGATGTATTCCGGACGTCCGTCGACCCCACGCGCGGTCGGGTTCGCCGGATCGCGGACGATGCCGAACTTGCTCGCCAGGAACACTTGATCGCGCTTGCCGGCGATGGCTTTGCCGATCAGTTCTTCGTTGGTGCGCGGGCCGTACATGTCGGCAGTGTCGAGCAGGTTGATGCCCAGCTCCAGCGCACGATGCAGGGCGGCCGTGGCTTCGCGGGTGTCGGTGTCGGTGGTGTAGAAATCGGACATGCCCATACAGCCCAGACCGATCGCGCTGACCTGCGGACCGTTCTTACCCAATTGACGTGTTTGCATGAAATCAGCTCCCTGTGAATGTGAATCCCATTGTTAACCTCGACAGAATCCAGATAAACCGGATAAAACTGCTATCACTATTAGTAATTTCTAAATAATCAGTCGGTACGAGAGCCCAATGGATCGATTCAACGCCATGCGCGTATTCACCCGGATCGTCGAGCTGGGGGGCTTTGCCAAAGCGGCAGACAGCCTGCAATTGCCCCGTGCCTCGGTGACTATTCTGATCAAACAGCTGGAGGCGCATCTGGGCGTGCAGTTGCTGCAACGCACCACCCGGCAAATCAGCCTGACACTCGACGGCGCGGCCTACTACCCGCGTTGCGTGCGTTTGCTGGCGGATCTTGAGGAAACCGAAGCGGTGTTCTCCGCGGCGCGCCACAATCCCAAGGGTTTGTTGCGCGTGGACATGCCGGCGGGGGTGGGGCGCCTGATCGTGATTCCGGCATTGCCGCAGTTCACCGCGCGCTATCCGTTGATCGAGCTGGAAATCGGTTTGAATGACCGGCCGGTGGACCTGATTCGAGAGGGTGTCGATTGCGTGTTGCGCGGCGGTGCGTCTCTCGATGATTCACTGGTGGCGCGGCCGCTGGTCATGCTGGACCAGGTCACTTGCGCCAGCCCGGATTACTTGCAGCGTCATGGCACGCCACACGGTTTGGCCGACCTGAGGGGGCATCAAATGGTGGAGTATGTCGCCAGCAACGGTAAACGCTACGGGCTGGAATTTGTCGTTGATGGCCAACTGCAACCGGTCAATCTGTCCAAGCATGTCTCGGTCAACAGTGCCGATGG
Organism: Pseudomonas sp. O230; assembly: GCF_045447035.1. Lineage (NCBI taxonomy): Bacteria > Pseudomonadati > Pseudomonadota > Gammaproteobacteria > Pseudomonadales > Pseudomonadaceae > Pseudomonas > Pseudomonas sp. O230. Next base: position 257,019 of record NZ_JBJGXN010000010.1, on the reverse strand, counting down.
TTATCTGGCGGCATGCGAGGCCGGGTATGGGCTGGTGCAGGTGCCGTACTATCACGTGGCCCGGCGGTTGAAGGAGGGAAGTCTGGTCGAGGTGCTGAGGGAAGTGCCGCCACCGGTCATGCCGCTGACGGCGCTTTATCCTCCTCACCGTCAGTTGTCACGGCGGGTACGGGTATTCGTTGACTGGATGATCGAGCTTTGCGCGCAACCGGGAAACGAGTTTTTCAGGGAACCGTCAGCGCGCTAAAAACCTCAGCGATGCTGGTAGTAACCCGGCCCTCCACGATTGTCGTAATGGTGGCCGCCGTGCCATCCGCCGTGGGGGAAAATAATGCAGCCGCTCAGGGAAAGGATGGCCAGCAGGGGAATCAGCAGTGTGATTCGACGGAACATTTCAAAATCCTCATGGTTATCGCCGCTATGAAGCCAAAAGGCTTCATCGGCTGTAACATGAGACCCCGTTTGCAGCGCCCCATCCCCGGAAAACGGTAGTGGCTTGGCATGCATTCGGATACAAACCGGATACATCTTTAAGGTTCGCGTTCGCTTACGTTTAAGCTTTTTGTTTAAGGAAAAGGGCCATGACCCAGTCGCAACGTTTGAAATACTCGATTCTGATTTCCCTGGTGGTGCTGGGAATCATGTTTGGCCTTTCGTATTTGCAGAATACCGGCGTCATCAGCGAAAAACTGTTCCAGTACATCGCCATTGGCGTGGCGGTGATCGTGGTGGTGGTCAATGGCGTGATGCGTCGCAAGGTCAAGCCCTGAGCGACGCGCCAGGGTCAGGTTATTCGCCGTGCAATGCGGCGAAGGCCTGCGGGTGCAAGCTGTAGCTTTTGTCCGGGTTCAGGGTGATCACGCCTTCGCTGCACAAGCGTTTCAACACTTCGCGCACACTGAGAAAGGACAGCGGAATATCCAGGTCCAGCAGGTGGCTGTGGAAGCCGCGCACACCCAGGCTGCGATCGCTTTCGGCGGCGGTCAGCAAGGCGTCGATGACTTTGAGGCGAATCAGGCTGGTGCGCAGGCCGAAGCTCTTGAGCAGAACCCGAATCCGTTCGTTGCCGTGACGTTCGGTTCGCTGATTGAACAGGCCCGAGCCCATAGAGGAGCCCATTGGCGCAGTGCTACCGTCCGTTGGCAGTTGCGAGTTGTACATGCAAAATCTCCTTTTCAGAGCCTGAACCGGATAGAAATGTGTTGGGTGCTCTTACTCAGTAAGACGTACGAGCCCCACAAATCATGAAGGCTCGGATGTAGAAATTTTGTCGCCATCACGTCACAAGCGTGTAAATCCCCGCAGAAACGCCCTCCAACGCGCTAAATTTTTCTCATTAATTTCGTTCCTACATGACGGCAGCACCCTGCCTATTGGATCAGGAGCGAGTGTGATTATTACCAGGCAGTTAACCCGATTGAGCCTTGCCGCCGTGTTGGTGGGCGTGAGTCTTGCGGCAAACGCGCGCAGTCAGCCGGAATCGGCGACGGCCGATATCCGCCGGACCAGCTTCGGCGTGCCGCATATCCGCGCCGACAACGAACGTGGCCTCGGCTATGGCATTGGCTACGCCTACGCCCAGGATAATCTGTGCCTGTTGGCCAATGAAATCACCACGGTGAACGGCGAACGTTCACGCTATTTCGGCCCGGAGCAGTTCACGGTCGAAGACCGCGAAAACCAGGTCAGCGACGTGTTTTTCAGTTGGCTCAATACGCCGCAAGCCGTCGCCGCTTTCTGGCAGGCGCAAACCCCGGAAGTCCGCGACCTCATCGAGGGTTACGTGGCGGGGTACAACCGTTCGCTGACAGAACGTCGCACGCAAGGTTTGCCGCAGCAATGCCAGGGCGACTGGGTGCGCGAGATTACTGCACAGGACCTGGTCAAGTTGACCCGGCGCCTGCTGGTCGAAGGCGGCGTCGGGCAGTTTGCCGAAGCACTGGCCGGTGCCACGCCGCCCAAAGCCGTCGCGCAAAACACAGCGGCCTCGACGCAGTTCCAGATGGCCGCTGCGCGCATTCAACGCTTCGCGCTGGATCGCGGCAGCAACGCGGTCGCGGTGGGCAGTGAGCGCTCGTTCAATGGCCGTGGCATGTTGCTGGCCAACCCGCATTTCCCGTGGGTCGGCGGGATGCGCTTCTATCAGATGCACCTGACCATCCCCGGCAAACTCGATGTGATGGGCGCCGCGCTGCCGGGACTGCCGATGATCAACATTGGCTTCAATCAGCACCTGGCCTGGACCCACACCGTGGACTCGTCCAAGCATTTCACCCTGTATCGCCTGCAACTCGATCCGCAGGATTCGACCCGCTATCTGCTCGACGGCAAGTCACTGCCGATGAAGCAGCAGATTGTGACCGTGAAGGTGAAACAACCTGACGGGCAGACCCGCGAGGTCGCTCATGTGGTCTACAGTTCGCCGTTCGGCCCGGTTGTGCAATGGCCGGGAAAACTGGACTGGGATAACCAGTTTGCCTACAGCCTGCGTGACGCCAACCTGGACAACGACCGGGTCTTGCAGCAGTGGTACGCGATGAATCGTGCAGTCAGCCTCAAGGACCTGCAGGCATCGGTTCACAACATCCAGGGCATCCCGTGGGTCAACACCCTGGCGGCGGACGATCAGGGGCAGACGCTGTACATGAACCTGTCGGTGGTGCCGAACGTCAGTGCCGCCAAACTGGCCGCGTGCAGCGATCCACGGATCGGATTGGAGCTGATCGTACTCGACGGTTCCAACAGCGCCTGTGCCTGGGACATCGACCCGAAGGCGGCGCAAAAAGGCATTTATGCGGCGGACAAATTACCGCAGTTATTGCGCAAGGATTTTGTGCAGCACTCCAACGATTCGGCGTGGATGGTCAACCCGGCACAACCGCTCACCGGTTTTTCGCCCCTGATCAGCCAGGATGGCCAACCACTGGGCCTGCGCTCACGCTTTGCTCTGGAGCGTCTGGGCACATTGAGCAAGGCCGGCCCGATTGCCGCAGCTGATCTGCAACGGATGGTGATGGACGATCAGGTCTACCAGGCGACTCAAGTGATGCCGGACCTGCTGCAATTCTGCGCGGCGGACCTTGGGACCGACGCGCCAACGCTCATGCCGCTGTGTGCCATTCTGAAGGCCTGGGATCGCAACGCGAATCTGGACAGCGGTTTGGGATTTGTCCATTTCCAGAACGTCATTGAAGCGCTTCAGGAAACGCCTGATGTCTGGCGTGTGGTGTTCGATCCGAAAGACCCGCAACACACACCGCGCGGCCTGGCGGTCGATCGCCCGGAAGTCGCCAAGGCGGTGCGCGAGGCGATGCTGGCGTCGGTGGCTTCGGTCAATACGTCGGGGCTCAAGACGGACAGCCGCTGGGGCGATATCCAGGTGGTCAGTAGCGGTGGTCAGCAGACGCCGATTCACGGCGGGCCAGGCACGCTGGGCGTGTACAACGCGATTCAGAGCGTGCCGAGAAGCGACGGAAAACGCGAAGTGGTCAGTGGCACCAGTTATTTGCAACTGGTGACCTTCGACGACAAGGGACCTCAGGCCAAAGGGCTGCTGGCGTTCTCGTTGTCCAGCGACCCGGCCTCGAAGCACGCCAACGATCAGACGCTGGCCTTCTCGAAGAAGCAACTGAGCGTGTTGCCATTCACCGAACAGCAGATCACTTCGGACCCGCAGTACCAGGCACAGACGATTCGCGAGCAGGACGAAAAAGCCGCGAAGGTGGCCAAACAGTAATTTGAACAGTTTTGAGCGCTGAAAAGCAGGCCGCACCCGCAAGGGTTGCGGTCTTCAGCTTTTTGGCGGTTGCTGCGGCATGGAGTTGAGGACCGGATTGCCGTCCTTGTTACGGGTCAGGTAGACCGGCAACACCTTGGGCAGCGTCGCCACCAGGTTGTGGAGTTCCTTGATGTTGTAGATGCCACCGAGGCGGATCGAGCCGGTGCTGCTGTCGGCGACCATCACCGGGGTGTTCAGGTAACGATTGATCAATGGCAGGGCTTCGGACAGCGCCAGGTTATCGAGCACCAGTTTGCCGTGACGCCAGGCCAGCGAGCTGTCGTTGGCGTAGGTCTGGCTGATTTGTGGTGTGAAGTCGCCTTGTTTGTAGCGAGCCTGCATCGATGGCTCAAGCCGCAGGCCATCACCCGGCAAGTCATTGTTGCTACTGACCAGTACCGAGCCTTCAATCAGATTGACGCGCACCTGATCCTCGTACATCCAGACATTGAACTGGGTGCCGGTGACCCGAATTCTGCCGTCCGCCGCCCGGACGATAAACGGGTGGTTCGTGTCGTGACTGACGTTGAAGAAGGCTTCGCCTTTTTCCAGCCTGACGCGCCGCTGATCCTTGTAATTGCTGTAGGTCAGCTCGGTGCCAAGGTTCAGTTCGACCTGACTGCCATCGCTCAGTGTGACCTGACGGACCGTATCGCCGGCTTCGAAATGCTGGTACGAGTTGGGAATCCAGCCCAGGTTCCAACCGCTATAAGCCGCCAGTGGCAACGCCAGTGCACACACGGCGGCAGCGATGCCGAACGTGCGCCAAGGCGTTGCCGGTCGGAGACGAGCGACGGGCATGACGGCTTCGGGGCGAGGCAAATCTCCCGCTACATCCCAGATCTCCAGCATGGCCTCGTACTCGAACGCATGCAGCGGATCGGCGTCAAGCCACTGTTCGAATGCTTGCCGTTCCTCGGCTGTGCAGTCGGTGGCGTGCAGACGCATGCACCAGTGCGCAGCGGCATCGGTGATGGCGTCATATTGGGCTTGGGAGAGAGGGCTGTCGGTCATTGACTCATCCTGATTTCCCGCATTCTAACCTTGAGGGCAGTCTGCGAGAACAGCCGTCATGGCATTTACCCATCAAACGGCTGTTTATTTTGTTGAATCAAGGTGTATTGACGTGTAACTGCCGTCCGAGATGACTGATTAACCAGGCCACGCTGTCGGCATTGCCGAGTTGTACCGCCAGGCGGGTCAGGGAACTTTTTTTAAAGTTTTCGCGGGCACCACTCAGGTTTTCTGCGGCGGTCAATGTCAGAAGATGCTCTTTCACCCGATCAGTATTTTCATAAGTAGTACTTCCGGGGTCTTCCCACTCGCCGGTGTCGGGATCCTGGGTCATGAACAGCTGTGTGTAAGGGGTCTTGATCGACAATGCGATGTCCTGAACGTGGGTCAATGCAGTCTTGAGATTAGTGGCGGTCATGCTGGCCGTGCCTATCAGGTCGGCGAAGGGCCTGCCAGGGTCCAGATAGGCAATGTCCTCAGTTTTACAGGCAATGTGCGAAAGCTCATGCAACAGGGTCATCGCGCGGGCATGTGTGTTGATCGGGAAGGTCTTGTCGCAAAGGTGTTCCCGGTAGTGCTCGTAACCGGGAGTGAAGAATCTTTCTGCCAGATAGATCTTCTTCTTGGCGTCCTTCGGGATGACAAAGGCGAATGTAACGTCTGCGCCTTCGATTACCGTGCCGACGACAAATCGATCGGACTTGCTCTTTCTGAGCGTTGGGTCCAACAACGCGCTAAACATGTCGGCCACGACTTTTTCCAGCTTATCGACATGCGTGGGCAGTACCTCTGGCGTATCCATGAAACGCTTGATGAGCTGATGAACGGGGGTCTCGGTGTTTGCGGATGTCTTCAGCAATTGCAGGTTTCGAAAGCTGTTCCAGGCATAGGTCGTTGCCAGGTCCAGCGCTTCGTCGATCTGACGAGCCTTTTGCGGAAAAAACCGTCGTATCTGCGGCATTCCACGGGCGTCAATGTTCATGCCCTTCCAGGCAGCTACCGCCGCATCCAGCCGATCCATGAGACCGAACTGCGGCGTCGGGGTATTCCGGTCGAGCACCCATTGCTTCGATACGTTTTGCCGCAGATAAGGGCCGAGCGTCTGTGTATCGGCGATGCGCCAGCGGCTGCCGCGTTTTGTCACCGCAAACACTTTGCCTTCAACCGGCCCGTAGAGCTGTTTCGTCGTCGGATGCGCGTAGAGCCCGGACGTTGAGTCGGGCTTCAGCGAGTTCAGGTCGACATGCAGGCTTTCATGCCGCTTCAAACCTGTGCGCTCGGGGGCGGTGACGTTGATGTCCTGCCATTGGCAGCGGGCATCGGGGGGTGCGGGTGCCGGTGCGGCTGGCGTAGAAGTCGATGGCGCGTGGCTGTCCAACGATTGGCGCAATGAAGCGAGTTGTGCAATCCCGCTGATGAATTCCCTGATCGCCGCACCCCATTTGTGCGTCTGCAGGTCTTCGGCGGATTGCTTGATGTCCCGATAACTGTTCCACACCGTGACGGGGTAGGCGAGTTTGCCCATAAAAAACGAATACGCCTCGTGCAGGTCTTCGCCCAGTACGTGCTTGATGGTTGCCCACGCACTCTGCTTTTTGTCATCGGACTGACAACCGAGCAACTGGCCGAGCAACGCGGCATTGTCATGGAACAGGTGCCCGAACAGGTGCCCCTTGATGGGATTGGACGCCAGTGTGACCCCGGCATCGGTATTGCCTGCGGTTTCCGACGTGGCTCTTGCTACCCGGTTAGTGCGCGTCGCCATCCGGGTTTCCAGCAATATCCGGTCAGGATTCTCCAGGGTCATCAGGACCCAATCGAGCAGTGTGCCGCGCGTCTTCAGTTCTGCCAGCAGCTGTGTTTCGCTGGCGTATTCTTTTATCCCGTGCCTGGGACTGTGAGGTGCGAGCAGCACCTGCGGCGCTGTGCTATCGGCCGATGAGCCGATCAGATAGACGCCGGGTACTTTGACTGTTTGTCCGCTCCTGACGCCGAGGAACTCCAGGGGCCGAATGATTGCGTGGGCACCTTCGACTGCCGCCCGGGCGATGGCATCGGGCATGTCCATGACCTGGCGGATCAGATCAAACCCGGTTTCGCTCAGGCGCTCCTGGAGTTTTTCCGCGTGGGCGTGGTGCATCACCTGCCAGGGCAATTGTGTGTAAAAACGCGTCCTGCGATCCGCGTTCGCCGGGGAGTCTGCCAAGGCGTTGCTGACTATTTTCTGCTGGTGCTCACCCGGCTTCAGGTTGCGTATCAGGTCCTTGATGTAGCGTTCGTCCATGTCCTCTGGAATGACCGTGTTGTCCAGGGACGTCAGTTTGAGAAAGACGACGTCCAGGTCCTTGAGGTGAGTCAAGGCAAAGTCGGTCAGGGTTTGGCGGCTGGACGCAGACCTCGGGCTCGCGCTGATTTCGACCTGGACCTGGTCCGGATCAATGTCGAAGTCGTCTGCCTTGAGTTGTTTTTCCAGTTCATGGTGGGCGGTGCGCTGCAATGAGCGGATACCGGTGAGGTAATCCTGGTCGTCTTTGACGTTGTGAAGGTATTGCTGAAGCAGTTCGCCATGCAGAATCAGGTCTTTGATCGGCGCCTTGGCCAGCCAGGCCGGGAGTTTTTGCTGGGTGGTCAGGGACTCGGCAATATCGGTCGCACGGCGCAGCCCGGTCATCGGTTCGCGCAGGGCCACCAGATTCAGCAGGCTGGCCAGCGGTGCGGGGGAGAGCGGGGTGGCCAACGCTTGGGTGACACAGGTCTGGTCCAGATCGACAAAGGGCTTTTGCAAGTAATCGAGAAAATGCCCATGGACCCGTTGCAGTGGCGCCAGCGTGTAAGCCTTGCCTGGCGACCGCTCGCTCCGGCCGAGGTTTTCCAGAAGGGTTAAGCGATGATTCTCATCCTTGAGGCGTCGCTCGAGTTCGTCCAGTAGAGGCGTCAGTGCGTTGAAGGCTTCAAATCCCAGTGCAGGCGTCCACAAAACGGCCTTGCCCGAGTGCACCGGATCCAGGCCGCCCCGTTCAGTGAGGACAAAACAACTGGCCAGTTTCAGAGGGGTTGCCGTGGTGCCGGCCTTCAACGCCAGGGAAAAGACCTCCGGTAAAAAACCGTTCAATGCCGCTCGTTGCAGGTGTATCGGAGTATCGAGCACGGTTTTGATGATCGCCTGTTCCGTCGCACCCAAGGTGCGCGAGACGGCACGAAGCTTCAATTCACTGCGCAGTGCCGTTGACAGGGTATGGGTAAAACTCGACTGCAAACCTGCCAGCGATAAGTTGACGAGACTTTGCGCGTCAGTGAACGTGCGGGTCTTGGGCGCAATGGCCGGGTGTTTTTCAATGCGTTGATCAAGTGCCTGTTCAACCGAGTTCAGCAGCGACAGCTCGTGTTTTGCCAACTCGGCGCGAACGGTGGCCGGTTGGGCGTTCACGCGGCGGTCCGGGCGCGTGCTCCAGCGACCTGCGACATCAGCCAGAAGCAGGCGGTGATCGATCAATCCCCGGATGTCCAGGGCACTGTCGAGCAAGGCGTGAGGGTCCAGCGTGCCTTCGCTTTCACGGTAGCGGCTCAAGGCGTGGCTGAGGTTATGCCGTTGTTTTTCGACGATGTCGGCCATCACGCGTTCGAACACCGAGCCGATGACCGGCTCTCCCACGACCACCTGATCGTCCGGTTCCAGCCCAAGAAAAGTGCCGCGTTCGTCCAGCGACATGAAATTGAGCAGCGTGTCTTCATGTCCCTCGCTTTTGAGCATTTGCAGCACGATTTTTTTCACCGCTGGCAGATTACTGGTGGCCTCGATGCCTCTGGACGGGCTGTACAGAAAACTCAGGGTGCTGGTGCCGCCGATCATCAGGGTCGAGGCAAGCTCGGCGAAATGTTTGAACGGCGCGGTGACCCGCACTTTGTCGATGCGAAGGGGATTGTCTGGGGCAGGGGCGAGGCTGACGTTCATCAGTTGCAGATATTCCTGCGTCGTTAAAGTGCCCTGCTGGCGTTGATGTAAAAGCCGCGTGTGAAACGTGTCGCGTATGCCGTCGGTGAAAAAATTCAGGCGCGACAGGCCATTGCTCATGGGCGTGTTCCAGAACGTCTCAAGCAGGCTTTGCAGGTGAGGCGTAAAACTCTGCGCGATCTCCTTTACGGCGCTTTCCCAAGTCAGATTGTCAGCATCGCTGCTGCTGATGTGCTCGGGATGGGCAAACAGCCTGGCTCCGCCCGTCGGCCAATGGTTCGTCAGGTAAAAATGCAGGAGGGCCTCGCTCAGTGACATCGAGGACATCGTATGGGCCGTTTCGGGGGCATCGAACGCGGAACCCGTGCTGACAAAACTCTTCAGCCGAGTCAGACGCTGGTCCAGTTTGGGAAACGGTTTGAGCAACGCGTGCTTGAGAGTGTCGTCGAGCATCGATTGCAAGGTGGGCATCTTGACCAGCTCGTCCGCCATCGCCTGGATGTTTTTTTCTTGCTGTTGCTTGAGGACGAGTTCCTGGTCTTCGAACACCGCACCTTCAATATCGGTGGTGGAGATGTCGAGGGCAGTGGCGGCGGCCAGGGGCAGGCGTTGTTCGATGGAGATGAAACGCAACAGTTCACGTTTTGCGCTGGCCTGCGCCAACCACTCCTTGAGTTTGCTTTTGAGGTCGTCCATGTCAGCGAATTTGATCAAACCCTTCCACGGTGTGTAGAGCGTGACCTCGCCATCGTTGGGTCGACTCATGACAAAAGCGCCGGCCAACGGGATGCCGGCCTTGCCCGGCAAAGACAACAGCAACCGGTAGGCCTGCATCGGTTTGACATGGGTTTTGCGGGCGGCCTGAGTCGGTAGATAAGCGGCCTTCAGCCAGTTCAGATCGTCCAGGGTAAGTCTCAGCGCATTTTCTCGTTCGCCGGGTTGCCTGACCGCAGATGCGCGTTCCGCTTCGTCAAAAAAATACGGCAGTGCAGGTGTTGTCATGATGTTTCCTCGAAGGGCTGCGACGGTGTTCAGCGCCGGTCGTTGGGTCGAGGGGCAACAATAGGGGGCGGGAAAAGGCGGGGTGCGGTACATATTGCTTGCGCGAGAGACTTGACAGGACGCCGGTAAGAAAGCGCTTAATCGCCCTGTCGCCCGCCTCTAAAAATAAAACTGGAGCTTCAGATGACCGCTTCGCCTGAAATGGCAGTCAGTTCGGCCAACTCAACCCTGGATTTTGATTCTCTCGTCCTGTTGCTCGAACGCATTTTCGTTCGTCACGGCACCTCTGCCGAAGTCGCCAGGACACTGGCCCTCAACTGCGCCGGCGCCGAACGTGATGGCGCTCACAGTCACGGCGTGTTCCGCATTCCCGGTTACGTGTCGACACTGGAGAGCGGTTGGGTCAATGGCCAGGCCGTGCCGGTGGTTGAGGACGTGGCGTCGGGTTTTGTCCGGGTCGACGCCGGCAACGGCTTCGCCCAACCGGCGCTCGCCGCCGCTCGCCCCTTGCTGGTGGAAAAGGCCCGCAGTGCCGGGATTGCGGTGTTGGCAATCCGTAACTCCCACCACTTTGCGGCGCTGTGGCCGGACGTCGAACCGTTCGCCTACGAAGGGCTGGTGGCATTGAGCGTGGTCAACAGCATGACCTGCGTGGTGCCGCACGGCGCTGATCGCCCGCTGTTCGGCACCAACCCGATTGCTTTCGCCGCCCCGCGCGCGGACGGTGATCCGATAGTCTTCGACCTGGCCACCAGTGCCATAGCCCATGGCGATGTGCAAATCGCGGCACGCAAGGGTGAGCGTTTACCCGCCGGCATGGGCGTGGACAGCCTCGGTCAACCGACCCAGGACCCGAAAGCCATTCTTGAAGGCGGGGCGTTGCTGCCGTTTGGCGGGCATAAAGGTTCGGCGCTGTCGATGATGGTGGAGCTTTTGGCGGCGGCGCTGACCGGCGGCAATTTCTCCTTCGAATTCGACTGGAAAAATCACCCCGGCGCCAAAACGCCGTGGACGGGCCAACTGTTGATCGTGATCGACCCGAGCAAGGCCGCCGGGCAAAACTTCGCCGAACGCAGCCAGGAACTGGTGCGGCAGATGCACGGTGTGGGGCTTAAACGGTTGCCAGGCGATCGACGCCATCATCAGCGGGCCAAATCCTGCGCGGATGGTATTCAGCTCGATGCGGATACGTTGGCGAACCTGCGGGAGTTGGCCGGGATTTAGCGTCGAAACACGGGCTGTGTAGGAGCCGGCTTGCCGGCGATGGCGGCGGATCAGTCGATATAGATGTTGGCTGATCGTCCGCCATCGCCGGCAAGCAGGCTCCTACAGGGACCGTATTTCAATACTTGATATCGCGGGCTTAACGGCGGCCCAGCAACAACCCGACAACCAACCCGAACCCGGCGGAAATTGCCACGGTTTGCCAAGGATGACCACCGATATAGGTTTCAGTGGCTTCGACCGCGGGCAGGGTCCGGTCACGTACGCTGCTGACCGAGTCCCGCGCCTGCTGGAGTTTCTGGGCGATTTGCCCACGGAGCGTATCCGCTTCCTCACCGACCAGTGAGGCACTGCTTTTCAGCAACTTTTCCGACTCTTCAATCAGCGTCTGAAGCTCGCTGAACGCTTGATCCTTGATTTGGTCTTCGGCGACTTGTGCGGCGGTTTTGCGGGCCATTGGGTTACTCCTTGCAGGTGAATGGGCAGTGAACAATGGAGTCTGCGGCGACTGAAAAAGTTGCAGCGATTTTGCCTTCGCAGGCCATCCAGTAGAAAAATCCTGCGCAGGACATTTCTTCCTACAGTGTAAGATGTCGCCTATTTACGCAGCAGGTAACTCCCCATGAGCTTCAATCTGGCCGACAAACCCCTTGCCGAGCGCGCAGCGCTTGAAGATGAGAAATCCCGTCTGTTCGAACTCTGGCAGAACAACTTGGGCAAAGCCAAAGGTGAGGCCGCACGCTTGTTCGGCGAACGCGCCAAGCGTAAAGGCAAATGGGCCGAATGGGTCCGTTCCGAACTCGACGGCATGTCGCCTCCGGAATACGCCAACATGGTGCGCAGTGAAGTCAATCGATTGATGGCGGCCAAGTAAGTCTGAACCTCACGCAAAAATCGCGACAATGGCCTCACGCACTTTCAACACCACCGGGTCGAGCTGAGTGCTGGTGCGCCAGCCCAGTTCGATCGGGTAACGCGGCAATGCCAAGGGGCAGGGCAGCAGCGCCAACCCGCTGAGCGCCGCGATGCTTTGCGCGGCATGCGCCGGGATGGTCGCCACGGCCTGGCTGCCTTTGAGCAAGTGTGGCAACGCGGCAAAGTGCGTGGTTGACGCGCACACGCGCCGACTCAAGCCCAACGCCGCCAGCCCTTCGTCGGTGATCCCGATAAAGCCACCCGATGACACCAGAATATGTTCACGGGTGACGAACTCCTCAAGGTCTATGGTTTTCTGTCCCGCGACCAGACTGATCGGGTCAACCAGACACAAGTAGTCGCCTTCACCCAACACCTGACGGCTGAGCAACCGTTCGGCAAACCCGCCGGCCGTGATCGCCAGATCGATGCTGCGTTCCATCAACGCTTGGGCAACGATCTGACTGTGGGTCTGGCGAAAGATCAGCCGTAACTTCGGCGCGCAACGGGCAATTTCTTCGATCAGACGGCGACCGTAGGCGATTTCGAAATCATCCGAAAGGCCGACCGTGACCGAACGGCCTTCGTAGTGATGGGCGGCCGGATCGACCATCGCCAGGCTTTGTCGGCATTTGTTCAGCGCGTCGCTGATTACCGGTTTCAACTGATTGGCCTTGAGCGTCGGCGCCAGGCCTCGGCCGGTGCGCACGAATAACTGATCGCCATACACCTCGCGCAGTCGGCGCAATGCCGCGCTGACCGCCGACTGCGTCACGCCCAGGCGCAACGCCGCACGGCTGGCGCTGGACTCTTCATGCAAGGCTTCGAAGACTTTGAGCAGGTTGAGATCGACGGAGGCGATATTCATGGTGTTCATATCATTCAGCAGCGAACGGGGCTTTATTCATGATCCGGTAGCGCCTGAGAATGAGCAACACCCGATTCGAATGGAGTTACTGCGATGCCCAAGTCAATCGTTGCTGCACTGCAAATCGGTGCCTTGCCCGGCGGCAAGGCTGAGACCCTGGAGCAGATCCTCTCGTACGAAAACGCCATCCTCGAAGCCGGCGCGGCGCTGGTGGTCATGCCCGAAGCGTTGCTCGGCGGATACCCGAAAGGCGAGGGGTTCGGCACGCAACTGGGTTATCGACTGCCTGAAGGTCGAGAAGCATTTGCCCGGTATTTCGCCGACGCGATCGACGTGCCTGGCGCAGAAACCGAAGCGCTGGCCGGGTTGTCGGCGCGCACCGGGGCCAACCTGGTCATTGGCGTCATCGAGCGCGCCGGCAGCACTTTGTATTGCACCGCGTTGTATTTCGATCCGCAGGCTGGACTGGTCACCAAGCACCGAAAACTGATGCCCACGGGCACCGAACGGTTGATCTGGGGCAAGGGCGATGGCTCGACATTACCGGTGATCGACAGCCAGGTTGGGCGGATCGGCGCGGTGGTGTGCTGGGAAAACATGATGCCGCTGTTGCGCACGGCGATGTACGCCAAAGGCGTGGAGGTGTGGTGCGCGCCAACAGTGGACGAGCGGGAGATGTGGCAGGTGAGCATGCGCCACATCGCCCATGAAGGTCGCTGCTTTGTGGTCAGTGCCTGCCAGGTTCAGGATTCGCCGCAAGCGCTGGGCGTGGAGATCGCCAACTGGCCGGCGGACCGGCCGTTGATAGCGGGTGGCAGCCTGATTGTCGGCCCGATGGGCGATATTCTTGCCGGGCCGCTGCGAGGAGGGCGCGGATTGCTCACCGCTGAAATCGACACTGACGACCTGATCCGCGCGCGTTATGACTACGACGTCGTCGGCCACTATGCGCGCCCGGATGTGTTCGAGTTGACCGTGGACGAGCGGGCCAAACCCGGCGTCCGATTCAACGCATGACCAAAACTGAAGTCACCAGGTGCCGACTGTCGACCCCGGCAAACTGAGCTTGCCACTGTCGGTGAATCGCATCGTGCCGAACAAGCCGCCCGCCAGATTGCCGTGCAAGACATAAGGCAGGTTGTTCAGGGTTTGGGTCCGGCTCAGGCCCAATGTCTGGCGCAGCACGGAGAACGCCGAAACACTCACAGGAACGGTCAGCACTGTCTCGGAAAAGCGCGCAATCGAGCCCGACTGATCACTGACTCCGGAGGCAAGGGGCTGGCCGTTGACTGACAGGTCCAGCGCCACGCCGTTGTAGTCGACCGGCGTTTCATTGGGGTTCTGCACGCGGATTTTTACCGCGAAACGCACTTCCATGTCCTGGCTTTGCAACGGCTCGAATCCGACCACGTTGATGTTCAGCGGGTCGCGATTGGGCAGCAGGGCGCAGGCGCTCAGGGACAATAAAAGGAGGGAAAGGACAGTAGCGTGGACACGGCGCATGGACATGCTCTCTTGAAGAAAAAGGCCGAACCACCAGTGGCTCGGCCTTGAGCCTGTCTAGCGGTTCAACTGTGCGACCACCGCTGGCGCGGCGGGTTCACCTTTGGCCGGGACATCCGGGTTTTCCATGACCTGGAGGATCGAGGCTTCCGGATCGAAGTCGTCTTCTTCCAGCTCGATGAATTCTTCGGGCAGGAAGATGTTCAGCACGATAGCGCACAAGGCACCGACGGTGATCGGCGATTCGAAGATGTTATGCAGCGCCTTGGGCAACTCGCGCAACACTTCCGGCACGGCCGCGACACCCAGGCCCATGCCGAGTGAGATCGCCACGATCAGCATGTTGCGTCGATGCAGGCCGGCTTCGGCGAGGATCTTGATCCCGGCCACCGCCACGGTGCCGAACATCACCAGTTCAGCGCCACCGAGCACCGGTTTGGGCATCAGTTGCAACACCGCGCCGATCATCGGGAACAGCCCCAGCACCACCAACAGACCGGCAATGAAAAACGCCACGTAGCGGCTGGCCACGCCGGTCAGTTGAATCACGCCGTTGTTCTGCGCGAAGGTCACCATCGGCATGCTGTTAAACACCGCCGCCATCGCCGAATTGAGACCGTCCGCCAGCAGACCGGACTTGATCCGGCGAATGTAGATCGGGCCTTTGACCGGCTGCCGGGAAATCATCGAGTTGGCGGTCAGATCACCGGCGGCCTCCAGCGGCGACACCAGGAAAATCACCGCGACCGGGATGAATGCGACCCAGTCAAAGTTGAAACCATACTTAAACGGCACTGGCACGCTCATCAGCGGTACGTCGGGCATGCTGCTGAAATCCACGTGGCCCATCAGCCACGCCACGAGGTAACCGAAGGTCAGGCCGATCACGATCGCCCCGAGGCGCAGGAACGGCACGTCCACCCGGTTCAAAACCACGATGGTGCCCAGCACCAGCGCCGCCAATGCCAGATGACTGGAAGCGCCTAGGTCCGTCGCGCCGAAGCCGCCGGCGATGTCGGTCATGGCGACTTTGATCAGCGACAGCCCCATCAGCGTGATGATCGTCCCGGTCACCACTGGCGTGATCAGCATCCGCAGTTTGCCGATGAACTGGCTCAGCACCACTTCAATAAACGCGGCGAAAAAGCACACGCCAAAGATCGTCGAAAGGATTTCATCGGTGCCGCCGCCGCGAGCCTTGACCATGAAACCGGCGCTGAGGATCACGCTGATGAACGAAAAACTGGTGCCTTGCAGGCACAGCAAACCGGAACCGATCGGGCCGAATTTTCGCGCCTGGACGAACGTGCCCAGGCCCGAGACGAACAGCGCCATGCTGATCAGATAGGGGATTTCGCTTTGCAAGCCGAGGGCGCTGCCCATGATCAGGGTTGGGGTGATGATGCCGACGAAACTGGCGAGTACGTGTTGCAGGGCGGCGAAGACGGTAGCGGTCAGATGCGGGCGGTCGTCGAGGCCGTAGATCAGGTCGCTGTGGCGCGGGGCAGGGGCTTTTTCAGAGGCGGTCATGGTGGTTTGCGTGCCGAAGGGCGGGCCGGGTCAGAAAATGGAGGCGCAGGATGCCAGAAAACTCATCGACTTACACAATCCCACAGGGGGATTACGGTGACCTCTAAGCAAACGCCGCAAGCAAATCCTCTTCAAACGCCTTTTGCGCATCCCCCGGCACTTGCGCCCGGTGGCGGGCCAGATGAAACGCCACGTCGAAACTCATATCGCTGCGCCGCACCGCCCTGAGCAATCCTTTGTCCTCCCAACTGCGGGCAAAGTGGCTGGGCAGATAACCGACATGCTTGCCGGACAGAATGAAGGCGAGGGTGCCTTCGACCTGTTCCGAACGCGCCGAGCAGCGTCTGCCCTGGAAGGGCTCGTCGCTGCGCAGAAAGCGGTAAGGGTGGTCCACCCGGTCGCTCGCCTGCAACGCTTGATCGTCCGGGGCATGGTTGGTGAACAGCGGATGGCCGGGGGCGCAGTACAAGTGTTGGGTTTCCGTGAACAGTTCGCGGTAGTCAAACGCGCTTTGCACCTGTGAAAAATAGCCGATCGCCAGGTCCAGCCGTTGTTGCAGCAGCAAGCGCTCCATCTCAGCGGGCATGGCGCTGATCAATTCGATGCGCACCGACTCATCGCGCTCGCGAAAGCGCCGGATCGCCTCGGCCACCCGTTGCAGCACCGATTGATCCACCGCTTCGGAGAGTCCCAGGCGTACCTCGCCGATCAATCGACCGGCCACGCCATTGGATTGATGACGGAACGCTTCGATGGACTCGAACAGTCCACGCGTGGCGGTCAGCAGTTGTTCGCCTTTGGGGGTGATCTTGAATCCGCCCTTGCCACGACTGCACAGCCGATAGCCGAGCCGGGTTTCGAGTCTGGCCATTTGCTGGCTGATGCTCGATTGGCTCAGGCCCAGCTCACCCTGGGCCGCGCTGAAACCGCCGCACTCCACCACGCTGACGAACAGCCGCAGCAATTGCAGATCCACATCGTGAAGCTGGCCGAGCATCAAACATTACTCCGCAATAAAGTCAGGGTAACTGACTTGGTATTTTTCCAATGTATCCGACGACGCATGCTGCAGCCACTTCCTCTGGTCAGGTGTTCGTCATGGCTCCTCTCTTCAAACTGTGTTTACCCGCGCTGTTTCTGGCCATGTCCGTCTCGGCCCACGCCGAGGAAAAGGTCGTCAATCTCTACAGCTGGGCCGATTACGTGGCGCCGCAAACCCTGCAGCGCTTTGAGCAGGAAACCGGCATTCACGTGCGTTACGACACCTTCGACTCTTCGGAAGTGCTGGAAACCAAATTGCTCACCGGCGGCAGCGGCTATGACGTGGTGGTGCCGTCGTCCAGTGTGTTGGCGCGCGGGTTGGCGGCGGGTGCGTTGAAGGCGATTCCCCATGAAGGCCTCAAGGGGTACGCCAACCTCGATCCGGACTTGCTGGAAAAACTCGCCGCGGTCGATCCCGGCAACCGTTACGGCGTGCCGTATACCTGGGGCACGCTGGGGCTGGGGATGAATGTGGAGGCGGTGAAAAAGCGCTTGCCGGATGTGCCGCTCAACAGCCTCGATTTGCTGTTTAAACCGGAATATGCGAGCAAGCTGAAAGAGTGCGGCGTGGCGATCATCGATTCGCCGCAGGAAGTGATCGGCCTGGCGCTGCACTATCTGGGTAAAAATCCCTACAGCACCGACAAGTCTGATCTGTCAGCCGCCGAGGCGTTGTTGCATCAGTTGCAGCCGAATGTGCTGTACGTCGCCAGCGGACGGCAGATCAACGACCTGGCCAACGGTAGTGTTTGCCTGGCGCTGACCTACAACGGTGACGCCAGCATGGCCGCCGATCAGGCGCGCAAGGCCAACAAACCGTATGAAGTGGCGTACCGGATTCCGAAGGAGGGCACGCTGGTCTGGCAGGACAACCTGGCAATTCCCATGGATGCACCGCACCCCGAAGCTGCACGCGCCTTCATCGAATTCATGTTGCGCCCCGAGTCCGTGGCGGCGCTGACCAATACGCTGTTCTTTGCTACCGCCAACCAGGCCGCCACACCGCTGGTGGATGAGGCGGTGCGCACCGATCCGGACATTTTCCCCCTCGCCGATGTGCGCGAACGGCTGTACGCCGACCGCAGCATGAGCCTCAAGGACATGCGTCAGCGCACCCGTTTGTGGACCACTTTCCGTAGCCGCCAGTAATTCAATAAGAAGGAGCACCTGATGGACGTCCCAGTGCAAAACGATCAGGCCATGACCCGCGACAGTCTCTACGGGACTGCCGCCGAAAGTACCTACGCCGGTATCACCAGTTTCATGCGTCGTCGTTACAGCCGCGACTTGCGCGGTGTCGACGTGGCTGTCAGCGGTGTGCCGTTTGATACGGCCACCAGCAACCGTCCCGGCGCGCGTTTCGGACCGCGCGGCATTCGCGCGGCGTCCACCGGGATCGCGTGGGAGCGCCATTGGCCATGGACGTTCGACCCGTTCGATCATCTGGCGGTGATTGACTACGGTGATTGCGATTTCGATTACGGTTCGCCGCAGTCGGTGCCGGAAAGCATTGAAGCCCACGCCGAGCACATTCTGAATGCCGGTTGCGCAATGCTGACGTTTGGCGGCGATCACTTCATCAGTTACCCGCTGCTCAAGGCGCATGCCCGTAAACATGGAGCGCTGTCGTTGATTCACTTCGATGCGCACAGCGACACTTGGCCGGATGAAGAGGGCAAGCGCGTCGATCACGGCACGATGTTCTGGCACGCGGCCAAGGAAGGATTGGTGGACCCGTCCCGCTCAGTGCAGATTGGTTTGCGCACTACAAATGACGATCATCAGGGCTTTCAGGTGCTGGATGCGCGGCAGGTGCATCGCCGTGGGGTGGACGCGATTGTCGAAGCGATTCGGGCACGGGTCGGCGACAACCCGGTGTACCTGACGTTCGACATCGACTGCCTCGACCCGGCGTTCGCACCCGGCACCGGAACGCCAGTGTGTGGCGGTTTGAGTACGGTGCAAGCGCTGGAAATCCTCGGCGGTTTGCGCGGGATCAATCTGGTGGGGATGGACGTGGTGGAAGTGGCGCCGGCCTACGACAGTGCGGACATTACCTCACTGGCAGCGGCGACGTTGGCGATGGAGATGCTGTGTTTGTACGCGGCGAAGCATAAGGTCGATCAATAAACGTGCTGACGCCATCGCCGGCAAGCCGGCTCCTACACTTTTTGCGGCGGTCACACCTGTTGTGCTCGACGCAATCCTGTAGGAGCCGGCTTGCTGGCGATGCTTTTTCAGGCCACCGGAATTATTGGCTGATCCAGCGTTTCGCCGCCGCTAAACCGCGCAACAGAACCGGCAATGGATTCATGTGGCACACCCTTGGCCACTTCGCTGACGCCATCCAGTCGCGACACCTGATCGGCACTCAACTGCACGTTCAAAGCCCCCAATGTCGCATCCAGTTGCTCACGCGTACGCGAACCCAGAATCGGAATCAGCGCTGTCGTCGAGCGTTTGGCTTTGTCCCGCAGCCAGGCGATGGCCACGTGCGTCGGGCTGGCGCCCAGCTCCGCCGCGACCGCGAGCAAGGTGTCGAGCAGCGCGGTTTCGCGGGCACTTTTCTCGGCGTGCACCAGCATGCCCAGCTTGGCGGCACGGTTGTTCTCGTCACCGGAGCGGTATTTGCCGGTGAGGAACCCGCCACCCAGTGGCGACCATAAGGTTGCGGCCAGACCCAACGCTTCGGCCATCGGCAGTTGTTCACGTTCGGCCGTGCGTTCGGCGAGGCTGTACTCGGCCTGAATGGCAGCAATCGGCGCAAACCCGCGCACTTCAGCCAACAGATCGGCGCGGGCGATGCGCCACGCCGGGAAATTCGACAGCCCGGCATAATGAATCTTGCCGGCGCGTACCAGATCGTCAAAACCACGGAGGATTTCTTCCATGGGCGTGACGCCGTCGCTCATGTGCGCCCAGAACAGGTCTATGTGATCGGTCTTGAGTCGTGTCAGGCTTTCTTCCACGGCGCGAACCATGTTCTTGCGGTTGTTACCGGTGTGGGAAATGCCTGCGGCCGGCGTAGTCCCCAGCGTGTATTTGGTGGCGATGACCAGGCGATCGCGCTCCGTGGCGATGAACTCGCTGAGCATGGCCTCCGACTGGCCACCCTGATAGCCGTTGACGGTGTCGATGAAATTGCCGCCGGCCTCCAGATAGCCATCAAAGATGCGCTTGGCTTCATCGCGTTCTGCGCCATGGCCCCAACCGGTACCAAAGTTGCCGGCACCCAGCGCCAATTCCGCGACACGCAAGCCGGTTTTTCGGCCGAACACTTTGTAATGCATGGGATGACTCCTGAAGGAAGACGCTGTGACTGATAATAGATGTCGTGAAACATGTAATTAAGATGATGCTAATCATGTATTAGGTCAAGACGCTTTTCCATGGATAGCAAAAGGGCCAACCATTGGGCTCATCGCCACTGCCACTTTCTGACAGGGGCCTCTGCTAATCTCCGACATCTTTTCTGCACAGAGCCTGCCGATCGTGTCTCGTACCACGCGTTTACTGACCTTGTTGCAAGTGCTGCGCAGCAAAAGCCGTCCGGTTACGGCGGCGACACTTGCCCGCGAGCTCGAGATCTCCGAGCGTACGCTCTACCGCGACATCGCGGAACTGACCGCACTCGGCGCGCCGATCTACGGCGAGGCGGGCATCGGTTACGTGTTGCGCAGCGGTTTGTTCCTGCCGCCCCTGATGCTCAACGCCGACGAAACCGAAGCCATCGTGCTGGGGCTGCGTTACGTGGATCAGCGTGGCGATGAGGTATTGAGCAAAGCGGCAGCGAATGCGCTGGCCAAGATTGCTGCGGTGCTGGCGCCCGAAGCGCTGGACGCCTTGCACAATCCGACCGTGCTGCCGGGCCCGCCCGGTTACGGTTTTGCGCCCAACGCCGTGCCGCTGACGGTGTTCCGCCAGGCGATCCGCGATCAGACCAAGTTGCACATCGACTATGCAGACGCCCAACAAGTCCCGAGTCAGCGGCTGATCTGGCCGCTGGCGTTGGGGTTTCTCAACGAGGTGCGGATCATCGTCGCCTGGTGTGAATTGCGCGGCGCCTATCGGACTTTCCGCACCGACCGGATCTCTGCGGCGAACGAGCAGGGCGAGCGTTATCCGGCGCGGCGCAGCGACCTGTTGCGCACCTGGCGCAAGCAGATGCAACTGGATGAAGCCGGGCGTTTCACTCCTGACAAGAACTGACACAGGGGTGTTCTAGCATGGCCTCAGAATCAACTCACAAGGAGCTGTCACCATGTCCCATCCTGCCTCTGCACTGGCGCCCGCCATCGCCGCTTACATTGCTGCCGCCAATGCGCGCGACACGTCCAGGGTTGCCAGTTTTTTCGCTGAGGACGCCAATGTGTTTGATGAAGGTCAGCACCGGATTGGCACCCAGGCCATCGCCCAATGGATGCAAGACACCGCCCGGCGTTACCAGCCCAAGGTCGAAGTGCTCGAGGTGCAACAGCGCACTGGCAAGGTGCTGGTGCACAACTTGATCTCCGGAACGTTTCCCGGCAGCCCGCTGGAACTGCGCTACATGTTTCGCTTGAACGAACAGGGCAAGATCGCCCGGCTGGACATTTCACTGTAGACGTCGCGTTGCGATGGCATACTGCCGCGCATGAATCTCGACTCCCCGTTAAGCGCCTGGCAACACGCCATCGAACAGAAGGGCTTCGTCCAGGACGAAGCCCAGGAACATGCCGTCTGGGCCTTGCAAAAATGCTACGAAGCGTTGCATGAAGGTCGCACCCCGGTCACGGGTGTGTACCTGTGGGGCCCGGTCGGGCGCGGTAAAACCTGGCTGATGGATCAGTTCTACCAAAGCCTGCGGGTCCCGGCCCGGCGCCAGCACTTTCACCATTTTATGGGGTGGGTGCATCAACGCTCGTTTCAACTGACCGGCACCGCCGACCCGCTCAAGGCCCTGGCCCGCGAGCTCAGCGAAGAAGTACGCGTGCTCTGTTTCGATGAGCTGTTCGTCAACGATATTGGCGACGCAATCATTCTCGGGCGCTTGTTTCAGGTGATGTTCGAGGAGGGCGTGGTGGTGGTCTGCACGTCCAATCAACCGCCAGACATGCTCTACGCCGATGGCTTCAACCGCGACCGCTTCGTGCCCGCGATCGAGGCGATCAAGCAGCACATGCAGGTGATTGCAGTGGATGGCGGCGAAGATCATCGCCTGCATCCGGGGGCGGGTTTGCAGCGCTACTGGGTCGCCGCGGCGGGGCAACCCGGCGCGCTTGGGGAAGTGTTCAAGGCGCTGACTGCCGGTCAGTCGGTGTCCAGTGAGCCGATCAAGGTTGGCTACCGTTCACTGAACGTGGTGCAGGCCAGTGAAACCGTGCTCTGGACTCGATACGCCGACCTCTGTGAACAACCCTTTGCCGCCATGGATTTCATGGCGCTGTGCGACACCTTCAAGGCTATTCTGTTGAGTGACGTGCCCAATCTCAGCGCGCAAAAACGCGCCGGTCGCATCGCCCGTGGCACCGAAGACGGGGTCGAGCGGGTGGCGGCGGGTGATCGCGAGTTGCCGCAATTGTCGGTGCACGACGACGGTGTGCGGCGCTTCATCGCGTTGGTGGACGAATGCTATGACCGCAAAGTGCCGTTGTACCTCGAAGCACAGGTGCCGATGGAATCGCTCTACACCGAAGGCTATCTGGAATTCCCGTTCCGCCGCACGCTCAGTCGCCTGCAGGAAATGCAGCTGCAACGTTTCGCCGACGCTTGAACCCGAGGAGCCGCGAACATGATTCAGCCCTTGTCCCACCATTTGCTGACCATGGCTTATCAGAACGCCTGGGCCAATCATCGACTGGCCAAGGCCTGGAGCCGGTTGAGCGCCGACGAGCTGGCGGCGCCGCGGGTCAGTTTTTTCCCCAGCCTGCGCGCAACCCTCAACCACATCCTGACCTGCGACTGGTTTTACGTGGATGCGCTGGAGCGGGAATTGCGCGGCGATGTTCCGCATCCTGAATGCACTGTGTTTTTCAATGAAGAGCAGCCATTCACCACCGCCGCAGACCTCCAGCGCGAACAGGCTCAGGTTGACCGTCGCTTGATCGCCTACTGCGAGCAGATGCGCGACGCCGATCTGGGCAAGATCGTGACGATCGCCCGAGACACACCGCAACACGACAGCCGATTGCGCCTGCTGTCCCATCTGTTCGAGCATCAGATTCATCATCGTGGGCAGGTGCACGCGATGCTCAGCGGTACGTCGGTTGAACCGCCACAACTGGACGAGTTTTTCTGTACCGGGGAATCGGGTTTGAGGGCTGCGGATTTCGCCGAACTGGGGTGGACCGAAGCGTTGATCTGGGGGCATTGAAAGCTGCTTTTCCCCTGCAGGAGCGAGCACGCTCGCGATGGACGTCAACGATAACGCAGGCTTGCTTATTAAACGCGGTGCTCTCAGGCTCATCGCGAGCAAGCTCGCTCCCACAATCGAGGATGGAAATGGAATCCGCAGAAATTCTTGTGCTTCAGGCCAGTTACACCAATCCGGTGCATGCCGAGGCTTTGCGTCTGGTGTTGAATCATTACGCCGAGGACCCGATGGGTGGTGGTCATTCCTTGCCTGTCGAGGTGTTGGAGCACCTGCCAGAGGAGCTGGCCAAGCGTCCCCATGCGTTCAGCGTGCTGGCCTTCGTCGGTGGCGAGCCGGCAGGGCTGGTCAATTGCTTTGAAGGCTTTTCGACGTTTGCCTGTCGGCCGCTGGTCAACGTGCATGACGTGGTGGTAGTGAAACGGTTTCGTGGATTGGGCTTGAGTCAGAGGATGCTGCAAAAGGTCGAGGAAATTGCCCGCCAGCGCGGCTGCTGCAAAATCACTCTGGAAGTGTTGGAAGGCAATGCCGTGGCGCAGTCGTCCTACGCCAAATTCGGCTTTTCCGCCGGCATGTTCGATCCGGCGCACGGTCGGATGCTGTTCTGGACCAAGGCGCTCTAATCGTTTACGGGCAAAGTAAAAGGGCGTCCATCGGGACGCAAGAAAAAGGGGCCGGAATCGGCCCCTGGACGGGATTACTTCTGAACGATTTCCGCCGGCTTCGGCTTCGGTTTGATCAGGCTGAAGTCGATCAGCGCCTTCTGCTCACGCTCATAGGGATTGCCGATCATCAAGGTGCGCGGCTTGAAACTGTCGCTGACCAGGCTCTTGCTGCGATCAAGTTCATCGAAACTCAGGCCCGCCAGATCGGCCCAGGTATGGATCAGGTGCGAGCTGCTGTACGGCCGCCCCAGATCTTTGGCAAAGCTCCACTCATGGCGCTCACGCCATTTCGGTGAAGCCCAGGCCATGAACGGAATGGTGTACATCGGCGCTGTCGGCTTGGCCTCGTTGCGACCCAGTGTGCTGTGGCCGGGGGAGTCGAAAACGTCTTCGCCGTGGTCGGACAGGTACAGCAGGAAACCGTTCGGATCGGACTTGGCGTAGTCCTTGATCAGGCTCGATACCACGAAATCGTTGTACAGCACCGCGTTGTCATAGCTGTTGTAGGTCGGCAGTTGATCGTCACGCACACCGTCCGGAACGCCTGTGCGATCCTTGAACTTGTCGAACGTCGAGGGATAGCGGTACTGGTAGCTCATGTGCGTACCGAGCAAATGCACGACGATCAACTTGCGCGGCGCTGCGTCGGCCAGGGCCTTGTTGAACGGCTCGATTACGTCGCCATCGTACTGCGCGGCGTTCTGGTTGCGGTTGTTGTTGAGGTACACCTGCTCGTCAGCCTGCTCGGAGAAAGTCGTGAGCATGGTGTTGCGCTTGGTCATGGTCTGCTGGTTAGTGATCCAGAAGGTCTTGTAGCCAGCTTGTTTCATCATGCTGACCAGCGACGGCGTGGACAGGTACAGCTCCGGGTTTTCTTCGTCGGCGAAGGTCAATACCTGCTGCAACGCCTCGATGGTGTAGGGGCGTGGGGTAATGACGTTGTCGAAGACCGCCAGTTGATCCTTGAGTTTGTCCAGCTCCGGGGTGGTTTCCCGAGGATAGCCGTACAGGCTCATGCGCTGACGGTTAGTGGACTCGCCGATCACCAGCACCAGGGTGGCCGGCTGATTGGCCGCTGAATCTTTGAAGTTGCGCAAAGGTGGAATTTTGCTGGCGCTGTCGAGCATGTCCTGCATGCCAGCCAGGGTGTCGAGGTAGCGGTGATAGGCCACGGCCATCTGCCATGGGACGGCGGGCTCGATGCGGGTTTCGAACTTCTCGAAACCACTGGCGAAACTGCCGGTGTGCATAGTCTGTTTGACCAACGGATAACCGATCACCGCCACCAGAATGGCAGTCGCTGCCACCAGTGCGCGGCCACGAGGCATGTACACCGGACGCAGACGAGTCCAAAGGAAATACGCGAACAGCGTGTGTGCGAGGAACGCCGCGATCATCCACCAGGCGAAATACTGGGTCATGTACTCGCCCGCTTCAGAGATGTTCGACTCGAACATGATGAAGATGACGCTCTGGGAAAATTCCTGCTGATAGATGAAGAAATACCCGAGGCTGGCCATGGAGCAGGCCCACAGCACCACGCCGATCAGCGCGGCCATTACACGCGTCTGTCGGGGAAACAGCAGCATCGGCGCCAGCCAGATAGCGCTCATGATGAAGGCCTGGCGGAACCCGCTAAACCCGGAAGTGCCCGTCAATTGGATCAGTAGTTGGGTAATGCCGGAAAAATACCAGAAGAACAGGAACAGCCACAAAAAACCTGCCCAATCAAACCTGCCCGCAGTCGAATTGCTGCGTTTATACAAAGCCATTGCTTGCTCCAGCCTGAAATCACTTCCACCGCCGGGACGGGAAAGTCGCCGACGAACGTGCGCCGCGCGGATACCGAGCGGCCATAATGAGCCGGAGTATCATCAAGGACGTGTGAAAGTTTTGTGAGCAGCGAGTGCGGGAGAATCGTGATGGCGTATCGGAAACAGCGTGGCTGCTTCCGATTCAGGCAGGGGAGATCAGGCGTGGGGAGCGTGCAGGGTGACGGGCATTGACTGAACCTGGATTCCTTGCGTCAGCAGGCGCAATTGCTCGACTTCCTGCTTGAGCTGGTCGCGCTCGTCTTTCAACTGGCGCAATTCATCGCGACGGATCGTGACGTAAAGGGTTTGTGCTGGCCGTGCTGCTTGTACTGTGCCCATTGCTCACCTCGCAAATGGCTGTCTCAACTGTAAATCCGCCCCGACATCGGTGCTTATTTACTATCGGCGCTGATTTTGATTTCTTTTGCCCCGGAAGGGAACTTTTTTATTTTTTATGGTCGTTGTGTCTTCGGCACGATTCCCGACGTTATCAATCAGGATCGGGCACAATGCCCGGAAACTTCACGCCAACGCTCTGGACTAACCCACATTAGTCGCGTTGGGCTATAACCTTTGACACACATTTATTTGTAGTAGGGAGCATCAGCACATGCAACTCGGGATTATTGGACTGGGCCGCATGGGCGGCAATATTGCGCGGCGCCTGATGCTCAACGGGCACACCACCGTTGTTTACGACCGCAATACCGCCTTCGTCGATACCCTGGCCGCCGAAGGCGCCAAAGGCGTCATCGACCTGCCAGCCCTGGTCGCCGGCCTGGCCAAGCCACGAGCGGTCTGGGTCATGCTGCCGGCCGGCGCACCGACCGAAGAGACCATCGACACCCTTAGCACCCTGCTCGAACCCGGCGACACCATCATCGACGGCGGCAACACCTTTTATAAGGACGACATCCGCCGGGCGAAAACCCTGTCGGAAAAAGGCCTGCACTACGTCGACGTCGGCACCTCCGGCGGCGTCTGGGGCCTGGAACGCGGTTACTGCATGATGATCGGCGGCGAAGCCGAGGTGGTTAAACGCCTCGATCCACTGTTCGACAGCCTGGCACCGGGCATGGGTGATATCCCTCGCACCAAGGACCGCAAGTCGGACGACGATCGCGCCGAGCGCGGTTACATCCACGCCGGTCCCGCAGGCTCTGGCCATTTCGTGAAGATGATCCACAACGGCATCGAATACGGAATGATGCAAGCGTTCGCCGAAGGCTTCGACATCCTCAAGACCAAGGCCAGCGAAAGCTTGCCGGAAGATCAGCGCTTCGACCTCAACGTCGGCGACATCGCCGAAGTCTGGCGTCGCGGCAGCGTCGTGTCGTCCTGGCTGCTCGACCTGACAGCTGACGCCCTCGCCAGCGATCCGAAGCTCGACGGTTACTCAGGTTCGGTGGCTGACAGCGGTGAAGGGCGCTGGACCATCGAAGCCGCCATGGAGCAATCGGTGCCTGTACCGGTGCTGTCGAACTCGCTGTTCTCCCGCTACCGTTCGCGCGGCCAAGGCACCTTTGGCGACAAGATTCTCTCGGCCCAGCGCTTCGGCTTCGGCGGCCACGTGGAGACTGCGAAAAAATGACCCGTTTGATCCGCAATAAATCCAAGGCAGAACCCGCACCACCGACCACGCTGTTCCTGTTCGGTGCCCATGGTGACCTGGTCAAGCGCTTGCTGATGCCGGCGCTGTACAACCTGAGTCGCGACGGTCTGCTTGACGATGGACTGCGGATCATCGGCGTTGACCACAACGCCATTACCGACGAAGCCTTTGCCCAGAAGCTCGAAGACTTCATTCGGGCGGAAGTGGCAAGCAAGGTCGGCAAGGGTGATCAAGCCCTTGATCCGGCATTGTGGGCGAAGTTGGCCAAAGGCATCAGCTACGTCCAGGGCGACTTCCTGGACGACAGCACCTATCAAGCGCTGGCGGCGAAAATCGCCGCCAGCGGCACTGACAATGCGGTGTTCTATCTGGCTACCGCGCCACGGTTCTTCAGCGAAGTGGTGCGTCGTCTCGGCGCTGCCGGTTTGCTGCAAGAGACGCCGCAAGCGTTCAGAAGGGTGGTGATCGAAAAACCGTTCGGCTCCGACCTGCGCACCGCCGAAGCCTTGAACGCGTGCTTGCTCAAGGTCATGACGGAAAACCAGATCTACCGGATCGATCACTATCTGGGCAAGGAAACCGTGCAGAACATTCTGATCAGCCGGTTCTCCAACAGCCTGTTCGAAGCGTTCTGGAACAATCATTACATCGACCACGTACAGATTACCGCCGCCGAGACCGTCGGCGTGGAAACCCGTGGCAGTTTTTATGAACACACCGGCGCGCTGCGAGACATGGTGCCCAATCACCTGTTCCAGTTATTGGCGATGGTAGCCATGGAACCACCGGCCGCTTTTGGCGCCGATGCGGTTCGCGGCGAAAAGGCGAAAGTGGTAGGGGCGATCCGTCCCTGGTCCACTGAAGAGGCGCGGGCCAATTCGGTGCGCGGCCAATACGCCGCCGGCGAAATCGACGGCAAGCCATTGCCGGGTTATCGCCAGGAAAGCAACGTAGCGCCCGACAGCACGACCGAAACCTATGTCGCGCTCAAAGTCATGATCGACAACTGGCGCTGGGTCGGCGTGCCGTTCTACCTGCGCACCGGCAAGCGCATGAGCGTGCGCGACACCGAGATTGTCATCTGCT
Source organism: Pseudomonas sp. O230 (assembly GCF_045447035.1). Lineage (NCBI taxonomy): Bacteria > Pseudomonadati > Pseudomonadota > Gammaproteobacteria > Pseudomonadales > Pseudomonadaceae > Pseudomonas > Pseudomonas sp. O230. Next base: position 228,666 of record NZ_JBJGXN010000010.1, on the reverse strand, counting down.
TCAAACCGGCGCCTTACGCGCAGTTCCGTGATACCGAGGTCGATGAGCTGCAACCAACCTATCTGCGGATCCAGATTCAACCCAACGAAGGCATGTGGTTCGATCTTCTGGCCAAACGGCCTGGCCCGGCGTTGAAAATGGCCAATATCGAACTGGGTTTTGCCTACAAGGATTTCTTTGAGATGCAGCCGTCCACCGGTTACGAAACCCTGATCTACGACTGCCTGACCGGTGATCAGACGCTGTTCCAGCGCGCCGACAACATCGAAAACGGCTGGCGCGCTGTGCAACCGTTCCTCGATGCCTGGCAGCAGGACGCGAGCGTACAGGCTTACGCGGCGGGCGAAGACGGGCCGGCAGCGGCAGAAGACTTGCTGACCCGCGACGGTCGCGTCTGGCATGGCCTCGGATGAGTGACGAAACGCAACAACCCATCCGCTTTTTGCTCAGTGACATGGACGGCACGTTGTTGCTGCCCGATCACAGCCTCAGCCAGCGCACCATCGAAGCCGTCCGTTCGTTGCGCGAGGCGGGCGTGCTGTTCAGCCTCGCCACCGGCCGGCCGCCGAAAGCCATGTTGCAGCAGATCGAAGCCCTGGGCGTCGATCTGCCGACGGCGGCGTTCAATGGCGGCACGATCGTCAATCCCGATGGCAGTTTGCTGGTCGCGCATTATTTGCCGGCAACAGCGGCTCTGACCACGTTGACGCAGTTTGCCGATCTGCCGGACATCGAGGTATGGGTGTTCAGCGGCGGCGACTGGCTGGTGAAAGACCCGGCCGGCCCTATGGTGCCGCGGGAACAGCATGGCCTGGGGTATCCGCCGGTGGTGGTGGAGAGTTTCGAGCCGTATCTGCAACGCATCGACAAGATCGTCGCGGCCAGCAACAACACGCAGTTGTTGATTGAGCTGGAGGCGCAGTTGCTGCCCAGGGTCGAGGGGCAGGCGCAGGTATCGCGTTCACAGCCGGTGTACCTCGACGTGACCGCGATGCAGGCGAACAAGGGTGACGCGCTGGCGACACTGGCCGAGTTCCTCGGCGTGCCGCTGGCACAGACCGCCGCCATGGGTGATGGCGGCAATGACCCGGCGATGTTTCATCGCGCCGGATTGTCGATTGCCATGGGGCAGGCGGAGGAGGCGGTGAAGCGTCAGGCCGACGTCGTGACTGGCGCCAACACCGAAGACGGCGCGGCGCAGGCGATCGAGCGGTACATTCTCCCTCGCTAGTTCACGCTAAACGAAATCTGGGAGCGAGCAGGCTCGCTCCCACATTTTTATCCGGTGATTACAGCCAGAAACTCACCGCATACCACCCAAGACTGCCCATCACCAGCGTATACGGCAACGCCATCCACACCATCCGCCCATACGACAGGCGAATCAGCGGTGCAATCGCCGACGTCAGTAGAAACAGGAACGCCGCCTGACCATTGGGCGTCGCCACGCTCGGCAGGTTGGTGCCGGTATTGATCGCAATCGCCAGGGTCTCGAAATGCTCGCGGCTCATGTGCCCGGAGATGAACGCCTGTTTCACTTCGGTGATGTAAATGGTCGCGACGAACACGTTGTCGCTGATCGCCGATAGCAAGCCGTTGGCAATAAACAGCATGCCCGGTTGCTGATCCGCTGGCAGTGCCAGCACCCACTGGATCAGTGGCGTGAACAACTGCTGGTCGTGAATCACCGCCACCACCGCAAAAAACACCACCAACAGTGCCGTGAACGGCATGGCGTCCTTGAACGCGTTGCCGATGCGGTGCTCCTCAGTGATGCCGGTGAATGCGGTGATCAGCACGATCACCATCAAGCCGATCAAACCGACTTCGGCGATATGGAGCGCCAGGCCGGCAATCAGAATCAGCGCCGCCAGCCCCTGAACGATCAGTGCGGCGCGTTGGCGAGAGGTGCGTTCGGCATTGTCTTCGGCGGCGTAATTGGCCAGCACCGCGCGCACGTTGTCCGGCAGCAGGGTGCCGTAACCGAACCAGCGCAGTTTCTCCAGCAGCACGCAGGTCACCAGGCCCGCCACCAGCACCGGCAGGGAAACCGGGGCGACTTTCAGGAAAAACTCAGAGAAGTGCCAACCCATTTCGTGGCCGATCAGCAGGTTCTGCGGTTCGCCGACCAGCGTGCAAACGCCACCCAGTGCGGTGCCCACGGCACCGTGCATCAACAGGCTGCGCAGGAACGCGCGGAACTGTTCGAGGTCCCTGTGATGCAGCGTTGGCAGGTGTTGGTCATCGCTGAATTCACTGTCCTGACGCGGATCGTTACCCGAGGCGACCCGGTGATACACCGAGTAAAACCCCACGGCGGCACTGATGATCACCGCGGTCACGGTCAAAGCATCGAGAAACGCCGAGAGAAACGCCGAGAGAAAGCAGAACATCAATGCCAGTATGGCTTTGGAGTGAACGCCGAGCAGCAGGCGCGAGAACAGAAACAGCAGCAGGTCTTTCATGAAGTAGATGCCGGCCACCATGAACATCAGCAGCAGAATCACCGGAAAGTTGTGCAGCAGTTCGTCATAGAGGGCCTGAGGGGTGGTCATCTTCAGCAACAGCGCTTCAATCAGCAACAAGCCGCCCGGCATCAGCGGATAGCACTTGAGCGCCATGGCCAGGGTGAAGATGAATTCCAGCACCAGCAGCCAACCGGCCGCTACCGGACCCACGGTCCACAGCACCAGGGCATTGAGAATCAGGAAACCGACAATACTGGCCTTGTACCAGCGAGGTGAGTGCCCGAGAAAATTATGCGCGAACGCCTGGGCCATTGAGCCGGACATCGGCTGCTCCTTGTATTAAGAAGCGCGCAACTTGCCGTAAGCGATACAGAAGATCAAGTGCAGGAAATGTCGGCGGGTCTATCCCACGTAGCGTGCGACGATTGCCCGGTAGTTGCCATCCAGTGAATAGCCGCCTACGACGATGTTGCCATCGTCCTGCACGGCCAGCGACGTGGCCGTATCCAGGCTGCGACTCAGGCGGGTACGGACCCAGCCGATGCCATTGCCGAACTGTTCGTCGAGTTGTCCGTCAGGACGATGTCGGGCCAGGATGAAGTCGGCTTCGACACCCCCGATGGTTGCGCCGACGGTCAATACTCGCCCGTCTGCAAGGGCCTGCGCGGCAGTCCATTGGCAGCCGTTGTGGCCGATCCCCAGCAAGTGCGGCTGGCCGCCGTTGCAATGGATGTCCGGACGACCGTTGCTGTGTACTTTCAGGGCCATGCAATGCATCGGGTCACGGCTGCTGCCAAAACAGTGCAGGTCGCCGTTGACCTGCTGGGCCATCTGGCTGACCTGAGCATGACGCCCTTGGGCCATGAAACTCATGAAGCCATCCACGGCGAAGCTGTCATCGAGACTGCCGTCGCTGTGATAGCGCGCCAACAGGCCTTCTTCAGGGAAGTTGATCGAGCCGCCCACCAGTATCCGGCCGTCGCGTTGCACCAGCAGGCTGCTGAGCCAGGTGTTCATCAGCAGATGCCGGACCAGGACGAAGCCGCGACCGTTGAAGGTAGCGTCCAGTGCGCCATCGGGGTTGAGTCGCACCAGCAGGCCGACGTGATCGGCCAGTTCGAATTGATGATTGGCCAGCAGAAGTAGTCGACCGTCTGCCTGTACGCATACATCACAGGCTTCGGCGCCCGGTACGCCGGGGGGCAGCCAGGCATCGCGCACGCCCCGGGAAAGATTGCCCGGTAGGCGCACGACGCGGCGCCCGTTGTCGCCAAAGCGCTGGACCGGTTTGCCTTGTTCATCGAACAAGGCGAGGGCGGGCAGCGTCTGGTGCGCATTTTCATACTGCAGGGCGGCCAACAGAATGCACTCGTCAGGCAGGATCAGCACTTTGCCACCCATGGCCTCGAAGCCGGGTTCGAACTGGCTGATGACACTGCCTTGATTGCCGAATGCCAGGTCTGCCGAGCCGTCCTCAAGCAGGCGGGCCAGACCAAAGCGGTTGCCGCCAGGGGTTCCGACCTTGGCGGCGACGAGCAGCCGTCCTTGTGAATCAATCGCGACCCCCGTGGCCATGCTCGACATGCTGCCGGCGAAATACACCTGGGTTTTACCGGCGCTGGCAAAGGTCTTGTCGAGTTCCCCGGCGCCGCTCAGCGTCGCAGGTAGGGCAGGAGCGGTCTGGGTTGACATGTACGCATCTCCTGGCGGGTTGTCAGCAGCCAAGAGTTGGGATGGCGACTTATTGGAGAAACATTCAATCCCTGAATGATTGGCTGCACAACCGTAAGAACTAACAGACGGAGGGTCGCTTTGTGCCAGAACAGTGTCTTTTCGATCCACTGACAAGCCTGCCTAGTAGTTGGCCGCGTCCACGTACAAATAAATAGAAGTCGCGAGTGTTATTGGCGTGCAACGCCAGCAAACTAACGATGGAGGAGGAGTGTGCGGATTACCGTTAAGTAATCCGCAAAAAGATTAGTGCGGCATCGACCATGATTGCAGCGCGTAACCTTCCTGGCTCAGTTCTTTGCGGGTTTGTTCCAGAACATGTTCCAGTTGTGCCAGATCGGTATAGGCACTGCTTGGGATTTGCTTGCGAATACAGGTATTGGTGCGGTCGATGACGGTCAGGCTGAGTTCGCCGTTGCCGTCTTGTGGGGCCCAGGCCACGCATTGAAATGGCTTGAACGCGCGGTCGGCAATCAAAAGAGCTTCGTTGATACGGAGCGGGGCGGTCATGGGGTCTTCTCTCTGTATGCCCAATCAAGTGATGTGCCGTCGGTTGGGCTTACCGTTCGGCTGGTTACTTGTACTGATGCCCGCAACCCGTGGGTGGGTCACATACAATTAAAAGAATTTTCAACTTTCTTTCATCGGTTCAGGGTTTTGACGGTTTTTGAAAGCTGAATGAAAGGTTCGACTCGTTAGGTAACTAACAAAGTTGCTTCTTATAACTGCTTGCTCACACTCCCTATAGTCAATCGATACAAGCGAGCGTCAAATTCTTGCTAATGTTACAGCCAGATCCGCCAAATGATTGTTTTTAATAAATTTTCCTAATATTTGGCGTCAAGGAACAGTCATGATCGAAACGCCTGCGTTACGACGTCTGTTAGTAGTGGACCCTTGCGACGACTGTCATCGCCTGCTGCCAGGTCTGCGTTCTGTAGGTTGGGACGTTGATAGCTGTACGCTGGAAAATGCCGCCGACCGTACTTGCGACGTCGGCCTGTTGCGGCTCCAGCCTTTTCATCTGGAACGACCCGATGCCGTCAAGGAACTGATCAGCCGCAGCGGCACCGAGTGGATCGCCGTGCTCAACCAGGAAGTCCTGCGGCTGCAAAATGTCGGGGACTTTGTCTGCGAATGGTTTTTCGATTTCCACACCTTGCCGTTCGATGTATCCCGGGTCCAGGTAACGCTGGGCCGGGCGTTCGGCATGGCGCGCTTGCGTGGCCAGGGCACGGTTCATATCGATCAACCCGAACACGAGCTGCTCGGTGACAGCAAACCGATTCGTGAATTGCGCAAACTGCTGAGCAAACTGGCGCCGACTGAATCACCGGTACTGATTCGCGGTGAGAGCGGGACCGGTAAAGAGCTGGTCGCCCGAACACTGCACCGACAATCCCAGCGCCACAGCAAACCTTTTGTCGCGATCAATTGTGGTGCGATTCCCGAACACTTGATTCAGTCCGAATTGTTTGGCCACGAGAAGGGCGCCTTTACCGGCGCCCATCAGCGTAAGGTCGGACGGATCGAAGCGGCCAATGGCGGCACCCTGTTTCTCGACGAGATCGGTGACCTGCCGCTGGAGCTGCAAGCCAACCTGTTGCGTTTCCTCCAGGAAAAACACATCGAACGCGTGGGCGGCAGCCAACCGATACCGGTTGATGTGCGAGTGTTAGCGGCCACCCACGTCGACCTTGAAGCGGCCATTGAGAAGAAACGCTTTCGCGAAGATTTGTATTACCGCCTCAACGTGCTGCAAGTGGTCACCGCGCCGTTGCGGGAGCGGCATGGCGACTTGTCGATGCTGGCCAACCATTTTTCCCATTTCTACAGTCATGAAACCGGGCGTCGTCCGCGCAGTTTCAGCGAAGACGCACTGATTGCCATGGGCAAGCATGACTGGCCGGGCAACGTGCGGGAGCTGGCCAACCGCGTGCGCCGCGGGCTGGTTCTGGCCGAAGGACGGCAGATCGAGGCACGCGACCTGGGGCTGATCAGCCAGCATGCCATCGCTGCACCGATGGGCACTCTCGAAGACTACAAGACCCGCGCCGAACGCCAGGCGTTGTGCGATGTGTTGAACCGCCACAGCGACAACCTGAGTGTCGCCGCCCGGGTGCTGGGCGTGTCGCGGCCAACCTTTTACCGACTGCTGCACAAGCACCAGATCCGCTAGGGCGGGGCGAAACGAAAAGGCCCGCTGCGATGAACTCGCAGCGGGCCTTTTCCATTCAGGTAAAGCGGTTAGAAGTAGTACGGGAATTTCAGGCTGAAGGAAAAATCTGGCGCGTCGTCGGTCAGGCCGATGGCCAGGTTGGGAACGATCGTCAGGTTATCGGAGGCTGCCAGCGTCATGCCGATGTTGAAGTTGGCCGCGTTGTAATCGCTGTTGGAAATCGATTGCCAATCGCCGCCGTCGGGCTTGATCTTGCTCTTGCGGGCGAACTGATCTGTGAACGAGAACGACATACTCATCTTCTCGTTCAAGGCGAACGCAATGCCGGCGCCGACTTGCCAGGAATCGCCCAGTTTCACGTCCCCTTTCACCTTGGAGCCGACCTGAGGGCTGATGTCGCTGAAAGAGTCCTCCATGTTGTAGGTGTAGGCCAGGCTACCGAACAGCACGGCCGGGTCGAAGGTCTTGACCAGCGAGATCCCCGGGGTAATCGACCAGACACCATTGCCGGTAGGCAAGTCCTCGGGTACCGCGAGGTTGTCATTGTTCGGATCTTCGACCAGTTTGATGCCGTAAGGGTCTTTGCCGGTCGGTGCCTTGACGCGCATCGTAAAGACCGCGTCGGGCAGATTGGCCGACTCATCCAGAAACTTGTAAGCAACGCCAACGTTCACGTCACCAATGGTCGGGTCGCGGGTAACGGTTGCGTCGGACGTTACCGGGCCTGCTCCACCGGCACCACCGGAGGAATACGTTGATTCGCGATAAACCACGGGGACGTTAATGTCGAACTGCCAGCGTTGCGCCACGTTGTAGCGGGCGGTCAGGTCCAGCGTCCAGTTGTCAGCCTTGATTCGGTCGAGGTTGATGTTGCCAAGGAAAATCGAGTCCAGTGCCAGAAAGCCATTGAGCGTCAACGCACGTGTATCGAAGTGCGTGTAGGTCAGGCCGGTTTCGACACTGAATTTGCCGCCACCGAAGAAGCCGCTGGCTTCGTCATACAGGTTGGAAACGCTTTGCGCGGGCTCGGAATCATCCTTGAGCGATTGGCCGTAGGAACTGCCAGAGGTTCCCGGCGCGCCGGCCGCCACCGTCTGACCACCCCTGGCCGGTTGGGCAGGGGATTTGGTCAGGCGTTTGGGAGGCGGTGTCGCAGGTGTTTCTTCGACTTGGCGAACGCGCTGCTCGAGGACCATCAGCGCGTTCTGTTGTGCTTCGTAACGCTGTTTCAACTCCATGAGTTCTTGTTTTAGTGCTTCAACCTGGGGATCCGGTGCTGCGTATAGCATTGTTCCCGGTGCCAGGCTACTCAAACAAACGATAGCCCTGAGCGTCAACGATCGGTGCATGGTTAGCCGTCCCTTCTGAGTACATCTGATGAGACTGAGCGTAGATCAGAATCCGAGAGTGCGAAGACCTTTGAGTTGATCCAGGTTGCCATTCAGCGAACTGGTCGACGGCAGGTTATCGCGCAGTACAACGTTGATCGACATTGCGTTGTTGACCTGGTTGCCACCGCCGAGCAAGGTCGCGTTTTGCATAAGCCCACCTTGGGCGAGGCGCTGCGCGATGCTCCCCTGGTTGTTACTGGCCACGATGTTGAGCTGCACGCCCGCGCCGGAAGATGAAATGCTCAGCGCCCCGGCTCCATTGGAATGGGTCAGGGTTGAACCCGCGGCCAACACTTGCCCTTGGTTGTCCATCTGTGGAGCCTGGCCACCTTTCTGGACGTTGAGATTAACGTTGTTGTAAGCGCTGTTGTTGTCGCCCGCAGCGCGCACCACTTGAGTGACGCCCTGGGTCGTGCTCAAACCGTTACCGCCGCTGACGGTACCGGTGCCCTGAGAAACCGCCGAGCCATTACCCGTCTGGTCGATCATCGACACATAGAACTGTGGCTTGATGGTTGTTTGCTGAATTTGCATCGAGGACGTTGCCCCGATCACTTGGCCATTGGCATTTTGCCAAGTGCTGGTCATGACAATCCCGAAACTGACGATCCGTCCCGGCATGACATAGCGGCCTCGCAGGCTCGCCAGCTCTTGATCATTCAGTTCGATGGGTTTCAGTATCTGTGCCTGGGTTGGCAGGCTGGCGGCCAGGCAGACTACGGCCAGCCAGATTGGAGTCTTCATTGGATGCTCCCGGAGCGTCGTGCTCCATTGTTATTAGAAGAAGTCGCTTCGGATAAATCCGAAGTCCAACAACTCTGCGTCTTGCACCGGGCTGAAGGTGTTGATGCGATTCTTGGCGGTCAGTGGCAGGGGTGGGTCGAGCAGCGCATTGGCTTTGTCATAGCCCTGGCCAATGACGGCAAAGATGATGCCGTTCCAGCCTTTGACAAAGTCGTCGACTTTGAAACGTTTATGACCCAGTACCGGGTCTCCGATATAGACCCAGCCGTTTTGGACTTTTTGCAGCACTACAAAATGTTTGTAGCCACGGATATCCAGGAGTACTACGACCGGAATTTTGATATCGCTCAACGTTTCAGCCGCTACCCGGTAGCCACGGGCCCGCATGCCGATACTTTCCACGTAACGCTTCATGTCGAGCATGGAGAAGCCCTGGACGCGGACAACGTCTTGATCGGCGTGTGCCAGCATGCCTTCGATGATCTGATCTTCATTCACGTCCAGCCAATAGGCCTGGCGCAAGATGGTCGCCAGCGCAGCTGCGCCGCAACTGAAGTCGGTTTTCTGTTGTACCAGGTCGGCAAATTTACGCTCGCGTACGCTCTGGATCGGCTTGTATATCACCGCGCCACCCGGCAGGACGGAAAGCGGCATTTGTGCCGCCTCTATCACACTGGCCACGCAAAGCAAAACTACCAAGGCGATAATGCGCATGGTGGGACGCCCTCTGGTTGTGTTGAAAAAAGGCCCCCGTGAGGGGGCCTCCAGAGTCGGCCATCAGAACGATTGGTTGGAAATGGCCAGCGAGTTGCTTTGTTGGTTGCCCACACCGGCAGCCACGTTCACGCCGAGGTTGCCGCTGCCGCCATTCACCGAACCACTCAGGGTTGCAGTGTTGGTCACAGGGTTTGCCCAGCCATTTGGGGTCAGGATTTGATAGGAAACGGTGTTGCTCAAATCCCATGTATTGCTTTCGCTGTAGCCCTTCACTTCGTGTTTGGTAGAAGCGGACGATTTCTCGCCTGATTTCTCGTACGAAGAGTCAAACGATTTTGTAAACGAGGAATCGAACGCTTTTTCGAACGAAGAATCGGTCGATTTTGAGTGCTCTGTATCGACAGATGCATTCAGCGATGCATTAAGCGATGCGTCGAACGAAGCGCTGTGGGTACGATCTCCATGGCCATAATTAACGGTAACGGATTTTGAACCATCCGCCGCTGCTTCCAGGGACGCGATTACAGAAGCATGGCTGGTAGCGCTGTTATCGGTGCTTTTTGAACCGCTTGCATCGAAATGATTGGTCCCGCTGGCGTCATAACTGCTGGCACCGCTCTTAGCCCAGTTGCTGGAAGCGCTTTTATCAATGTTCAACTCGGAGTTATGGCTGAAAGAAGCACTACCGGTATTGGTTGTGGTCAACGTCACCGTAGCCAGGGTGATGTTCTGATCCGCCCTGTTGTTCACTACCAGACCAGGACCGTTTTGATCGGCAGAGGCGGTAGCTGTTGCGTTGCCGAGCGGAGCATTGGAGTTGGCAATTGCCATGGTGTTTTTCTGTTGGTTAAGGTCGCCACCAGCAATGTTGATCCCCATGTTGCCGTTGCCGCCATTGCCCGACTGGCTCATCACGGCAGAGGCTGTGGTGTTGTAATTGTCGACCTTGTTATTGTTGCTGTACTGCTTGACGGTGGCAGTGGCAGTGGCAACGCCGAACACGAAGGAGTTATCGAGAGCGGAGGTGGCGCCAGCGTTCGCGATGGCAGCCGCGTTGTCCTGTTGGTTGCCGTCGCCTGCCGCGACGTTGATACCGACGTTGCCGTCGGCGCCTGTGGCAGAGCCGCTCATCTCGGCCTTGTTAATAGTCCCTTGGTTAAGGATGCGATTGCCGGTACTTCTCTGTTTGTCGTTGGCATTGGCAGTCGCGTAGACAGAGATTTTGGTTGGAGGAGGGGTGTGTTGACCGTTGTTATTATGGCCATTGTGGTGGTCATCGTGACGACGATCGTTCCCAGCTTGTACAGCAACAGCCATGAGCGCAGCAATTGCGAAAACCAGAGGCTTGAGTGCCATCGAAGGTTTCATGGTGATTCTCCGTACTTATTTTAGGTTAAGTGTTGTAACTACCTTTTTTGGGTCAGTCCGCGACCCGTACGCTCAGGGTATTGGCCATTCGGTTTCCTACCCCGGCGCTCTGATTCAACTGGATCACCCCACGGCTACCGGTGAAAGCCTGGTCACTGGTAGTGACCTGGCGGAGGCCTGGTGCAGAGGCAGTTGGATCGGAGTTGTTGAGCAGCGCCACGTTCTGTTGCATGAGGACGCTGTCGTCGATACTTTGCGGTTGTTTACTGATGCTTATCCGCAGGGCATTGGCTTGCTGGTTGCTGGCACCCGCGCTCTGGTTGACACCCAGTACGCCGTTACCGCGGCTGAAGGAGTCGCCCTGAATGCTGGCTCGAGCATCCATCCTGGGGTCGACCTGCGTATTCAGCCGTTGGCGAATCTGTGTGGTCGCGCTGGCTGCGTCGCCCATGGCGATGGCCCGGGCGTTGGCCTGTTGCTGCTGATCGCCCGCGGCCTGGTTGACCGCGAAATTGCCTTGGTACTGACTACCGGACCCGTTGATGTCGGCGTTATTGATGACGGGAGGTTGAGCAAAGCTCGACCCACTGCAAAGCATGGCGACAATCAGCAGCTTGCGATTCATCTCAACGGCCTCCCGTAATGACGCTCAGACCGCTCAGGCCTTGTTGGACGCTTGAATTGACCAGGTTGGAAATGCCGTTGCCCGAACTTCCCCGTCCGGCGGGGAGGTTGGAAAGCTGGTTTTGAGTGGTGATATTGCCGCCCAGATTGGTGTTGCCTAAATTGACCAGGCGTGTGATGCCTGCACCACTGGCGACGTTGGCAAAATCGCCGTCGTTCAGTTCGTTCGTCTGACTGAGGATTAGCTTGGAGGGGTTGGCATTGACGGTCGTGGGGTTAGGGTCGGGAATCACCGGGGCTTGTACTGCGTTTCGCGTCTGGACATCACGTTTGATAATGATGATGCCGTTGTCAGCCTGGACACTTGAGCCCAATGCACATCCGATCAGGAGGAGGCAGGTAAAGCCGTTATTGAAAGTCCCCACAGCGGCAATTCCTTCTTTTTATGGGCTGGCCCTAGTCAGCGATATGAAGGAGAGAGCGAATGCTGTGCCGTTTTTTGAATTTTGTTTTAATTCAAAGGGTTAAAAAATTTGTCCGGGAGGCCAATGTCGGGGCTGTTTCACGTCTGAGACAGGCGCCAGCGCTTTTGACCAACAAAAGCGGTTGCAATGCTCTAGATCAAGTGTTTTAGCCGAGGTGTATTACGTGCTTAACAGGGGGCGGGCGAAGTTGGTGCAGGCCGTTCAAACGGCCTGTTTTGGGCGGGGCAGGTGTAACAGATTTGGACGCTTTTCCCGCAAAACTGGGGATTTACTGGGTGAACCGCCCTAAAAAAGGTCAGGCTTGCAGCAACAGTGCGACGGCTTGAAGTGCTTGCAGGCGCCGTTCCGCCCATTTTCCCTGTAACACCTGAAGAGGCTGTTGATGGGTCTCCAGCCATGTCAGGGTGGTCTCGAAAAAAGCCTGGCGCTCGCTCAATTCGGGTTGGCATCGCTGGCCATCATCCGTCCACTCGACCTGTTCAGGCGACAGCAACAGGTGCAAATCGTAATGCCGAGCCAACAGCGCTTGCTCAATCCATGGCGGGCAATCGCCAAACAGCGTCTGGCTCCAGAGAATATTGCTCAGCAAGTGAGTGTCGAGTATCAGCAGCCGTGGCTGCCGGGCGCGGGCCTCGTCCTCCCACTGCAACTGCCCACGGGCAATGACGGGAACATCGGCCAGGCAGGTATCTCGCGGGTTCTGCTCGATGAACCGGCGGACATATTCGTCGACCAGAACCCCGCCGAAACGCGCTTGCAACTCGGCTGCGAGCCAGCTCTTGCCGCTGGATTCGGGACCGGTGAGGACCAGGACTTTCATCGGCGCAAGGCCGGATCGGCACGCCATTCCCGCCAGCCTTGCACGGCGATCAGGGTAAACAACGCATAGAGCCCGGCAGTCAGGTACATGCCCTTATAAATGAAGAGCCCAACGAAAATCACGTCCAGGGTGATCCATAACGGCCAACATTGAACGCGCTTTTGCGCCATCCAGACCTGCGCCACCAGGCTGAAGCCAGTCAACGCCGCATCGAGCCAGGGTTGGGCGGCATCGGTCCAGTGCGCCATGGCCGCGCCGAGCAACAGACTGCCGAGGGCTCCGATGACCAGACTTGTCGCAATCGATTTGCCCCCGAGTTGGCTGACTTGTCGCCCTTGCCGCGCATCCCCCGCGCGCGTCCACTGCCACCATCCATAGAGCTGCAACGCTGCGTAGATCACCTGCAAGAGCATGTCCGAATACAGCTTCACTTCAAAAAAGACCCAGCTGTAAAGCGACACCATGACCAGGCCGATCGGCCAGCACCAGGGGTTCTGTTTGACCGTCAACCAGACGGCAATGACACCGAGGGCGGCGGCAAACAGTTCAAGCCCGGACATGGAGGTTCCTTGGAGGAGAAAAAGAGGGGGGCGGATTGTACCCGGATTGTGGCGATGAGGCTGCGCTGGCAGTGGAGAATGCTCCCGCTGACTTGTAGGAGCCCGGCTTGCCGGCGATGGTGATTTCATGGTCGCCATCGCTGCGGTGCGGTGATCCGACAGGCCTGGCGCCTACACGCGAAATTGCTTGAGCAACCCGTTCAACTGTTCACTCAAATCCTTGAGGTGGGCGCTGGCCACGCTCGACTGTTCCGCCGCCAGCGCCGTGCTGTGGGACAAACCGGCCGCCTGGGTCACATTCTGGTTGATGTCTTCGACCACATGGGCCTGTTGCAGAGTGGCGCTGGCAATGGACGCGTTCAACCCGTTGAGATTGCGCAGTGCCTGGCCAATGGCATTCAGGCTTGCACCGGCGAGGCCGGCCTGTTCGATGGTCACTTGCGAGGCGCGGCTGCTGTCGCCGATCACCTTGACCGCCGCTTCGGAGTGGCTTTGCAGGCGTTCGATCATCGCCTGGATCTCGGCAGTGGACTTCTGCGTGCGCTGAGCCAGCAGGCGCACTTCATCGGCGACGACGGCAAACCCGCGACCTTGCTCACCGGCACGGGCGGCTTCGATGGCCGCGTTGAGGGCCAGCAGGTTGGTTTGCTCGGCGATGGAACGGATCACTTCCAGTACGCTGCCGATCTGAGTGCTTTCGGCGGCGAGGGTGCGGATGACCTCCACGGCCTGATCAATCGTCGAAGACAGTTTGTCGATTTGTTGCAGGCTGCTGTCGATGTTGACCTGGCCCTGCTGCGCCTGAGACTCGGCATCGCGCATTTCACTGGCGGCATGTTCGGCGTTCTTCGCCACGTCCTGCACGCCATAGGTCACTTCATTGATGGCCGTGGCCACCAGTTCCATCTGTTGCGATTGCTGCTGGCTGCGTTGCTGAGCCTCGACGGCGTCGTTGCCCAGTTCGCTGGACGACTGGCCCAGGGCACTGGCGGACACCTGCAATTCACCAATCACCCGCCGCAGCTTGGCGGTGAACGCGTTGAAATGGTGTGCCAGCTGCGTGACTTCGTCCTGGCCATGGGTGTCGAGGCTACGCGTCAGATCGCTCTCGCCGCTGGCGATGTTGGCCATGGCGTTCACGGTGTCCTGCAGCGGGCGGACGATGCTGCGGGCAATCAGGATCACCAGCAACGCCATGATGGCGGCGATCACCAGCCCTACAACGGACGCCTTCCAGACCTGGCCCATAAACTCGGCTTGCATGTCATCGATGTACACGCCCGAGCCGATCACCCAGCCCCACGGTTCGAAGAGTTTGACGTAGGAGGTTTTGGCGACCGGCTCGCTGGCGCCCGGTTTCGGCCAACGATAGTCGATCGCACCGGCGCCCTTGGCCTTGGCGAGGGCGACCATTTCATTGAACAGCGCAAACCCGTCCGGGTCGCGGATCGCCGAGAGGTTCTGGCCATCGAGTTTCAGGTTGGCCGGGTGCATGATCATCACTGGCGTCAGGTCGTTGATCCAGAAGTAATCGTTCTGGTCATAGCGCAGGCCGCGAACGGCAGTCAGCGCTTGTTTTTGCGCGGCCTCGCGCGTCAGCGTGCCGGCGGTTTCGAGCCCGTGGTAGTAGGTCAGAATGCCGCTGGCCGTCTGCACGACGTGCTGGGTTTTCTGCGCCTTGGCGTGATAGAGGTCCTCGTGAATCTGTTTGAGCATCAACACGCCCAACGTCAAAAGCATCATGACGGCCACGATCAAAATCAGCCACAGACGTCGGCTGATCGACATATTGCGCAAGCTGTTCATAACGCGGTCACTCCTGTTTCTTTTTCTTGTAATAAACGACGGCCAGCATCCAACCACACTTTGCCAATCGGGCATATCCGACCCAAGTCCAATAACGTGGCAGCGTTATTCAGCCTTGTCTGATAGGATTTCGGCCCCGCACGGAAAAACCTGAATCCACGTCGATTTTTCACGGGATTTTTACGGTTCCGTCTGGATTCTGTGCGCGTCGGGCTGCAGCTACGCTGATCGCAGTCAATGTTTTGAAAAATATTAACGGGGCATGCGGTAGCGCATCGCTTTTTGGGGGATTGATGGATCTTTGGACTGCCTTCCAGGCATTGATACTTGGCGTTGTAGAAGGGCTGACGGAGTTTTTGCCCATTTCCAGTACCGGACACCAGATCATCGTGGCCGACCTGCTCAATTTCGGCGGCGAGCGGGCCATGGCATTCAACATCATTATTCAGCTTGGGGCGATCCTCGCGGTGGTGTGGGAATTTCGCCGCAAGATTTTCGATGTCGTCATCGGTTTGCCGACGCAGCCCGGCGCCCGACGCTTTACCGCCAACCTGCTGATTGCCTTTATGCCGGCTGTGGTCCTGGGGGTGGTTTTCGCCGACCTGATCCACCATTACCTGTTTAACCCGATTACCGTCGCCACCGCATTGGTCGTGGGCGGCATCGTGATGTTGTGGGCAGAGCAGCGTCAGCATGAAGTGCATGCCGAAACCGTTGACGAGATCACCTGGAAAGATGCCTTGAAAGTCGGTTTCGCCCAGTGCCTGGCCATGATTCCGGGCACCTCGCGTTCAGGCTCGACAATTATTGGCGGTTTGCTGTTCGGGCTGTCGCGCAAGACGGCCACCGAGTTTTCGTTTTTCCTGGCGATGCCGACCATGGTCGGCGCGGCGGTGTACTCGGGTTACAAATACCGCGACCTGTTCGTCCCGGCGGACTTCCCGGTGTTCGCCATCGGCTTCGTCACCGCGTTCATTTTCGCAATGATTGCCGTCAGGGGCTTGCTCAAGTTCATCGCCAGCCACAGCTACGCGGCGTTCGCCTGGTATCGCATCGCTTTCGGCCTGCTCATTCTCGCCACGTGGCAGTTTGGCTGGGTTGACTGGACCGCCGCCAAGCCATGAATGACGCCAGCGCACGCAACAATCCCGGAGGCCGGTCCGGCGGCGGGATCCAGAACCCACGGCTGAAATTGCTGGTGTTCGCGATGGTGTGTGCGCTGCCGTTGTTCGGCTCGATGTCGTTCTGGTTGCGAGGGATTTCTCTGGTGCCCCTGGCAGCCTACGGCATCGTCAGCGTGCTGGCGTTCTTCCTTTATTGGAGCGACAAACGCAAGGCCCGCACCGACCGCTGGCGTACACCGGAGAATGTGTTGCATGCGGTGGAACTCGCTGGCGGCTGGCCGGGCGCCTTGCTCGCGCAGCAGGTGTTTCGACACAAGACCCGCAAAGTGTCGTTTCAGTTGCTGTTCTGGGTGATCGTGCTGCTGCATCAAGTGTTCTGGATCGATCAACTGTTCCTCGGCGCCAATCTGGCGCTGCTTTAAAGCAGCAGCCCGACCTGCGTGCGTTTGGGCAGTTTGCGCACCACCAGTTGATGAGAACGTTGCAGCAGCCCTTGCAGTTCTTCGCTACCCAGCGGGTAGGGCGTTGGCATGATGATCCACTGGGCCCGCGCCAGATACGGCGCCGGATGAATCCCCGGGCGGTCGCAATGCCCCAGAAACAGATCCTTGTCGACCTTGAACGCCAATGAGTCGCCACGCAGGTTTTGCAGGGCGAACATCTTGTTCCCGGCAATCGAAAACACCCGCACGCCTCCCCATTTGTAATCTTCCCGCGCCCCCGGCAACGCGAGACAGAATTGCGCGACGTCCTCTTCGCTCATACGCCCAGCCTTCATATCAGTCGGTCCCCACAGGCATTGAATGATTCGATCAAATGGTCGAGCCAGGCGCGAACGGCCGGCATCACCCCGCGCCGATGAGGGTAGACCGCTTGCAGCCAGCCGCCAGGTAAAGACCAGTCCGGCAGCAATTGCACCAGCGCGCCGCTTGCCAATTCCTCTTCGCAATACATCATCGGCAGCATGGTAAAGCCCTGGCCGGCGAGGGTGCAGGCCCTGCGCACGATAAAGTCATCGATGCCCAGTCGTGCCTCGAGGGCGAGTTCATGACTTTTACCCTGTTGGTCGAGCATACGGATGTGCACCATGCGGTCCGCTTCAAGTGCGCCGAGCACCGGCAAGCCCTTGAGGTCCTCGGGGTGATTGATCTGCCGGCCATGCAGAAAATCCGGGCTGGCAACCATCAGCATCTGCGCCTGTCGCAGGCGCCGGGTGACCAGCAGCGGGTCTTCATCACCCGGCTCGCGAACTCGCAGCGCGACGTCGACGCCCTCGGTCACCAAGTCAACCCGGCGGTTTACCAGCATGACCTCCAGTTGAACATGGGGGTATTTCTCGAGGAATTTGCTGATCACCGTCGGCAACATTTCGTGAGCCAGCCCGACGGGGGCGGACACCCGCAAGCGTCCGCGAGGTTCACTGGACATGCTGGCCACGGCCTCATCGGCCATCTCGGCTTCCAGCAACATCGCCTGACAGTGGCGCAAATAGCGCTCGCCCACTGCCGTTAACTTAAGTTGCCGGGTGGTGCGTTGCAGCAGGCGCGCACCCAGGCGTTCTTCGAGTTCGGCGATGCGGCGTGACAACCGCGACTTGGGAATCCCCAGCAAACGCCCGGCTGCCGCGAAACCGCCGGCTTCGACCACCTTGGCGAAGTAGTAGAGGTCATTGAGGTCTTGCATGGTTTGAACTCGATTGTTCTATCAGTGAGACGAACTATCGCATTGTTGCGGTCTAATCAGCTATTGGTTTCGTCTGTAGGATTGTCTCCATCAGATCGCCCCGTGGCGATCCTCACCTGGAGATCCCACATGAAACTACTGCATATCGATTCGAGCATTCTTGGTGACAACTCGGCTTCCCGTCAGCTGAGCAGCGAAGTCGTCAACGCCTGGAAAACCGCCGAGCCGACCGCCGTCGTGACTTACCGCGACCTGGCCAGCGATGCCATCAGCCACTTCTCCGCCACGACCCTGGTCGCCGCCGGCACCACCGCTGAACTGCGCAACGCCGCGCAGCAGCACGAAGCTGAATTGAGCGCTTCGACGCTGGCCGAATTCCTCGCCGCCGATGCCGTCGTCATCGCAGCACCGATGTACAACTTCACTATCCCGACCCAACTTAAGGCCTGGATTGACCGTATCGCCGTTGCCGGTCAGACCTTCCGTTACACCGAAGCCGGCCCTGAAGGTCTGTGCGGTGGCAAGAAAGTCGTGATCGTTTCGACTTCCGGCGGTTTGCATGCCGGTCAGGCGTCCGGTGTTGCGCACGAAGAGTATTTGAAGTTGCTGTTCGGCTTCCTCGGGATCACCGACATCGAGTTCGTCCGTGCTGAAGGCCTGGCGTACGGTGACGAAGTGCGCACCAAAGCCATGAGCGATGCCCGCACGCAAATCAGC
This sequence comes from Pseudomonas sp. O230, assembly GCF_045447035.1. Classification (NCBI taxonomy): domain Bacteria; kingdom Pseudomonadati; phylum Pseudomonadota; class Gammaproteobacteria; order Pseudomonadales; family Pseudomonadaceae; genus Pseudomonas; species Pseudomonas sp. O230. The sequence continues at coordinate 210,249 of NZ_JBJGXN010000010.1, read as the reverse complement.
GAGCAACTGTTCGCCGTCGCGTAAGGCTTGCGTAAAGGTTTAAATCAGCTCGGGCAACACCCCAAAAAACTCTGTATTCTGATCCCGCAAGGTCAGATACGGAGTTTTTTGTTTCTGAACATTGCGCAATCTTTCATGTTGTGGCCCAGGTTATGCAGTCGAGGGTTTAACGTCCCCGTTCTGTAACGACCTTGCTGGCCGCAAATGCGGGTACAAGGCCGCTTCCTCGGCAGTCGATGGAGAACGGGCTTCCCGGTCAAGTAACAAAGGTGGGGCATCCCATGGTGCGTCTTTGTGCAACGTTACTGATTTGCCTGCTCAGCAGCCTGAATTCAGTGCACGCCGCGCCTGCGCCGCATCCTCACTGGAGCGTCGGTTTCCATGAGATGAGTTTTCTCGACCCGCTGGACCTGCAACCGATGCGCGCCATCGCGTTCTACCCCTCCAGCGACCGCGAACACTCCAGCAAACTCGAGGGCTACACGGTCGAAGCGGGCGAAGACACCCGCGTCGCCATTGGCCGCTTCCCGATGCTGATGTTGTCCCACGGCAACACCGGAACCCCGCTGGCCCTGCACGACCTCGCCACCTCGCTGGCGCGCAAGGGTTTTGTCGTGGTGGCGGTGATTCATCCCGGCGATAACTCGAAAGACCACAGTCGCCTCGGCACCTTGAGCAACCTGTACGGACGGCCGATCCAGATTTCCGAAGCCATTACCGCGACGCTGGGCGACCGCATGCTCGCGCCGTTCGTCAATGCCGATCAGGTGGGGGTAATCGGTTATTCGGCCGGTGGGGAGACGGCGCTGATTCTGTCGGGCGCGACGCCGGATCTGGATCGACTGCGTCGCTATTGCCAGGAGCGTCCGGACGACCGTGATGCTTGCAACACCCAAGGCGAATTGATCGTCGACCGTGATGACTTGCAGCCGGTGGCGGATCCACGGGTTCACGCGCTGTTGCTGATGGCGCCGTTGAGCCTGAAGTTCGGCCGTCATACCCTGGCCGACGTGCATGTGCCGGTGCTGCTGTACAGCGGTGACGGCGATAAACTGGTGGCCTTCGACAAAAATGCCGCCGCACTGGCGCGCAAACTGCCGACGGCACCGGACTTCAAGTTACTGGCCGGGGCAGGGCACTTCGTGTTCATGGCGCCGTGCAACGAAGAACAGATCGCGGCGATGCCGGCGCTGTGCACCGATGCCGACGGTGTCGATCGCGAGGACATCCACCGCAACATGATTTCCGAAGCTGGACGCTTCTTCTCCCACGCATTGGGCAAACCGACCCGCGCCGGCATGCAAACCGCCGATCAATAGGGTTCACGCACCCCGTGTGGGAGCTGGCTTGCCGGCGATGGCGCCCTCGAAATCGCCATCGCCGCTAATCCGGGCTCCTACAGGGTTAGTGCGCGGCGTTTCAGTAACAGAGTCAGCGCCAGGCCGGTAATCGACAACATTGCCGCACTGAAGAAAATCCACGAATACCCCAGGTTCAACGCCACCGCGCCCATCAGCGGTCCGGCAATCGCCAGCGCCAGATCGAAAAACACCGCATAAGCACTCAAACCCGCGCCCCGACTGGAGTTGGGTACCTGTTTGATGGCTTCCACCCCCAGCGCGGGGTACACCAGCGACAAGCCAAACCCGGCCAGACCCGCGCCGATCAGCGCAAAACCGGTCGACGGCGCGAGCCACAGCAGCACCAGGCCCGCTGTTTCAATGCTCATGCAGACAATCGCCGAAGTGAACCCACCAAAACGGCTGATGCTCGAAATGAACAGCAGTCGCGCCAGAATGAAGCACACGCCGAACACCGTCAGGCAGTACGCGGCGCCGGTCCAGCCACGGTTGACGTAATACAGGGTAATAAAGGTGGTCAACGTGCCGTGGCCGATTGACGCCAGGCTCAAACTCGCGCCGAACGGCGCAATACGCCCGAACACCGCCCAGAAGGGCAGACGCTCGCCGCGAACCACCGGCACCGAGGGTTTGTTGCGGATCAGCAGCAGCGCTAACGCGGCCAGCGCCGACAGCGCGATCCCGAGGCTGGCAAAGCCGTATTCCGCCACCATCACCACGCCGAGCGGTGCGCCAATCGCAATGGCCCCGTAGGATGCGATGCCATTCCACGAGATCGAACGCGCGGTGTGTTCCGCACCGACCTGGCCCATGCACCAACTGATGGTGCCCACGCCGATCAAGCCCTGTGCGATGCCCAGCAACAAGCGGCCGGCGATCAGGATCAACAGGCTCGTCAGCGGAAAGCTTTGCAGCAGTGTCGACAGCAACGTCAGCGCGCCGCTCAAGACAATCCCCGACAACCCGTAAACAATCGAGCGTTTGGTGCCGATGCTGTCCGACATGCGCCCGGCCATCGGACGGCTGAGCAGGGTGGCGAGGTATTGCGAACCAATGGTCAACCCGGCCACGACCGCACTGAAACCGAGCTGCTCGTGGACATAACCTGGCAACACCGCAATCGGCAGGCCGATGCAGAGGAAGGCAATAAAGGTATAGAAAACGATGGAGACGATCTGCAGGGTGATCGCCATGGAGCTTTGCGGTGGCAGTTGCGGCGCAGACATAGGGCTCGTTCGCGGGCGGCGGTGGGAGAACTGCATCATGGCGCGGGTGTGGAATAAAAGAAAGCAGGCTAACTACTTTCTCCAGACTGATCGCTAACGTTAAGGAGCTGGCTTGCCGGCGATGGCGTCCGCGAGATCGCCATCGCTGGCAAGCCAGCTCCTACACGATCGGGTTAGCGCAGGCTCAAGCTGTTTGATACTGAAAATGCAAAAAGCCCCGTCACAAGGACGGGGCTTTCAGTCGAAGCAGGCTTGTTTAGAACACGACGCCTTGGCTGCGCAGGTAATCGTCATAGGTGCCGCTGAAGTCGATCACGCCGTTGGCGCTCAACTCGATGATGCGGGTCGCCAGCGACGATACGAACTCACGGTCGTGGCTGACGAAGATCAGCGTGCCCGGGTAGTTTTCCAGCGCCAGGTTCAGCGCCTCGATGGATTCCATGTCCAAGTGGTTGGTCGGTTCATCCATGATCAGCACGTTCGGCTTTTGCAGGATCAGCTTGCCGAACAGCATCCGACCTTGCTCACCACCGGAGATGACTTTGACCGACTTGAGGATCTCGTCGTTGGAGAACAGCATGCGCCCAAGGGTGCCGCGAACGATTTGCTCGCCGCCCTGGGTCCACTGGCCCATCCAGTCGAACAGGTTGCAGTCGTCTTCGAAGTCGTGCGCGTGGTCCTGAGCGTAGTAGCCCAGTTCCGCGGCGTCGGTCCATTTCACGGTGCCGGCGTCCGGGGTCAGTTCGTTGACCAGGGTGCGCAGCAGGGTGGTTTTACCGATACCGTTCGGGCCGATGATCGCAACGCGCTCGCCAGCTTCAACCTGGAAGCTGAAGTCCTTGAACAGTGTCTTGCCGTCGAAACCTTTGGCCATGCGCTCGACGATGACCGCCTGACGGTGCAGCTTCTTGGTTTGTTCGAAACGGATGAACGGGCTCACACGGCTCGAAGGCTTGACCTCGGCCAGTTGGATCTTGTCGATCGCTTTGGCGCGGGAAGTGGCCTGCTTGGCTTTCGAGGCGTTGGCCGAGAAGCGGCTGACGAACGATTGCAGTTCGGAAATCTGGGCTTTCTTCTTGGCGTTGTCCGACAGCAGTTGCTCGCGGGACTGGGTCGCCACGGTCATGTACTCGTCGTAGTTGCCCGGGAACAGGCGCAGCTCGCCGTAATCCAGGTCAGCCATGTGAGTGCACACGCTGTTCAGGAAGTGACGGTCGTGAGAGATGATGATCATCAGGCTGGAGCGTTGGGTCAGGATGTTTTCCAGCCAGCGGATGGTGTTGATGTCCAGGTGGTTGGTCGGTTCGTCGAGCAACAGCACTTCAGGATCGGAGAACAGCGCCTGCGCCAGCAATACGCGCAGTTTCCAGCCTGGGGAAACCTCGCTCATCGGGCCAAAGTGCTGCTCGATGCCGATACCCAGGCCCAGCAACAGTTCGCCGGCACGGGATTCGGCGGTGTAGCCGTCCATTTCGGCGAATTCGGTTTCCAGCTCGGCCACGGCCATGCCGTCTTCTTCGGTCATTTCCGGCAGCGAGTAGATGCGGTCGCGCTCGGCTTTAACCTTCCACAGTTCTTCGTGACCCATGATCACGGTGTCGATCACGGTGAATTCTTCGTAGGCGAACTGGTCCTGGCGCAATTTACCCAGACGCACGTTCGGCTCGAGCATGACCTGGCCGCCGGACGGCTCGAGGTCGCCGCCGAGGATTTTCATGAAAGTCGACTTGCCGCAACCGTTGGCGCCGATCAGGCCGTAGCGGTTGCCCGCGGCGAATTTGACCGAAACGTTTTCGAATAGCGGCTTGGCGCCGAACTGCATCGTGATGTTAGCTGTAGAGATCAAAGGTTTTTCCTGCGAAGCATTCAGAGTAGCTAGGGTTGCGGCAGTACCGATTCAGTACCCGTTTCCGGTATTCAAACCACGGGAAATGCATCCCGGTCAGAAGCGGAAGGTCCATCTGGCAATAAGTGGACAGCAGCAGTTGGAGCGCTTGGCCCGAGTCAAAGTGCGCTGAGACGGGGTTCATTCCCGTCATCAACCAAGGGGGGCGCGTAATGTTTGGCGGCGATTGTACTGGTCTGGCTCTTTAAACGATAGGGCGTTGAGGCCGCACGGGCGCTTTGGCGGTACCAGCGGACAGATTTTCACATCTGAAGGTTAACTATTGGTTACAAACTGTGACTAAAATGCCATCTCTCAACCGGATGCCGGCCGCCGGCATGCTCAAGGACGCGCCTCAGGAACGCTGTTTCGTATTCAGACGCTGCACAAGATCCTTGAGCCGTTGGGCTGGCCGGGGACGCAGTTTGTTCACTTCTGACGTGTGACGATTTCCGTGAAACTGATCATTGCCGCTATTTATGTTGTATCGATTGCGTACGTCCACCTGCGCGGTCGCGTGCGCCACAAGCTGGGTCGCCAACTGAGCGATCACTCGACGTTTCTCGCGCCGATCAATTGCTTCCTCTATCTGTTCTCGAAAATCCCCAACAAGCCATACTTTGATCCGGCCGACTTCCCGGACCTGAGCCCGTTGCAGACCCATTGGGAAGAAATCCGCGCCGAAGGCCAGAACCTGCTCAAGGCGGGTGAGATCAAGCGTTCGAACCAGTACGACGATGTCGGCTTCAACTCGTTCTTCAAAACCGGCTGGAAGCGTTTCTATCTGAAGTGGTACGGCGACAGCCATCCATCGGCAATGAAGCTTTGCCCGCGCACCACCGAACTGGTGCAGAGCATCGGCTCGATCAAGGCGGCGATGTTCGCCGAACTGCCGCCGGGCTCGAAGCTGGTGCGCCACCGCGATCCGTATGCCGGTTCGTACCGTTATCACCTGGGCCTGGAGACGCCGAACGACGCCGGTTGCTACATCAACGTCGATGGCGAAAACTACCATTGGCGTGACGGCGAAGCGGTGATGTTCGACGAGACCTTCATTCACTATGCCGAAAACACCACCCAACAGAACCGCATCATTTTGTTCTGCGACATCGAGCGACCGATGAAGTATCGCTGGGCGGCGGCGTTGAATGGCTGGTTCAGCCGTAACGTGATGTCGGCGGCGGGCGCGCCAAACGATGAGGGCGACAAGACCGGAGGCATCAATCGTCTGTTCACCAAAATCTACAAGGTTCGCCTGCGGGGCAAAGCGTTGAAGAAGCGTAACCGCAAGCTGTATTACCTGGAGAAGTGGGCGATTTTTGCCGGGTTGTTGGCGATTTTTGTCTGGATCTGATGTTTGCGTCGCCTCTCACTACGCCATCGCGGGCAAACGCTCCCACAAGTTTCAGTGTTTGCCATCGATCGCGTAATCAACGCTAAACCCTGTGGGAGCGGGCTTGCCCGCGATGAGGCCGGCAAACGCTCCCCGAAACTTTCGGGTCCCCAACAATCGGTCAACCACTCGACCGTTTCGTAGTTTTTTTCGCCGCCGCCGGCTTCTCCGTCGACTTCGCTTTGGCCACCGCTTTACCGCCAGCCTTGCCCCCCAAACTGCGCTTGAGCAACTCGGTCAAATCGATAACATCCGCTGTCTTACGTTCCTCTTCGTCCGTCGCCGACTCAACATCCTCAATCTTCCCTTCGTTAGCCTTTTTCTCGACCAGCGCCATGATCTTGTCTTCGAAACTGTCGCGATAATCGTCCGGGCTCCAGTCGCCGCTCATGTCCTCCACCAAGCGTTTAGCCATTTCCAGTTCACCCTTGGCCAATTCCGCTTTTGTCACCTCGCTGCCCAGTTCGAGCGTGTCGAGACTGCGCACTTCCGCCGGCCAGCGCAGCATCACCAGCACCATGGCCGAGTCCAACGGCATCAGCGCGGCCAAATGCTGACGGGTATGCAACACGACGTGGGCGAGGGCAACCTTGTTGGTTTTACTCAGCGTTTCCCGTAACAGCGCATACACCTTGCCTCCGCGTTTATCCGGCGCCAGGTAATAGGGCGTGTCGATGTTTTGCAGGGGGATTTGTTCGCTGTCGACGAAGGAAAAAATGTCGATGGTCTGCGTGGACAGCGGGTGCGCCGACTTGATTTCCTCTTCGCTGAGCACCACGTAGCGACCCTTTTCGTACTGCACGCCCTTGACGATGTGCTCCTTGGTCACTTCCTTGCCGGTGACCTTGTTCACGCGCTTATAGCCCACCGGGTCCATGCTGCGGCTGTCGAGCCAGTCGAAATCCACCCCTTGCGAAGACGTCGCCGAGACCAGCGCCACAGGGATATGCACCAGTCCGAAACTGATCGCGCCTTTCCAGATTGCCCGTGCCATGGTCGTCTACTCGCGAGTGATGATCAGGTGACCCGTGGCCCTGCGCAAAAGTTTCAGCGGCGTACGACCCCGTCCGGCCGGGGGATCAACTTCGTGTTACATCTTGCCGGGGAGGTTTTGGTTAACAAATCCGAACCCTGGGCGTAGCGTGCTATCGAAGGCTCTATCCACGTAGAGAGGCTACCCATGAACCGATTTGTGCTGGGCGTCACCGCGTTGGCCCTGAGTGGCGTGCTGAGCAATCTGGCCCAGGCTGCGGCCCCGTCGCCCACATTCCCTTTACTGTTGGCCCAGAGCCCGACGGGCGCCGCCAGCAACCCTTACAACAGCCCGATCCGCCGGACCAACCCCAACAGCATGCAAGGCACCCAACCCAATGCGCCAGCGATTCGCGGGCCGAACACGGTTCCCGTTCCGCGGCCTCCGACGCTGGACAATGGCGGTATCGGTAACCGCTATCCCCAGGACCGGCCGGCGCCCGCCAGTCCACCGAAATTCATCCCCAACCCGCCTCATCGGGACGCAGACACCAGCAACCGTTGAGCGACAGGACGCAGGTCTTGCCAGCCATTCAGACGACAAAAGGAATCGTGCATGTCGCGTAAAACCCTCCTGGCCACCGTGTGTGCCAGCGCACTGATCAGCGCCGCCGCACCTGTTTTCGCGGCGCCCGCGCAAGCGCTGAAAAGCGAACAGGGCACCCTTGAGGTCACACCGATCGTCAAGGGGCTGGATCACCCGTGGGCCTTGGCGTTTCTGCCCGATCGCAAAGGAATGCTGGTGACCGAACGGCCCGGCAACCTGCGTGTGGTCAGCGCCGAGGGTAAACTGTCGGCGCCGCTCAGTGGCGTGCCGAAGGTGTGGGCCAAAGGGCAGGGCGGCCTGCTTGATGTGGTGCTCTCGCCCGACTTCAAACAGGACCGCACCGTTTATCTGTCCTACGCCGAAGGTGGCGGCGAGGGGAACAAGGCGGGCACGGCGGTCGGTCGCGGACAACTGTCGGAAGACCTGACAGCGATCAGGAATTTCAACGTGATCTTCCGTCAGGAGCCCAAACTCTCGGTCGGCAATCACTTCGGCTCGCGACTGGTGTTCGACCGCGACGGCTACCTGTTCATCACCCTCGGCGAGAATAATGACCGGCCGACCGCGCAGGATCTGGACAAGCTGCAAGGCAAGGTCGTGCGGATCTACCCGGACGGCAAGGTGCCCGACGACAACCCCTTTGTCGGCCAAGCGGGCGTGCGCCCGGAAATCTGGTCTTACGGCCAGCGCAATCCACAAGGCGCGGCGCTCAATCCCTGGACCGGCGTGCTCTGGGAAAACGAACACGGCCCGCGTGGCGGTGACGAGATCAACATCATCGAGCGCGGCAAGAATTACGGCTGGCCGCTGGCAACCCATGGCATCAATTACTCTGGTCAACCGATTCCCGAATCCACGGGCAAGACCGCCGAAGGCACCGTCCCGCCGCACCACGTCTGGGAAAAATCCCCTGGCCTGAGCGGCATGGCGTTTTACGACGCTGACCGTTTCAAGGTCTGGCAGCACAACGTGTTTATCGGTGCGCTGGTGAGTCAGGAGCTGATTCGCCTGCAGTTCGACGGCGACAGGGTGGTTCACGAAGAGCGTTTGATGGGCGAGCTGAACCAACGCATTCGGGATGTGCGGCAGGGGCCGGACGGGTATTTGTATGTGCTCACCGATGAGGACGATGGCGTGTTGTACAAGGTCGGGCTCAAGTAACAATCATGCGCGCGCCCTCGCGAGCAGGCTCGCTCCCACATTTGACCGAGATCGAATGGGGTAGCGAGCCTGCTCGCGATGGCGCGCGCTGGACTGGACACAAACTCAGTGATTACTCCCGCCCATACAGAATCACCGCTGCCCTGAGCTTGCCCCTCCCGAAGCTGCACATCTTCTCGAACTCCCCATGGCTGACCGGCAGATGCTGACAGTCCATGGGCTGACGATGCTGGCTATGATCGACATCCGGGTCGTGCAGGTACACAAACTCTTCATCGCAATCGGTGATGACCACCCAGTGCGGCGATTTGGAACGGGTCAGCCGATAACTGCTGATCAGCACCAGCGGCTGCCCGGCATCGGCTAATAATCGTGGCAGGTCCAGCGGCCCGCCGAGCACCTGTTCGACGTCAGTGGCGTTCAACTGTGCCGCGAACTCCTCGTGCACCAGGCGCATGACGTCTTTTTTATGCTCATCGCGCACGCCATCGAGAAACAACGGCCCGGCCATGCTCACTTGCAAACGCACGCGAAACCCGCGCCGCGCTGCCGCCAGTGCCAGGCCTTGAGGGCTGCAACCGCCGTGGCCAGAGGTCATGAATACGGTGGTCGCCTCACGCCAGATCTGCAATTCTTCGCGGCGCTCCAGCACGCGCTCGGTTTGCAGTGCGCCCATGGCCATCAACAGGCACGCCGGGCCGCAGGTGAAATCGGTGGTCTGGGCGTACCAGGGCACGTTGATATTGCGCGAGTCGCGATGCTCAAGGATACGTTTCTCCAGGCGCAGTGCGTCGGCGTGGTCCTGGTAATAATCATGGATCAACGCGAAGCGCCGGTAACCGTTGCGTTCATACAGGGCAATGGCGGCGGGGTTGTCGATGCGCACTTCCAGCCGTAAGTAAGCGCAGTCGTGTTCCAGGGCACAAGCCTCGATGCGTTCAAGCAATTGCTTGCCGAGCCCGCTGCCGCGAGCCTGCTCAGCGATGGCAATCGAATAGAGCCGCGCCAGCGATGTGCCTCGGTGAAACAACACCACCGCGTAACCCAGCAATTGCTCTCCACGCTGGGCCACCAGCAGTCGTCCGTGAGCACGGGTGATCATCCATTGAAAACTGCGACTGGTGAGCCGGTCCGTGGTGAAGCATTGCTGTTCGAGTGCCAGTAACGCGGGTAAGTCTTCAACTACCGCCAAGCGAAAGACAGGATTCATATGACCGCCGTAAAAGTTGCGTAACGAAACGGGACTTTCGAAAAAGTTCGTGCTTAATAGGAAAGGTCTTGTTCTCCAACGGATCAATCACTATGTCAGCGGTACAGGGTCATTGGCGCGAAGTATCCGAGCAAACTTTGCCGGCGGCAACTTTTTTAAATGACACGGTTAGAACCTCCAGCCAGTTGATTATCATCGTCGAACGCAAGGAAGACTGGGCGTCCTACTTTCCCAGCGAAGACATCGTCACGGCGCAGGAATACCTCGAGCAGACCCGCGATAACGAGCAGGGTAAACGGGTTCAGGTGATCAACCTGTGCCGCAGCTACAAGTACCTCGGGCACGGGTATTACTGCTCGCTGCTGGCCGAGGCAAGGGGGCACAAGGTCATTCCGTCAGTGCGCACCATCAGCGAGCTGACCAAGAAATCGCTGTACGGCCTGGCGCTGGATGACCTGGATAAAACCCTGGAGAAAGCCCTCAGTCATCATCTTTACAGCGATACCGAAGGCTTTACCTTGACCCTGTATTTTGGCAAGACGCACATCGAGCCGTTACAGGATTTGGCGCGACAGTTGTTTGAAGTGTTTCCGTGCCCGATATTGTTAGTTGAGTTTCGTCGAACTAACGGTTGGCACATTGAAGGGATAAAGTCTGGCGCCTTGCACAAGTTGCGTGAAGATCAGGAAGATCAGTTCGCCCATTCACTCGACAGTTTCAGCCGCAAGATCTGGCGCATCCCCCGTTCGCGACGAGTGGCCCGCTATGACTTGGCGATCCTGCACGATCCGCAGGAAGCACTGCCGCCGTCCAACCCCAAGGCGCTGGACAATTTCGTACGCGTCGGCAAGACATTGGGCATCGACGTGGAGCTGATCGAGCGCAAGGACTACGCGCGCATCGCCGAATACGACGGCCTGCTGATCCGCGAGACGACAAGCGTCGACAACCACACCTACCGCTTCGCCAAGAAAGCCGAGAGCGAAGGGCTGGTGGTAATGGATGATCCGGCCTCGATCCTGCGCTGCACCAACAAGGTCTACCTGACCGACCTGCTCAACAGCCATCAGTTGGGCATGCCCGCCACCGAAATCCTCTACAAGGAACGACCGGAAGACTTCGAACGGGTCGGTGAGCGGCTGGGGTTTCCGCTGGTGTTGAAGATCCCCGACGGTTGCTTCTCCCGAGGGGTGATCAAGGTCGAAAGCCAGCAAGCCTTGCTCGAAGCGACCGCCGAACTGTTTGAGCACTCGGTGCTGTTGCTGGCTCAGGAGTTCTTCTACACCGAATACGACTGGCGCATTGGTGTGCTCAACCGCAAACCGATCTTTGCCTGCCAATATTTCATGTCCAAGGGCCACTGGCAGATCTACAACCACAAGGCCAAGGGTCAGGACATCAACGGCGAATGCCGCACCCTGGCGGTTCACGAAGCACCGCGCGCCGTCGTGGAGCTGGCGGTGAAAACCGCCAACCTCATTGGCGACGGCCTCTACGGCGTCGACCTCAAGCAGTCCGGTGACAAGGTGGTGGTGATCGAGGTCAACGACAACCCGAACATGGACGCGGGCATCGAAGACGCGTACTTGCAGGACGATTTGTACTCGCTGGTACTGGAAGAGTTCGTCCGCCGGCTGGAACTGAAACGTCGCGGCCAGGCCTGGTGACAGGCCGATGATCAAGAGCTTTCAACTGACCCACGGTGCGCTGCAAGCGGTCGAACGGCTGGACGCTGAAGTGATGCTGTTCAGCAACCCCGACGCGGCCGAGCGCGACTTGCTGCACAGCCATTTCAAACTCGATGAACACGCGCTGGCCTCGGCGCTGGACCCGGACGAGGTGTCGCGTATCGAGTTTCATCCCGACAACTTGTTCCTGATCTGGAAGCGTCCGGAAAACTATTCCGGCGCTGGCAGCCTCGCATTCGAAGTGTCGTCCTGCGGTTTGTTGTTTTGTGCGCAGCGATTGCTGGTGATCGCCACCGACGATTCACCGCTGCATGGGCTCGGCACCCGGCAGAAGTTGAACACGCCACTGGATGTACTGCTCGACCTGCTGTTCAACAACATCCATCACTACCTGGGCCACCTCAAGGTGATCAAGCTGGTTGCGCGCGAGTTGCAGCAAAAATTCAACGCGTCGATGCAGAACCAGCACCTGATCCAGATGTTCAACCTCAGCGAAAGCCTGATTTATTACATCAACGCGATTCACAGCAACGGCGCGGTCCTGACCCGGCTGCGCAATCACGCGGAAAAGGAGCGCTTCAGCGCCGAGGCCATCGGCCTGATCGACGACCTGATCATCGAAAACAACCAGTGCTACAAACAGGCGGAAATTTACTCCACGGTGTTCTCCGGGCTTATCGACGCCCGGGGTAACCTGATGAACAACAGCATGAACAACCTGCTGCGCAAACTGACGCTGATCAACGTAGTGTTTTTGCCGCTGAACCTGATTGCGAGCATTGGCGGCATGTCCGAGTTCAGCATGATGACCGCGGGCACGCCGTGGTGGGTTTCATACCCGTTGTTTCTCACGGCGATGATGCTGGGGGCGGGGGTGATGGTGTTGGGGCTCAGACGGTTGGCGAAATGAATGCGTTGAATGTCAAGCCGTCTTCGCGAGCAAGCCCGCTCCCACATTAGATCTCCTGTGAGCACAAAACGGATGAACACCAGAGATTAAAAGTGGGAGCGGGCTTGCTCGCGAAAGCGGCATCAAGAGCACAACTTCCGATCCTGTATTCCACGAACCACGAGATACAACAACGGCCCAATCGACACAAAAACCGCAGTGAGTAAAAGATAGGGAATGACTGACAATGCTGACCGCCCACGCTTACGCGCATCCGTGTACATCCACACCCCGGCCAGCGTCGCCAGCAGGTACAGATCAATCACCACCTGCGCCGTATCAGGCCGCGACATCAGGCTGATGCCAAACTCGATCAACGACTGTTCTGCCTGGAGCATCACCGAAACGGTGTAGCCAGCAAAGGCGAGCAGGGCAATCAGGGGCAGGGCGACAGACTTCATGGTTTCCTTCCTTGGGACAATGAGCAGAATCCCGAGCCTACAGAAGCCAAAGAAAATTGACCATTGACTTGCCCTCGGCGCCCGGCTAATTTCCAGCCATGACTTCCACCGTATTGCGCTGCCAGCCAAGCATTATTACCGCCATTCCTTATTTGGCGGGCTAGCTCACGACTGCAGCACCCAACCCGCCCTAGAGGCGGGTTTTTACTTTCTGTCTCCTGGGTTCTGAACAACGTCAGGAGACGACCATGCATAGCACACCCAACCAGCAAACCCTGCTCGAGCACTACGTGAAAAAGATCCTGGCCGCGCCCGTGTATGAGCTGGCGGTACGAACGCCATTGCAAGCGGCGCCGGCACTGTCCGAAGCCTTGGGTAACCAGATTCTGCTGAAGCGCGAGGACTTGCAGCCAACCTTTTCCTTCAAAATTCGTGGCGCCTACAACAAACTGGTGCAACTGAGCGATGCGCAAAAGTCCCGCGGGGTGATCACCGCTTCCGCCGGTAATCATGCCCAGGGCGTGGCACTGGCAGCGCGTGAGTTGGGGATTGCCGCGACCATCGTCATGCCCGCCACAACGCCGGAATTGAAGGTGTTCGGGGTCCGCAGTCGGGGCGCTGAGGCCGTGTTGCACGGGGAGAGTTTTCCATTTGCCCTGGCGTACGCATTGAACCTGGCCGAGCAAACCGGCCGCACCTTTGTCTCGCCGTTCGACGACCCGGACGTGATCGCAGGGCAGGGCACCGTCGCCATGGAAATCCTGCGCCAGCACCAAGGGCCGCTCGACGCGATCTTCGTACCCGTGGGTGGTGGCGGCCTGATCGCAGGCATCGCCGCCTACGTCAAATACCTGCGCCCTGAAATCCGCATCATCGGCGTCGAGTCGGAACATTCCGCGTGTCTGTGCGCTGCGTTACAGGTCGGCGAGCGCGTTGTCTTGCCGAGCGTCGGTACTTTCGCCGATGGCGTCGCCGTGGCCCAGATCGGCGCTTATGGTTTTGAAGTCTGCCGGTTTTGCGTGGATGAAGTGCTGACTGTGAGCAACGACGAACTTTGCTCAGCGATCAAGAACATCTACGACGATACGCGCTCGATCACCGAACCTTCCGGCGCGTTGGCCGTGGCAGGCATCAAAAAGTACGTGGCGCAGACGGGCGTGCGGGGGCAAACGTTGGTGGCCATCGACTCCGGCGCTAACATCAATTTCGACAGTCTGCGCCATGTCGCTGAACGGGCCGCATTGGCCGACGCCCCGGCGTGAGCAGGAGGCCAATCGGGCCCCGCTCCCACAGGTTTTGCATCAGGTTATTGTTGAACGGCCTTTTCCACCTCGCTGGACGCAGACCAGACCCGATAACGCACTTCAACATCCTTGGGCACATACAGCACGATCGGCAGCTTGCTGTTGTAGCGCAACATGAAACCGTCACCGACGACCGGGACAAACTCCTGCCTGCGTTTGCCATCAGGACAGGCCATCAGCGTGCTCATCGGGCCGATCACTTGTTCCAGACGGTAAAACGGATAGCCCCAGCCCTCGAGGTTCTTCTCCTCGAGCATGCCGCCCAGGCGCTGGCGATTGCAGTCAACGGTCAAGGTCTTGCCGGCAAGAATCTCGACCTGGTAGTTGTCTTCCTGCTTCTGTGGCGCCAGGTGAATGACTTGTCGTGTAAAGCCGCTTTCGGGCTTGGGGAAGGGCGCGACGTCTTCGAGTTTCGCCGCGAGAACGACGGTCGATAGCCCGGCAACTATCAGCCCGACGGTAGTGACACAGGTCAATGAACCCATGATGCCTCCTTGCGTGTGAGTAGGGTCAGCGGATACTGAATTAACCGGCCGCATTTTTACTGTCGTGCGCCGTCAATGCAAACCGGGCCTCGCCAAATTGCAATTTGCATCGTCCCAAATCGCCTTTCTTGCATATTGCATGAGGCTGTTTATAGGCGAGTTTGCTAAACCATTGATTTGCCGATGAGCTGCAGGGCGAAATTCGGGGCATGTTTTATGCTGTAGCTGTTCCGTAAAGCTGACCGGATTTTTTTCAGAGTCAGTGTTTGCTGTCTGATTGGCTGTCTCACACTCAGGAGAGGGTTGCCATGTTTCTTTCTGCCTTGGAACTCCGCAACATCGTAGAAAGCAGTTTTCTGCCCAAACGTTGTCAATGCACGCTGTCACCCGATCTGAAAATGACCGTCAAGGTGTATGCGGACGGTGAAACCGATCAAGTAGATCTATTGAAAACCGGCATTGATGCCAATTCGCTCAAAGGATGTCGGGAAATACAAGACCTGATCAGCGAATTGCGCTCCGACATGGAGCATCAGGCCAACACCCAGCCGCTGCACCCCGACCGGCAAGCACTTTAACTCGCCGTCGTCACAATACGGGTCTGGCCAAGACGCCAGCCCCGTGGTCGTTGTTTGCGATCAACTCTGATAACTGCACGCATCCGACAGTTTGCGATACGTGATTTCTGCGGGTTTACCCGACGTATCGATGTACTTCATGTCAGCCGTAATGACTTTGCAGTCCAGCGTCGTGGGTTCAGTCAGCGAAACCACCTTGGCCACGTGCAGCGGCATCCCGTATTCATAGGGCACGGCTTGAGAGGATGCGGTGTCGTTGGCCTGGGCAAGTCCGGCGAACCCGGTGCAGGCGAGGGCGGCGGTAACCAGAAAAATGCGCGTATTCATGAGCAATCTCCGATGCGGACGGAAGGAGAGTTCGACATTGTGGACGTCGAACCTGCCGCACTGGGCGTCAGAAGAACCTGAGGGCGTGCGGTCCAGTAAAGTCTTGGACCACAGCGTTAAACGATGGTTAACCGGGTTGAATACCGTCTGTCGTGAAAGGGAGTTCTGCCAGGCAATTCGTTAGGGTAAGAATCCTCGGTAGCTTCGGCTTCGTCCTGCAAGGATGGATACCTTGTCGACTTGTCATGGTTTTTCGTGCACGGAAATTGAATAGAGAAAGGGACGTTCGGGAGTCAGCCAGCGGGTGCGTAGTGCGATATACCGAATCGACTACGAGAAATTCGCCCGGAAAGTGGATGAGATGTGTTTGATGGTGAGTTACAGCTTCTCGGTGTTGTGACAAAGGGGCGCCCTATCGGCGCCCCTACAACTTGTGCTTCGGTCAAGGTAATTGGGGGAAGGGCGTAAGTCACGCTAACGCCTTTGTCATTCAAAAAATACCGTTTCGGCCGCCAGCTTGTCATTTGAAAGTACGGCTGACCAACCTCCAGTGGCTGGAGCGTATTTTATTCTGGAAGACTAAACCCGATGGCGTATTGTTTGCCATCGGAACCCCTCGCGCTACCTACCGCGTAGTTGCCATCATGATTGATCCCTAGCAGATAACTTGTTTTTCCACCCTTAAAAAATCCGATTCCGACCGTCTCTTTCGATGTTGACCAATAAGCGCCCTGATTCTCGTTTTGGGGAGTGCGGGTGTTAAGCAAGACAATACCATTGTCTGCCAGACCCGCTGTGTTGAAGATGGCAGTTTTCGGTAAGGAGGCGATGGTGGTGACTTTGTTTTGGTGGATATTCCATAACCCATCGTAGAAATCCTGAGCATCTTGATAGATGATTAACGCGGTCCCAGAGTCATTTAGAATGGTTGATGCATTTTGAGGCACAGTATTAAGGGTGGTGGGAGCACTGCTGAGGGTTTGCCAATATGCTGTGCGAAGTGCTTTATTTGGATAGTGGCATGTTCCTAATGTTCGCCCCGACTCATTGGTATTGTTCAGTGTGCAGTGCGAACTGTTATCAGGAGTCTGCAACGCGGTGATCACATACGTTAAGTTGTTTGGCGCTTTGGTAGCCACTTTTGCTATTGAGTTTCCTGTTGAAACCGGGCAGTTGAGCGTAATCCAGTTATAACCAGTGCGTGCTTCCATCATTGAGGTGGGAACACAGTTGTCGGGGGAACTGGATACTGGCTCCGCTACGTCGCTACCAAAACGCCAGACCACTACCCTCGACGTCCCTTTCTGCTCGAGTTCGGTAAAGCTTCGACCGACAAGGCTGGTAGCTCCAACCGCCGTGACAGTTACACTTTTATCCTGACCCGCTGGCTTGAGTGCAATAGGCGCAAGACTTGGCTCCCTTCCATCCCATACAACAGGTGTTTGCTGGCCTGTTGAGGAAATGCAAGTGCCATAGATTTCGTTGCGTTCGGAAATACGTAGAGCTGTGCAAGATTTGTTTGGTAACAAGGGTGGCAATGTGGCTATTTTTGTGTTGTTTCTGAATCTTATCCAGGCAACTTGAACAGCATTCCCTTCTTCTGCGGTGCACATCCCGACTGCGGCCTGACTATTATTTGTCGCGTTCGCGGCGCAGTATTCGTAGTCTTGCGGGCCGATGCTTTCAAGTGTTGGTGTCTGCTCTAGACTGACTGCGCTGTTAATAAAAGAAATAGAGAATACTAATGTCGTAATTGTCCTGGCAATATTTTTCATTTGTTGAATCCTTATTGATCTACGTTCCATCGTTCAAAGGTAAGAGCGAAACTAGTACACAAAAGCCCTCTTGCCTAGCTGTCATATATAACAGCTAGGCAAGAGGGCTTTTGTGATGTAGTGCACTTGGTTTTTTTAAACGGAGGCGCAACAGGATCGGTTAGACCATCTTCACTGCAGCTGCTGCCTATACGGCAAATCCGGCCCGGTCTTGCTGCACGTCAGTGCCGCCGCCTGCACCGCAAACCTCAGCATGCCGTCGATCTGCTCACGCGCCAGCGATTGCACACCTTCCACCGAATCCATCTGCTGCTCGGTCAACCAGGTAATCAACGCCGCCTGGAACGTATCGCCAGCCCCCACGGTGTCGGCCATCTTCACCGAGCAGGCCGGTACCGACCACGAGCCATGCGTACGGCTGAATACTGTCGCGCCCTCGCCACCCCGGGTCAGGAATACGACCTGACAGCGATGCTGCAACCAGCCTTCGATCACCCGCTGCGGATCCTGCTCGGGATACAACAGGCTCAGATCCTCATCGCTGACTTTGATCAGGTCGGCCAGTTCCGCCAACGTAGCAACCCGCGACCGCCACAGGTCGATGTCTGGTTCAGGATTGAGGCGTACATTCGGATCAAGGCTGATCAGCCGTTTGCCACTTTCCCGCTGCACCAAGGCCAGCAACGTGTCGGCGATTGGTTGAACCACCAGCGAAAACGAGCCGATGTGCAAACCGCGCACCTCTGGTCCCAGTTCCGGCAGATGCTCGGGTTTCAACTGCCGATCCGCGCAACCTTCGCCACGGAAGCTGTACTGCGGCGAACCGTTGGCGCCGACCGCAACCATCGCCAGGGTGGTCGGTGCGGCGAAATCCATCAGGTAATCCGCACGAACGCCTTCATCCTGCAGCACTTGCCGCAAGCGCCGGCCCAGGTAGTCGGTCGACAACCCGGCAAACAGCGCAGCGTCTACGCCCAAGCGGCGCAAACCGACCGCTACGTTGAAGGGCGAGCCGCCGGCAATCGCCTTGAAATTCACTTTTGAAGCCAGGCCGCTGGCGTCGTCTTCACTGAAGAAATCGAACAGCGCTTCGCCACACACCAGGTACATAGTTGGTCACTCTTTAAAGGGTTGCGACATGCTGTTGATAGCGTTCATAGGCCTGCTGACAGGCCGCCACGTTTGCTGCGATCGGCGAGGTTTCGCTGGCGAGGTCGAGCTTCACGCAACGCGCGCACAGGTCCGCCAGGCTGTGTTCCTGGCCGTTTGCCCAGGACTTGCACCAAGCCGCCTGAATCGCCGCGCCGAGGGCGGCGGCTTCACTTTGTTCGGTGCAGATCACCCTGGTGTTCATGATGTCGGCGACGATCTGCCGCCACACCGGGCTTTTCGAGCCGCCGCCGATCAGGCAGATGGTGCGGCTTTGTAAGCCATTCTGCCGCAGCAGGTCCAGTCCGTAACGCAAACCGAACGTCGTACCTTCGACCACGGCGCGGCACAGGTTGGCTTGCGTCAGATTCGTCATGGTCAAGCCGAGCAGGCTGCCGGTGGCGTGGGGCAGGGCGGGGACGCGTTCGCCGTTGAGAAACGGCAACATGCTCACACCTTCAGCGCCGATCGGTGCTTGCGCGACGAGGGCATTGAACTGCTCGATATCCAGCTCGAACAAATCGCGAATCACCCCGGTGGCGTTGGTCAGGTTCATGGTGCAGATCAGCGGTAGCCAGCCACCGCTGGAGGAACAGAACGTTGCGACCGAGGCATCCGCACTGACGTTCGGTTGCTCGGCGTAGGCGTAAACCGTCCCCGACGAACCGAGGCTCATGGTGATCGCGCCGGGCCGGATATTGCCGGTGCCGATGGCGCCCATCATGTTGTCGCCACCGCCGCTGGACACCAGCGCGATGGGGTTGATGCCCAGGTGCTCGGCGATGGCTGGCAGGAGCGTGCCGACTGCTTGATGGGCGTCGATCAGCTCCGGCAGCGCCGCTTGCAAACGCCCGCTGGGGTCGATGTCGCGCAACAGCTGCAAGTCCCACTGGCGGGTGCGCACGTTGAAATAGCCGGTGCCCGAGGCGTCGCCGTACTCGCTGCAACTGCGGCCAGTGAGCCAGCGGTTGAGGTAGTCGTGGGGCAACAGGATGTGCGCGATCCGGGAAAAAACCTCCGGGTGTTGTTCTTTGGTCCAGAGCAATTTTGAAACCGTGTAGCCGGGCGCGATGACCACGCCGAGGCGTTCGAGCGAGCCTTTTTCACCGCCCAGATGGGCGAGCAGGCGGTCGTTCTCCGCGATGGATTCAGTGTCGCACCAGAGTTTGGCGGGGCGCAGCACCTGACCTTGGTCGTCGAGCAGGACCAGGCCGTGTTGCTGGCCGGAGACGCCGATGCCGAGGATGTCCTGACCGTCGACGTTTGCCGCGACCAGCGCACCGCGAGTCGCTGAGCTGAATGCTTCAAGCCATTGCAATGTGTCTTGCTCACGGCGGCCATTGGCGCCGCTGATCAAGGTGTGCGCGGCGGCGCCCTGGCCGAGGACCTGACCGCTGACGGCATCGAGAACGATGGCCTTTGTGCCTTGGGTGCCGCAGTCGATGCCGAGGAATAATTGATGGTTTGCCATGGGCGGTCCTTGCTGCGTCAGTTCGATATCAGTGCGTATTCATCAACATGTCGGGAGGCTGTCAGTCAGCCATCGCGGGCAAGCCCGCTCCCACAGGGATCAATGTCGTTCACAAATCTGTGTTCCACCACGGGCCACTGTGGGAGCGGGCTTGCCCGCGATGTCGGCAGTAGTTTCACCACTGTATTTAAGCCAGCACCCGCTCCAACGTCCGCGTCACACCCACCTCCCGCAAACTGTTGCAGCACCACTCAAACGCAGCCACAAACTCAGGCGAATTCGGAATCTCCGTGCCAAAAATCTCCTCAACCCCCAGCAACCGCTGGGCAATCAACGCATCATCCGCCACCAGCGCCTGGCAAAACGCGGCGCGCGGATCGGGAATCGAATAGGTATCGCCATTCTCATCCACCCCCTTCAAATACAGCGCCCACGCCGCCACTACCAGCGCCGCACGTTTGGTCTCCCGGCCATCGGCAATCAAACGGTTGGTCGTCGGCACGGTGAACTTGGGAAGCTTCGACGAACCGTCCGAGCACACACGCTCCAGCTGGTCGGCAATCGCCTGATTGGAGAAACGTGCCACCAGTGTGTTCTTGTAGTCGCTCAGGTCGATCCCCGGAACGGCGGACAATTGCGGTGTCACGTCCAGGTCCATGTAGGCACGCATGTAACGTACGAACAGTGGATCGTTCATGGTTTCGTGAACGAAGCGGTAACCCTTCAAAAACCCAAGATAGGTCAGCGCCAGGTGACTGCCGTTGAGCAGTTTGATTTTCATCTCTTCGTACGGCGTGACGTCGTCGGTGAACTGCACGCCGACCTTTTCCCAGGCGGGGCGACCATTGACGAATTTGTCTTCCAGTACCCACTGCACAAACGGTTCGCAGACCACTGGCCAGGCATCATCGACCGCGTGTTTGTCGGCCAGTTGCAGGCGATGTTCGGTGCTGGTCATCGGCGTGATGCGATCGACCATCGCATTCGGGAAACTGACGTTTTCGGCGATCCAGTCGTGCAGGTCGGCATCGCGTAACGCGGCGAAGGCCAGCAGTGCTTTGCGGGTGACGGCGCCGTTGTGCGGCAGGTTATCGCAAGACATCAAGGTGAACGCCGGCGTGCCGGCGGCGCGAAGTTTGGCCAATGCGGCGCAGAGAAAACCGAACACGGTTTGCGGGGCGTCCGGGTGCGTCAGGTCGTGCTGAATCTGCGGCAGGTGCGCCATGAATTCGCCGTTGCTGTCGTCGATGCAGTAACCGCCCTCGGTGATGGTCAGTGAGACGATGCGGATCTCGGGGTTGGCCAGTTTATCGATCAGCGCTTGTGCGCCATCCTCGGCCAGCAGCATGTCGCGGATCGCGCCGATGACCCGCACTTCGGTGTCGTCGGTATCGCCGAGTTCAAACAGCGTGAACAGGTAATCCTGGGCCTTCAGGTCGTCCCGGGCGCGGCGGTCTTCGGCGCGCAGGCCAACGCCGCAAATCGCCCAGTCGAGGCCTTCGCCTGAATTCATCAAGGCGTCGGTGTAATACGCCTGATGGGCACGGTGGAAACCGCCGACGCCAATGTGCGCGATGCCTTGGCGCGTATCGCTCAGGGCGTAGGCGGGCAGGACCACCTCGGGGGCGAGGTGGTGCAGGTTGTGTTTATTCAGTTTCATCACAGGCTCTCTGAAATCAGGCCGCAGCGCGTAACGGGCGGGTCAGCGCCACGCCGTCGGCATCGAATAAATGGCAGTGTTCGGCGTCCAGGTGCAGGCTCAGCGCCTCGCCATAACGGCTGGCCAGATCACCGCGAACGCGCATGGTCAGCGCTTCACCGGACAAGGTCAGCACGTGGCAGAAGGTGTCGCTGCCCAGGCGCTCGCTGACGTCGGCGGTGACTTGCAGGGTGCAGTCGCCGGTTTGCGCAAGGTTGAGGTGCTCAGGGCGAATGCCCAGCGTCACCGCGCCGCCAACGCTCAGGTTGGCGCCGCTCAGCGGCAAGGTGATGCGGGTGCCGGCATCGAGCGCCACGTCGCAGCTTTGGCCGTCGACACGGGTGACTTTGCCCTTGAGGAAGCCCATTTTCGGCGTGCCGAGAAAACCCGCTACGAACAGGTTGGCCGGCTGGTGATACAGGTCCAGCGGCGAGCCGACCTGCTCGATCTTGCCGCCATTGAGCACGACCACTTTGTCTGCCATGGTCATCGCTTCGACCTGATCGTGAGTCACGTAGATCATCGTCGCTTGCAGCTCTTTGTGCAGGCGCAACAGTTCCAGACGCATCTGCACCCGCAGTGCCGCATCGAGGTTGGACAGTGGTTCGTCGAACAGGAAGATTTTCGGGTTACGCACGATCGCCCGGCCAATGGCCACGCGTTGACGCTGGCCACCGGACAGTTGTTTCGGCTTGCGCTCCAGCATCGGCCCGAGCTCGAGGATGCGGGCCGCTTCGCCGACTTTTTTCTCCACTTCGGCTTTTGGCACGCCGGCGAGGTCGAGGGCAAACGACATGTTTTTGCGCACGCTCATGTGCGGGTACAGGGCGTAGGTCTGGAACACCATGGCCAGGTCGCGTTTGGCCGGGCTGACTTCGGTGATGTCGCGGCCATCAAGTTCGATGGTGCCACCGCTGACTTCCTCCAGGCCGGCGATCAGGCGCAGCAGCGTGGATTTACCGCAGCCCGACGGGCCGACGAAGACCACGAATTCCTTGTCGTTCACTTCCAGGTCAATGCCCTTGATGATGGAAAAGCCTTCGAAGCCTTTTTGCAGATTCTTGATTTTCAGGTTGGCCATGGTGATGGGCCTCCGATTGTTTTTATTCAATTGAGCCGAACGGGCTTTTCTGTAGGAGCCGGCTTGCCGGCGATGAGGTCCTGAAATTTCGCATCGCTCTTGAGGCCGTCATCGCCAGCAAGCTGGCTCCTACAGGGGATCGTGTCAGGCCGCAAATTCGTATCAGGCGTCGATTCATTTCACCGCGCCAAACGACAGGCCGCGGACTAGTTGTTTCTGGCTGATCCAGCCGAAGATCAGGATCGGTGCGCAGGCCAGCGTCGATACCGCCGACAACTTGGCCCAGAACAGCCCTTCGGGGCTTGAGTAGGAGGCGATCAACGCGGTCAGTGGCGCGGCTTTCGATGAGGTCAGGTTCAGCGACCAAAACGCCTCGTTCCAGCACAGGATCAGCGACAGCAATACCGTGGAAGCCAAACCGCCCTTGGCGATCGGCAGCAGCACCCGGACCATTTCCTGCCAAAGGGTTGCCCCGTCGAGGCGAGCGGCTTCGAGGATGTCTTTGGGGATGTCCTTGAAGTAGGTGTAAATCATCCAGACCACAATCGGCAGGTTGATCAGCGTGTAGATCACGATCAGCGCGATGCGCGTATCGAGCAGGCCGAAGCTCTTGGCCAGCAGGTAGATCGGCATCAGCACGCCCACCGGCGGCAGCATCTTGGTCGAGAGCATCCACAGCAGCGTGCCCTTGGTGCGCTGGATTTCGTAGAACGCCATCGAGTAGGCCGCCGGCACCGCGATCAGCAGGCACAACGCCGTGGCGCTGAAGGAAATCACCACCGAGTTCCAGGCGAAGCTGAAGTAGTCGCTGCGCTCGTTGATGTGCAGGTAATTCTCCAGCGTCGGCGTGAAGATGAACTGCGGCGGTGTGGCGAAGGCATCGATTTCGGTTTTGAAACTGGTCAGCACCATCCAGAAGATCGGGAAGAAGATCAGGATCGCGATGGCCCAGGCCAGCGTGCCGAGCAGCAGGCTTTGGAGGCGACGGGATTGTTGAAGGGTCATGGCGCAGGCCTCAGGCTTTGTCTGTCAGGTTTTTGCCGATCATGCGCACCAGCACGATGGCCGCGATGTTGGCGATCACCACCGCAATCAAGCCGCCGGCGGACGCCATGCCGACGTCGAACTGCACCAGCGCCTGGTTGTAGATCAAGTAGGCGAGGTTGGTCGAGGCGTAGCCGGGGCCGCCGTTGGTGGTGGTGAAGATTTCGGCGAACACCGAGAGCAGGAAGATGGTTTCGATCATCACCACCACCGCAATGGGCCGCGCCAGATGCGGCAGGGTCAGGTGCCAGAAAATCGCGATCGGCCCGGCACCGTCCAGGCGCGCGGCTTCTTTCTGTTCCTGGTCGAGGGACTGCATGGCGGTCATCAGGATCAGGATCGCGAAGGGTAGCCATTGCCAGGACACAATGATGATGATCGACAGCAGCGGGTAGTGCGCCAGCCAGTCCACCGGCTGCGCGCCGAAGAGTTTCCAGACGTAGGCGAGAATCCCCGACACCGGATGGAAAATCAGGTTCTTCCAGATCAGCGCACCGACGGTGGGCATGATGAAAAACGGCGAGATCAGCATGACCCGCACGATGCCGCGACCGAGAAACTCACTGGCCTCCAGCAAGGCACTGATCAACACGCCGAAGACCACGCTGATCAGCAGCACGCTGCCCACCAGCAGCAAGGTGTTGGTAGCGCCGGGCATGAACCCGGAGTCCGTCAGGAAGTAGGTGAAGTTCTCCAGCCCGACAAACTCGTTTTCACCAGGATTGAGCAAGTTGTAGCGGATCATCGAAAAATACAGGGTCATGCCCAGCGGCACGATCATCCACAGCAGCAACAGCGCCACCGAGGGGCTGACCAGAAACCAGCCGGGGTTGGCCAGGCGGTTTTTACGCACCGGCTGGGGAATGTCCATTTGAGCTTTGGCAGTTGAAATATTCATGGCGTTAAAACCGATTGGGTGCAAATACAGGTCCAGGACAGACATCATTTCTGACATCGGCGCGGACCCTGTGGGAGCGGGATTACCCGCGATGACGATTTAAGAGCCGACGTTAATGTTGACGTTGACGGCCCCATCGCGGGCAAGCCCGCTCCCACAGGGGAAGTGGCGATTACTTTGGATAACCGGCGCGCTTCATCTCACGTTCGGTGGTTTGCTGGGCGGCGGTCAGGGCTTGATCGACCGTGGTCTGACCGATCAGCGCCGCCGAGAACGACTTGCCGACCTGGGTGCCAATGCCCTGGAACTCGGGAATGGTCACCAGTTGAATGCCGATGTACGGCACTGGTTTGAGCGTCGGCTTGCTCGGGTCCGCTGTTTTCAGCGACTCCAGCGTCACCTTGGCGAATGGCGCGGCGCTCATGTACGCCGCGCTGTAAGTCGAGGCCCGGGTGCCTGGCGGTACGTTGGCGATGCCGTCCTTTTCCGCAACCAGCGCCCCGTATTCCTTGGAAGTTGCCCAGGCACTGAAGGTCTTCGCCGCGTCCTTGGCTTTGGAACTGGTCGGAATCGCCAGCGCCCAGGAATAGAGCCAGGCCGAGCCTTTGTCGGTGACCTGGTGCGGCGCGTAGGTGAAGCCGACGTGCTCGCTGACTTTGCTCTGGGTCTTGTCGGTGACGAACGAGCCGGCAACGCTGGCATCGACCCAGATCGCGCACTTGCCGCTGTTGAACAGCGCCAGGTTTTCGTTGAAACCGTTGCTCGACGCGCCCGGCGGGCCGGACTTCTTCATGGTGTCGACGTAGAAGTTGAGTGCATTTTTCCACTCCGGACCGGTGAATTCCGGCTGCCACTTCTCGTCGAACCAGCGCGCGCCATACGCGTTGGCGACGGTGGTGATCAGCGCCATGTTCTCGCCCCAGCCGGCCTTGCCGCGCAGGCAGATGCCGTACTGTTCTTTGTCCCTGTTGGTGAGTTTGCTGGCGAATTCGCCGATCTGTTCCCAGGTCGGGTGTTCCGGCATGGTCAGCCCGGCGTCCTTGAACAGGTCGGTGCGGTAGTAGGTGATGGAGCTTTCGGCGTAGAACGGCAAGGCATACAGCGAGCCCTTGACCGACAGGCCTTCACGCACCGAAGGGAACACGTCGTCGAGGTCGTAAGTGGCGGGCAAATCCTTCATCGGTTCCAGCCAGCCCTTGGCGCCCCACAGTGCGGCTTCGTACATGCCGATGGTCAGCACGTCGAACTGCCCGCCCTGGGTGGCGATGTCGGTGGTCAGGCGTTGGCGCAGGACGTTTTCTTCGAGCACCACCCAATTGAGCTTGATGTCCGGGTGCTCGGCCTCGAAGGTTTTCGAGAGCTTTTGCATGCGGATCATGTCGCTGTTATTGACGGTGGCGATGGTCAGGGTCTGAGCGCCGAGGCTGACGCTGCTGAGGGTCATGCAGGTGAGGGCTAGCAGAGCTTTTACAGAAGGTTGCATCGTGCACTCCTTTTCTGCACCCGGTGGGGGCAGAAGGACAGTTATTGTTTTTGTGTCTTCCGGCTGCGGGAAGAATGTGCACTGATTACAGCCTTCAATTGCGGATGAGACAAATCATCCATCGCACTTGAATCGATACTATTTTGCACTGCTGATGCGGGCGCGAGATGCAGGGACAGGCTTTGCAGAGGAGAAGGGACATCGAATTTGTACAGGTTTTAATGGCCCCATCGCCGGCAAACCGGTTCCTGCCAGAGTCGCGCAAGACTTGTAGGAGCCAGCTTGCTGGCGATTCGATCTAAAATTTGACCCATTATCCAGAGCGATTAACCCAGATTCTGCTCAGTCAACCGCTGCACCGCCAACCGCCGATAGTGCGACGGCGTCATGCCTTTCAACTGCTGAAAACGCCGATTGAAATTGGAAATATTGTTGAAGCCCGACTCGAAACACACATCGGTCACCGGTTTGTCGCCATCGGCCAGCAGTTCACAGGATTTGCTGATACGCAGCCGGTTGACGAACTCGATGAAGCAGCGCCCGGTGGCTTGTTTGAACACGCGACTGAAATAGGTCGGTTTCATGCCCAGGTGCTCGGCGACTTCCTCCAGCGGAAGTTCACGGGCGTAGTGGGCGAAGATGTAATCCACCGCACGGTTGGTGCGATCGATATTGTGTTCGTCCGCCAGTTGCGGCGTGGTGGCACCGGACAGCAGTTGGTAGTCATCAGAGGCTGCCAGCAACTCCAGCAGAATGAAAAAGTGCCCGAGGCGGGTCACGCCTTTCGTGTCGGCGATGCGCTGCATCAAGCTCATCGCCTGGCGGATGGTGTGTTTGCAGCGAAACTCGATGCCGTATTGGGCGCGCTCCAGCAACGGAGCCAGCGTCTTCAGCTCTGCAAACACCTGGTGGCCGCTCTCGAACAACTCGTCGGTGAAGTTGACCAGCATGTCACGCTTGGGCACCACTTCGTCCTCGGCGACCTGGCTGATCCAGTTGTGGGGCAGGTTGGGGCCGGTGAGGAACAGTGTTTGCGGATAGAAGTTGCCAATGTAGTCGCCAATGAACACCTTGCCCGAGCTGGCGACGATCAGGTGCAGTTCGTATTCCTTGTGAAAATGCCAGCGAACCAAGGGGCAGGGGAAACCGTGCTGGCGATAGATGATCGACAACCCGTTGTGGTCGTCCATCAGTTCGTAGGAAGGATCGGTGACTCTGGCAGTCCGGGTCATATCAGGGCGCTTTTATTGTTATTGCGCCCTGATCATGCCTCTTTACCGGCCGACATTGCCAGCCTGCGGCATCTCGACCGACGTCATGCGCCCGCTGACAGATGCAAGGCGCCGCCGTAAACCGCCTTCATGCTCGATGCGCTCCAGCAGTAACGAACGATGTCTGACTCATCGAAAAAGTCGGTGCTGATAATGCTGCAGCGCGTCACCCAGTCGCGGGTCGGGTTGAACCAGGCGTTGATCTGGCGATTGATGTCCTGAGGACCGCCCAGAAAGCCGTAACTGATGGCCGACAACAACCATAGAAAGGTCTCGAATGGTGCGTCTTGCAGCTCGTTGGAAATGTAGCGTTCCAGTTCCGCTGTGTCGGTGAAGGTTTCACCGCTCCATTTGTGCGGGATGCGTGGCCAGAAGTAATCATCGTCCAGCCCCGTTACAAGGAGCGCTGCCAATACCAGTCTGCGGCGGGTGCTGATGCGCTTGAGTTCGCCCACCGTTTTCAACGCGTCGTAGGACGGTATGACTCGGTGCCCGAGTCTACTGACCAACAGATCATTGAGTTTCTTATGGTCAAAACGCTGGGCGCCGTCGCCCATCTGGTGGAAGTCGAAGACGATGAATTCGTCCGGGTTTTGATCAAGGAACGTGGTGGTTGCATCGATCAGCTCATCAAGGATGCGATGAGACTGAAAGCCATTGTGATGGAAGTAGAAAATCGATTGATCCTGGCCCTCGGTGTAACCAAGACGGATATCAAAGGCCCGTGCCCCGTTGGCCAGTTGCCACGCAAATGAATCGTTCTGACACGTGGTCCAGTGACCAATCACGACTTCATAGTTGGGGGCTTTTTTATCCATGCCGCTGTTATGAGTGCAGGGCCAGATTAAGTCGGTCAACTTCAGGCGGTCAATGCCGAGAACATTACTCATCCATTTTTTTTGTCGAGAATACCTTGGAGAGATGGGCTCATTGTTTTTCCTGATAGTGGCTTCAGCCCGTCCATGGGATGAAGTGGATATATGTAATTTCAAGCATGGAAGTGCGCTCCGACATTGCCAGTGACGGAAACATTCGCATGAATTAATGGTTGTAGGCGTTTGCCTTGATCAGGTTGGCCGTCCGGCAATGGCCTACCAGATTCGACGTTTCAAAAAAGTCGGCATTGATAATGCTGCTCTTCAGGACCCAATCCCTCGCCGCCGGATTGAACCATTGGTCAAGCTGCTCGCCGATGTTCACCGGACCGCCCGCTGCATGGTAACTGGTCGCGGAAAGCGACCACGGCAGGTCGCTGGAGGGCGGGTATTTCATCACCCGAGTGATATGCGCGTTCAGTTCACTGATGCTGGTTGTCCCGATCCCGCTCCCTTCGTGCTGGATGGACCGACTAAAGAAGGTTGCATCGAATGCCGGGTGATAGTCGGCGGCGACCAGCACACGTTGGGCATGACTGGCCCGTTTCAATTGACTGAGGGGCAGGATCGCATTTCTGCGAGGGATGATCCGGTCCCCCAGATGTGTCATCAACAGGCGGTTGAATTCGTGATGGCCAAGGTGTTGGTTGCCTGTGTTCAGCTGATGAAAATCCAGGACGATGAATTCATCGGGGTTTTCCTGCAGAAACCGGATCACGCTCGTGATCAGATTTTCCAGAGAGCGGGAAGAGCGAAAACCGTTGTGCTGAAACCAGAACGTTCCGACGCCATTGCTGCCGATTTCATACTCAAGCCGCAAATCGAGCGCACGTGCGCCGTGGGTCAATTGATAATAAAACGAATGGGTCTGACAAGCGGCCCAGTGACTGATCCCCGGCGCCGCGTAGGAAGCCTTCTTGTCCACGCCGGCATTATGAGCACCGGGCAAAACCAGTTCCGCAAGCGAGAGTGCATCAATAACGGGAAGTTGGGTCATCCAGTTGTGGACTGTGAAATGTTGAGTGTCATAGGGGAAGTGGTGAAAAAGTTGCTTTGCGTCGTTATTCATAGTGCGTCCTTGCACAGTGGGTTAATCGTCAGGTGAGACGATTCTAACGATCAAGTGTCCTCTTTAGTTCGATTTTTCGCTTCAATCCATTGCGCCATGTATTGAGTGCTCTTGTGTTGATGGTGACGCAACATGCTGCCGGTAAAGTTATTCCGTCTTAATGCCGAAAAGTGCTGTTGGCAATACTCGATTTTTGCAATCAGCGCCGGCCCGTGAGTGTGCACCTGGTAACGGTCGGCGAGCAGTTCCAGGCCAACAGTCTGGGCGTTCGACCATTGCGCCTGGTCTTTATAGAGTCGCACCGCGCAATCGGCAAATTCGCGTGCCGTGCGGGCCACGGCTCCCGGCCAAGGGCCTTGGCCATACATCGCTTCGGCGCCGATCGGCGTGGTGACATTCGGTGTACCGCAGATCATCGCATCGACGATTTTGCCCTTGATGCCCGCACCGAAACGCAATGGCGCCAGGCACACACGAGCGGCCGACATGACTTGCAACGCATCTTCTGCCCAGTTCATCACATGGAAGCCTTGCGCTGCATTGTGTAGCGCGGTCGCCTTGGGTGGCGTGTAGGCGCCGTAGATGAGCAAACGGGCGCTGGGCAATTGCTCGCGAATCAGTGGCCAGATGGTGGTTTTCATCCAGAGCACCGCGTCCCAGTTGGGCGCGTGGCGGAAGTTGCCAATGCTGAGAAAGTCCGCGCGTTCCGCAAAACCTGCTGGCGGCACACTCGGTGGATCGACCATCAGCGGGCACCAGTGCAGCAGGCTGCGTGGCACCTTGAACTGCTCGACCAGCAACTCGATTTCCGTTTCGGAAATCATCAGGTTCAAGTCGCAGCGATACAGCGCCGCGATTTCCCGCTTGGCCAGGTCGGTGTCGGCCATCAGTTCGAATTCTTCACGCAAGGCCGGCGCAAACAGCTCGTTGAAGTCATTGTCGTCGTCGCTGGCCTTCAACCGGTCCTTGAGCCGTTGATGCCGGGCATGGCGCAGGCTTTGCAAATCCTGGGTGCCGAGCACACGCAAAGCATTCGGGCAGTGCTTCTCGACACGCCAGCCGAACTGTTCTTCCATCATGAATTGCTCGAACAGCACGATATCCGGCGCCAGTTCACGGACAAACGTATCGAAACTGCTGTTGTTCAGTTCGATCGGCACTTCACGAATGCCCAGCGCCGTCAGGTCTTCCTGATGTTCGCCAGCGCCGGCCGGGCTGCTGAATGTCACGTCCCAGCCTTGTTGCAGGAACGTCCCCAGCAGTTGCATCACATACCCACCCGCCGCGGAAGAGCGAGGTTCGGGCCAGACGTAGCCGATAACCAGGACTTTGGTGGCGCGCGGTTGATTCATGCGGGGCGATTCCTTGAAGCGGGGGCAGGGGGATAAATGCGGGGCGCAATTAAACCACAGCCTCGGGCGATTCCTCAGCCCGCTCCAACGCAGGTTAGGCCTAGGCGAGCATGCCTTTGACTTTGTCGCGCAGTTGATCAATGGAGAATGGCTTGCCGATCACTTGCATGCCGGCGGGCACCTCAATGCTTTCGGCATAGCCGCTGGCGAACAGGATGGGCAGCTCGGGGCGAAGCATCCGCGCCTGGGTGGCCAGCTCGCGCCCGTCCATTACCGGTAAACCGACGTCGGTCATCATCAGGTCGATGTACTGGTCTTCGTCGTTGAGAAACTCCAACGCCTTTTCGCTGCCGTCGGCTTCGAGCACGTTGAACTCCAGTTCTTCCAGCACATCGACGATCAGCATGCGCACGATGGCATCGTCTTCGACTACGAGGATGATGGATTTTTCAGCGGACATAATGGGGCTCTCGAAAATTGAATATGCGGTGACCGGTCGATCGAAAATGCCGGTCTAGTGCTTCAGTAAGTAACGGAACCCGACAAGTTCCCAAGCTCGCTGGAAAAAGAATAGCTGCATCGCGCCGGCAAGGATAACTGCTCCTTTGCGCTGGAGCAGCTGAATGTAGGATTTCGCGTATAAACACGTCAGAAAATTGGATCAAAGCGGCAGATTTGGGGCAAACTCCTCGGTTTCCAACAGTTCGACAAGGCCCTCCCATGACGACTGAGTCTTCGGTTGATGAGCAACGATTTCGTAAACTCCTGAGCCGCAACGTCAGCCTGCCGTTGGGTGTCGGTGTGCTCAGTGCGGTGTTCTTTGTCTCGCTGATCACTTATCTGCTGTCGGTGATCCAGTGGGTCGAGCACACCGACCGGGTGATCAATAACGCCAATGAAGCGGTGAAACTGACCGTCGATCTGGAAACCGGTATGCGCGGCTTTCTGCTCAGTGGCGACGAGAAATTTCTTGAACCCTACGAAACCGCTCGGCCCAGAGTCGCGGTAGCGGTCAAGACCTTGCTCGAACTGACGGCGGACAACCCGGTGCAAACCGACCGCCTGCAACGGCTGCAAGCGGTACAGAATGAATGGGCCACGTACGCGCAGAGCATGATCGACTTGCAGCGTGCGAGCGGTGATTACCGCAGCGCGGTCAAGGCCGGGCGCGGCAAACGCCTGACCGATGAAATCCGCAAGCAATTCGAAGACGTGATCGACATGGAGCAGCAGTTACGCGCCACGCGTAACGAAGAAGTGCGCCGTACCACGATCTGGAGCATCAGCCTTTATCTGCTGTTCATTGTCGGCATCAGCGCGTTGCTCGCCTACATTGGCCGTCGGGATCTGCTCAACCTTTCGCAAAGTTACAGCGCTAACCTGGCCGCGCAACAGGCCAGTGCCCATCGGCTGGAACAGCAAGCCTGGCTGCGCAACGGCCAGACCGAGCTGGCCGAGCAAGTGCTGGGGCAACTGTCGCTCAATCTGCTGGGTCGCAACATTCTGCAGTTTTGCGCGCAATACCTCGGTACGGCGGTGGCGGCTATTTATGCGCGTGAAGAACATGGCGGCCTGAGCCGCATCGCCTCTTATGGTTTTTCCCGTGAGCAGGAAGCCCTCGAGCGACAGATATACAGCGGCGAAGGGATTGTCGGGCAAGTGGCGCAACAGGCGCGGCTGATACGCCTCGATTCTGTGCCAAGCAACTATTTCAAAGTCAGTTCCGGCCTCGGTGAAGGCCTGCCGCACAGCGTGCTGGTGGTGCCGACGAGCGATGACGGTCGGGTCAACGGGGTCATCGAACTCGGCTTCCTGCGCCCGTTGAACGATCGCGACATCGAATTGCTCGAACTGATCGCCGGCAACATCGGCACGTCCATCGAGGCCGCGCGCTATCGCCAACGCTTGCAGGAAGTGCTGGCCGAAACCCAGCAGCTCAACGAAGAACTGCAGGTTCAGCAAGAAGAACTCAAGACCGCCAACGAAGAGCTTGAAGAGCAATCGAGGATTCTCAAGGAGTCCCAGGCGCATCTGGAAACCCAGCAAGTCGAACTGGAGCAGACCAACGAACAGCTCGCCGATCAGGCACAGATCCTCGCCGAGCAACGCGATGCGATGGACCTGAAGAACACTGAACTCAATCAGGCCCAGGCGCAGCTCGAAGAGCGCGCCGAAGAGTTGCAGCGCTCAAGCAAGTACAAGTCCGAGTTCCTCGCCAACATGTCCCACGAATTGCGCACGCCGCTGAACAGTTCGTTGATCCTGGCCAAGTTGCTGGCGGAAAACCCGCAGGAAAACCTCAGCGCCGAACAGGTCAAATTCGCCGAATCGATCTATTCCGCCGGTAACGATTTGCTGAACCTGATCAACGACATTCTCGACATCTCCAAGGTCGAGGCCGGCAAGCTTGAAATGCGTCCGGAAAACACCAGCGTTGCTCGCCTGGCGGATGGTTTGCGCGGGATGTTCCAGCCACTGGCGACGGACAAGCACCTGGATTTCCAGGTCGATGTGCAGCCCGGTGCGCCGATGATGATCTTTACCGACCGCCAGCGTCTGGAGCAGGTGGTGAAGAATCTGCTGTCCAACGCGGTGAAGTTCACCGAGAAAGGCGCGGTCAGCCTGACCATCGCCAGTCAGCCAGGCGACGGCATTGCCTTTATCATCCGCGATACCGGGATCGGTATTGCACAGGACCAGCAGGAAAGCATTTTCGAAGCGTTCCGCCAGGCCGATGGCACCACCAATCGCCGTTATGGCGGCACCGGTCTGGGCCTGTCGATTTCCCGCGATCTGGCGGCACTGCTCGGCGGTTCCATCAGCGTCACCAGCGAACCGGGGCAGGGCAGTGTGTTCAGCCTGGTCTTGCCGCAGCACTACATTGAACCGGGCGAGGAACCGGTCAAACCGATGCAGGCCTCACCGGTCGCGATGGCGCCGAGAGTGCCGACTCCTGCCCCGGTGCCGTTGATCGCCGACGTTGATATTCCGCGTTTCGACGACGATCGCAGCAAGGCGCCGTTCAACACTCGCTGCATTCTGGTGGTCGAGGATGAGCCGAACTTCGCGCACATCCTCTACGATCTGGCCCACGAATTGGGGTATCAGTGCCTGGTAGCCCACGGCGCCGACGAAGGTTATGACCTGGCGAAGGAGTACATTCCCGACGCCATCCTGCTGGACATGCGCCTGCCGGACCATTCCGGTCTGACGGTGTTGCAACGTCTGAAGGAACACGCGCAAACACGGCACATTCCGGTGCACGTGATCTCGGTCGAAGACCGCGTGGAAGCCGCGATGCACATGGGGGCCATCGGTTACGCAGTCAAGCCGACCACCCGCGAAGAGCTCAAGGATGTGTTTGCCCGTCTCGAAGCCAAGTTGACCCAGAAGGTCAAACGCGTGCTGCTGGTGGAGGACGACGACTTGCAGCGCGACAGCATTGCCCGGTTGATCGGCGACGATGACATCGAGATCACTGCCGTCGGCCTCGCACAGGATGCGCTGGATCTGCTGCGCACGACGATTTTCGATTGCATGATCATCGACCTGAAACTGCCGGACATGTTGGGCAATGATTTGCTCAAGCGCATGTCCACCGAGGACATCTGTTCGTTCCCGCCGGTGATCGTCTACACCGGGCGCAACCTGACCCGGGACGAAGAAGCCGAACTGCGCAAGTATTCGCGCTCAATCATCATCAAGGGCGCCCGCTCGCCAGAGCGTTTGCTGGATGAGGTGACACTCTTTCTGCACAAAGTCGAATCGCGGTTGTCCCATGAACGGCAGACGATGCTCAAGACCGCGCGCAGCCGCGACAAGGTCTTCGAGGGTCGCAAAGTGCTGTTGGTGGATGACGATGTACGTAACATCTTCGCCCTCACCAGCGCGCTGGAGCAAAAAGGCGCAGTCGTGGTCATTGGCCGGAACGGTCGTGAGGCGATTGAAAAACTGAATGAAGTGGAGGACATCGATTTGGTGTTGATGGACGTGATGATGCCGGAGATGGACGGGTTCGAGGCGACGAGCCTGATCCGTCAGGACCCGCGCTGGCGCAAGCTGCCGATCATTGCCGTGACGGCCAAAGCCATGAAGGACGATCAGGAGCGCTGCCTGCAGGCCGGCTCCAATGATTACCTGGCCAAGCCCATCGACCTGGACCGCCTGTTCTCGCTGATTCGCGTGTGGTTACCGAAGATGGAACGCATTTAGTGGAACGCAATTATTCAGTGGAGCGAAATGGCGAAATCGAACTGCGCTTGTTGATTGAGGCGATCTACCTCAAATACAGCTACGACTTTCGTGACTATTCTGGCGCGTCGATCAAACGCCGTGTCCAGCATGCGTTGAGTCAATTCGAGTGCGCGACCATTTCGGCATTGCAAGAGAAGGTGCTGCACGACCCGACCGCGTTCATGCAGTTGCTGCAATTGCTGACGATCCCGGTCAGCGAGATGTTCCGCGACCCTTCGCACTTCCTTGCCATACGCCAGGAAGTAGTGCCGCTGCTCAAGACCTACCCCTCGATCAAGATCTGGATCGCCGGTTGCAGCACCGGTGAAGAGGTCTATTCGATGGCGATCCTGCTGCGCGAAGAAGGCTTGCTCGAGCGCACCATCATCTATGCGACCGACATCAATCCGCGCTCGCTGGACAAGGCCAAGCAGGGGATTTTCTCCATGGAGAATGTGCGGGCCTACACTCATAACTACCAGCAGGCAGGTGGCCAGCGTTCGTTCGCCGACTACTACACGGCGGCGTACGGCTACGCGATTTTCGACAAGAGCCTGTGTGAGAACGTGACCTTTGCCGATCACAGCCTGGCGACGGACAGTGTCTTTTCAGAAACTCAATTAATTTCATGTCGCAATGTTTTGATTTATTTCAATAAAAAGCTTCAGGACAGGGCGTTTGGATTGTTCCACGAGTCCCTTTGTCATCGTGGTTTTCTGGTGCTGGGCAGTAAGGAAACCCCGGATTTTTCGGCCTTCGGCAACCAGTTCGAGCCGTTGGTCAAACAAGAACGGATCTACCGTAAATCATGAACAGTGCTGCGGATTTACCTTCTGTAGAGGCGATCGTGATCGGTGCTTCAGCCGGTGGCGTGGAGGCGTTGCTGAGTATGCTCAGCCCGCTGCGTGATGGCTTCGCGCTGCCGATCATTGTCGTGCTGCACCTGCCGGACGCGCGTCGCAGCCACCTCGTCGAAGTGTTTGCCCGAAGAGTCGCAATGCCCGTTATCGAGGCGCATGACAAGACGCTGATCGAAGCGGGGACGCTGTATTTCGCCACCCCGGGCTATCACTTGTCGGTGGAACAGGACCGTTCCTTTTCCCTGAGCCTGGAAGACCGCGTGCATTATTCGCGGCCCGCCATCGATTTCCTGTTCTCGTCAGCGGCGGATGTTTACGGACCTGCCCTGGCCGCCGTGCTGTTGACCGGCGCCAACCGCGATGGCGCCAGCGGTCTGGCCCAGGTCAAGCACCGTGGCGGTCTGACCATCGTCCAGGATCCCGAAGAAGCCCAAGTCGCGACCATGCCCCTGGCGGCGCTGGATGTTCACCAGCCAGACCACATTCTCCCTATACGCGGCATCGGCCGTCTGCTTGTCGAGCTGGAACGAATAGCATGCTAAGTAACATCCAAGCCAAACTGCTGATCGTCGACGATCTGCCGGAGAACCTGTTGGCGCTCGAAGCGTTGATCAAGCGTGAAGACCGTATGGTCTACAAAGCCTTGTCCGCCGACGAAGCCCTGTCGCTGCTGCTGCAACACGAATTCGCCTTGGCCATTCTCGACGTGCAGATGCCTGGCATGAACGGCTTCGAACTGGCGGAGTTGATGCGCGGCACCGAGAAAACCAAGAACATCCCGATTGTGTTCGTCAGTGCCGCCGGCCGTGAACTGAACTATGCGTTCAAGGGCTACGAAAGCGGTGCCGTGGACTTCCTGCATAAGCCGCTGGATATCCATGCGGTGAAAAGCAAGGTCAACGTCTTTGTTGATCTGTACCGTCAAAGCAAGGCCATGAAACAACAGGTCGAAGCGCTGGAGCAGAGCCGTCGCGAGCAGGAAGCGCTGCTTAAGCAGTTGCAGAGCACCCAATCGGAACTGGAACAGGCGGTGCGCATGCGCGATGACTTCATGTCCATCGTCGCCCACGAAGTGCGTACGCCGCTCAACGGCCTGATCCTCGAAACCCAGTTGCGCAAGATGCACCTGGCCCGGGACAACGCCTCGGCGTTCACCCTGGACAAGATGCACGCGATGGTCGACCGCGACGAGCGGCAGATCAAAAGCCTGATTCGCCTGATCGAGGACATGCTCGATGTGTCGCGCATTCGCACCGGCAAGTTGTCGATCCGGCCGACACGCTTTGATCTGTCGGCGCTGGTGCGTAACTTGCTGCAAAACTTCGCCCCGCAGATCGATGCCGCCGAATCCTCGGTTACCCTGGACGCCGAGCATCCGGTGGAGGGCCATTGGGACGAATTCCGCATAGAACAGGTGATTTCCAACCTGCTGACCAACGCTTTGCGTTACGGCGCCAAGAGCCCGATCACCGTGAAGGTGTACAGTGAGAGCGGTCAGGCGCGGGTGGAAGTGCGCGATCAGGGGATCGGTATTGGAGAAGAAAACCAGAAACGCATTTTCCAGCAGTTCGAACGTGTGACGGCCAGACACGCCGTCGCCGGGCTGGGCCTGGGGTTGTTTATTTCAGAACAGATTGTGACCGCCCATGGCGGTAACATTACCGTCGAGAGCCGGATTGGCGAAGGCGCCTTGTTTCGCGTTTGTCTGCCGCTGTAGGAAAACAGCCGTTTAAACGCAACCTCTGATCGACCCCACGGTCGTATCAGCAGCTATTGACCGAACAAAGGCTTCCCATGAGTGAAGATGCACAAGATGTCGTATTGATCGTCGAAGATGACCCATCGATCCTGATGGTGCTGTCGGCCTACCTGTCCGGTGAGGGTTACCGGGTATTGCAGGCCGAAAACGGCGAGCAGGCCTTCGAAATTCTGGCGAGCAAGCCGCATCTGGACATGATGATCACCGATTTCCGCCTGCCGGGCGGGATCTCCGGCGTGCAAATTGCCGAACCCGCCGTGAAACTGCGACCGGAGCTCAAGGTGATTTTCATCAGCGGTTACCCGCAGGAAATCCGCGAGACCGACAGCCCGATCACGCGCACAGCGCCGATTCTGGGTAAGCCGTTTGATCTGGATGTGTTGCAGGAATTGATGCAGGACATGCTGTCGTAAGCATTTGTCGGCATGGCTCGACCGGTTGACCCCGGACCTGCAGGAGCCGGTTTACCGGCGAAGAGACCCCTGAGGTGTGCATCTACAGGGGCGCTCGTCAAATTCTAATCATCTCCCGCACCTTCGCCGTCAACAGGTCAAAGGTAAACGGCTTGGTGATCATCTGCATCCCCGGATCCAGGAACCCGCCACGTACCGCTGCGTGTTCCGCATAACCCGTAATAAACAACACCTTGAGATCGGGCCGGTATTGTCGGCCGATTTCCGCCAGTTGCCGGCCATTCATGCCGGGTAGGCCGACGTCACTGATCATCAGGTCGATGCGTTGCCCGGAATCGAGAATCGGCATCGCGCTGTCGGCATCGCCGGCCTCGACGAAGGCATAACCCAGATCACTCAGCACGGTGCTGACCAGCACCCGCACGGCCGGATCATCCTCGACGATCAGCACCGTTTCGCCGTTCTGCGCGAACAGCGCATGCTGCACGTCCGACGGACAATCCTGAGGCAGGTCACCCCTGAAACGCGGCAGAAACAGACTCACCGTGGTGCCTTCGTCCACTTCGCTGTGAATGGCGACATGCCCGCGTGATTGTTTGCTGAAACCGTAGATCATCGATAACCCAAGGCCCGTACCCTGGCCGATTGGCTTGGTGGTGAAGAACGGGTCGAAGGCGCGGTTGATCGTGCTTTGCGGCATGCCGCAACCGTTGTCGGTGACGCTCAGCACCACGTAGTCACCGGGCTCCAGGTTTCTGTGGGATTCGGTGAAATCGCTGCCCAGGTATTGATTGCTGGTTCTGACCACCAATTTTCCGCCGTCAGGCATGGCGTCCCGCGCGTTGATCACCAGATTGAGCAGGGCGCTCTCGAGTTGATTGGGATCGGCCTCGGCCACCCACAACGGCTCGTTCAACTGCATGTCCAGTTGAATGCTTTCATTGATGCTGCGCTGCAACAGTTCGCCCATGGACACCACCAGGGTGTTCATCGCCACGGGTTTGGAGTCCAGCGACTGACGGCGGGAGAACGCCAGCAAACGGTGGGTCAGGCCTGCCGCGCGGTTGGCCGACGTCACGCCCAGGTCGATCAGGCTGTCGAGGTCTTCCGTACGCCCACGCGCCAGGCGCCGGCGTAGCAGTTCCAGGCTGCCGATGATCCCGGTCAGCATGTTGTTGAAGTCGTGGGCAATGCCGCCAGTGAGTTGGCCGACCGCTTCCATCTTCTGCGATTGGCGCAGGGCTTCTTCGTTGTGGCGCAACTGTGCGGTGCGTTCCTCGACCTGCTGCTCCAGGGTTTCGAGAGTGGTTTGCAGGCGCGATTCGCTTTGACTCAAATCGATCAACCGGTCCCTGGCGTCATACTGTCGTCGTCGGCCGCGCAGCGCGGTGGTCACCAGGCTGATCAAAGTCACCGGATGAAAAGGGCGCTCAAGGAACGTCACATTGCCCAGTTGCGGGCCGAAGCGCGAGGCAGGGTTCTGTTCCGGGCCACCATGGTAGGTCATCAGAACAATCGGCAGATCGGACCACGACGGCTGCTGTTCAATCAGTCCTAACAACGGCTCGATATCGCTGCCCAGCAAGGCCTCGGAGGAGATCAGCAGCAACCCGACGCCATGCTCCAGTTCGGCGCACAGACCGTTCAGGTCGCGGGTGATGACGCCGTCGTAACCCGCTTCGTTGAGCATCATCAGGGCAATCTGGCTGTCACGTCCCAGCGGCGCGAGGATGATCGCGCGCTCGGACTTTGCTTCCATGACCGTCATGGGGCCTGGTCCCCGAGCAATGGATTGCTCGCACCCAGGTAAGTCGGCACGCCGCGCAACACACCCTGGAAAGCGTCCAGCGGTTCGCCGATGGTCATGCCGCTCCCGCTGATGCGGTATTCGCGAATGGTCGATTCGTGGCTGCCCGTACGTTTCTTGATAATCGAGATTGCCCGGCGAACCTTGCCCAGCGCTTCGAAGTAACGCAACAGGATGACCGTATCGGCCAGGTAGGTGATATCGACCGGGGCTTGCATGTCGCCGACCAGGCCGTGCTGGGCGACGGTCATGAAGGTCGCGGCGCCCTGGCGGTTGAGGTACAGCAGCAATTCATGCATGTGCAACACCAGGGCGTTTTCTCCGGGCATCGCCGCCTGGTAACCGTTGATGCTGTCGATGACCACGGTCTTGATATTGCGCTCGTCGACGCAGCGACGAACCCGGTGGGAAAACTCGCCGGGGGACAATTCCGCTGCATCCACTTGCTCGATCAGCAGGTTGCCGGTGTCTTGCAGGGCCTTGAGATCGATGCCCATGTTGTTCATGCGCTCAAACAGCAGGCCCAGCTCTTCATCGAAAATGAACAACGCGGCTTTTTCTCCGCGAGCGACGGCGGCAGCGGCGAAAATCATCGAGATCAGTGATTTGCCAGTACCGGCCGGGCCGAGGATCAAGGTGCTGGAACCGGTCTCGATACCGCCGCCGAGCAGGGCGTCCATTTCCTTGATGCCGCTGGTGAGTTGCGTGCGCACGTACTTGCCGCGATGTTCGGCGGCCACCAGGCGCGGAAAGACGTGGACGCCGTCGCCCATGATGGTGAAGTCATGGAAACCGCCACGGTATTTCTGGCCGCGATACTTTACTACGCGGATACGCCGGCGCTCGGCGCCATAGTTGGGGGTCAGTTCTTCAAGTCGAATCACACCGTGGGCCACGCTGTGCACGGTTTTGTCGAGGGATTCGGTGGTCAGGTCGTCCAGCAGCACCACGGTGGCGTCATAACGCACGAAGTAATGTTTGATCGCGAGGATCTGGCGGCGATAGCGCAGGGAGCTTTGGGCGAGCAGGCGAATCTCGGAAAGGCTGTCGAGCACCACGCGAGAGGGCTTGACCCGTTCGACCACTTCGAAAATCTGCTTGGTGGCTTCACCCAGTTCAAGGTCCGAGGAGTACAGAAGGCTCTGCTGATGCTCGGCATTGAGCAGGCTTTCCGGCGGGGTCAGTTCGAAGATGTGGATGTTGTCATCCAGCTCCCAACCATGGGAGCGTGCACCTTGGCGCAGCTCGCGCTCGGTTTCGGACAGGGTGATGTACAACGAGCGCTCGCCGGCTCTGGCACCGGCTAACAGAAAATGCAAAGCGACGGTGGTTTTGCCGGTACCGGGTTCACCCTCCAGCAAAAACACATGGCCGCGGGACAGTCCACCGGCCAGGATGTCATCCAGACCGTCGATGCCGGTGGCGGCTTTTGCACTGAACAACTCGTTAGATGTAGACAAAAAATGCCCTCTCATGACTAGGGGAAGCGAGGCAACAGGCCTGAAGTGCCTGAACGGACTGCCTGATCACTTGACCGTTGGCCGAGACGACGGTTCAACCTTTTGTTACACCTGACTTTGTAGGCGCTGGCTTGCTGGCGATGGCGACCGCCAGATCAACAATGATTTAAAGCCCTTGCTGCAACGCAGGGTCGTCGGGATTGAGTTGTTCGAGTTGCGCCAACAGAATCTGCACGTTTTGCAACTGCCCGCTTTCTTTCCAGTAATTGATCAACAACACCCGTGCCTTGCGGTCGGCCGGATGGCGCTGGACGATTTCCTGCAACTGCTTCTGCGCCGCTTCCAGCTCTTGTTCGCCGTGCAGCGTGGTGGCGAGGTCGTAGCGGTAATCCTTGTTGTCCGGTTCCAGCTCCACAGCTTTGGACAGGCCAAGCAGGGCGAATTCACTCTGTCCGTGATGCAACAACCAGAGCCCCAAGGCATGTTGCAAATAGGCGGAATCGGGTTGAGCCTTCAACTGTTTGGCCAATAACTGCCGGGCAGCTTCACTTTGGCCCTGTTTGTCCAGCACCTCGATCTGCATCACCAGTGCCGGCAGATTGTCAGGAGCCAGGCGCAAGGTGTTCTCCAACGCATGTTGCGCCGCCTTGAATTCGCCGTTGTGCAGATGTAACCGGGCCAGCTGATCCTGGTTTTCCGCACTGTCGGGCGCACTCGTGAGCACTTGCTCCCACGCGTCGATCGCCTGCTGCAACGGTCCGAAGTACAAGCCAAGGTCGTCCGGCGACAGTCCCAGCAATGCGTTCACGGCGGCAAACCGCACGCTTTGTTCGCTGTCATCGAGCAGCGGGCCCAGCAGCAGGCTGCGTTGGCCGTTGGGGACCAACCCGCTGATGCTTTTGATTGCAGCGATGCGCACCTCGACCGCCGGGTGTTGCAGGTCTGCGTCCGCCAGTTTCAGGGCGAGAGGGCTGGGATAATTGGGCAGTTCGGCATGCAGCCAGACGCGACGTTTGGGGGATATGTCAGGTCGACCCAACTGCTGATACAAAACCCGCGCTGCACCCGGTTGC
The DNA here is from genome assembly GCF_045447035.1 of Pseudomonas sp. O230. Classification (NCBI taxonomy): domain Bacteria; kingdom Pseudomonadati; phylum Pseudomonadota; class Gammaproteobacteria; order Pseudomonadales; family Pseudomonadaceae; genus Pseudomonas; species Pseudomonas sp. O230. Next base: position 167,930 of record NZ_JBJGXN010000010.1, on the reverse strand, counting down.
CCCGCCCGCGCCTGGGTCAGCGCTTCGTTGAAACCGCGTTTGATCGCCTCCGGCACCACGGGCGTTGTGCTGCGCAGCAACAGCCAGGCAAGGCCGATGGCAAACAGGACACAGAGGCTGATGATCGGGTAACGGCGGGACTGGGGCATGCAGGAATCCGGAAGCTGGCAAGCTTTTGCAAGGTTGCCAGCTTCGGTCAGGCTGGGCTGTGAGTCAAACCCTGAGGCCATTACGCAGTAGATCGTCAGGATTTTTCCTACGAGGCCTGTCGACATTGAAACCCTGTCGAACCGCCGAAGCAGTGACTACGCTTGCTGTAGATGACTCGATGAGCACTCCCATGCAACCGTTGCTTCAATACTTCAAGGCAATACTCAACCCCGGGCAGGGGGTAGTGTTGTTCGCCTTGAGGACCATCGCGGCCGGGCTGTTGACGCTGTACCTGGCGTTCCTGTTCGACCTCGACCAGCCCAAGTGGTCGATCATGGCGGTGGTCATCGTCAGTCAACCGTTGGGCGGAATGGCCCTGGCCCGCAGCTTCGGTCAAGTCATCGGCACCACCCTCGGCGCCGTTGTCGCGGTGTTGATCATGGCGACCTTTCCCCAGGCGCCGTTGCCTTTCATCGTTACCTTGGCCCTGTGGCTGGCGTTGTGTACCGCCGGCGGGACTTTGTTGCGCTATACCAGTTCCCAGGCGTTTGTCTTGAGCGGCTACACGGCAGTGGTCGTGGCACTGCTGGCGGTGCCTGATCAGGACGGCACGTTCCTGCTGGCCGTGACCCGTGTCACCGAAACCTTGTTGGCGGTGGCCTGCGTATGCGTGGTCAGCCTGCTCACCGCGCGCCCGGAAACCGTGGCCCGGGACTATTTCGCCAAAATCGATCAAGTCATCAAGCTGCTGGCAACCCATGCCGCGGCGGTCATTCGCACCGAAGAAAGCGAGGCGGAGTTCCACCGCCGGCAGATGCAACTGTTGGGGGAAATCAGCGCCCTTGAAGGCGTGCGTCGGCATTTGTATTTCGACGCGCCACGGTTGCGCAGTGCCAATGGTCTCGTGCAGTTACTGGGTAATCAGCTGGTGCTGCTGACCTCGCGGCTGACGGCGCTGCGTCACCAGCGAGAACTGCTGACCGAGCGCTGGCAAGGGGCGCTACCCGAGGAAATCCAGCTGTTGCGCGCTGAAGAGCTGGCCTTCCTCGATCAGTTGGCCCTGCAAGGACGCTCGCTGTCGAGCGAGGCGCGGCACCATTTCGCGGCGCTGCAACAGCGTTTCGATGATCAGGCCTACAAGGCCGAACAACTCACCGAGACGATGCCTGCCACGTTGCGTTCCCTGGCCTGGGCACTGCGCTGGGAACAGGCCCGGATGTTGGAGCAACTGGGGCAGATGCTGGAGCTGAGCGACGCGATTCAGGAAGAACGGGCGGCCAGTTGCGTCTTTCGCGGCCAGGACAATCCGCTACATCTGGACTTCACCCTGGCGGCAATGAATGCGATTCGCGCCTTTACTGCATTGGTGGTGGCCGGGTTCATCTGGATCGAAACGGGTTGGGACGGGGCCCGGGGCGGGATGATTGTGGTGGGGATTCTCTGTTCGCTGATGGCCACTTTTCCCCGGCCATTACTGGCCAGCCAAAGCTTCGCCAGGGGGCTGGGTCTGGCGCTGGTGGTGTCGGCGCTCTACCTGTTCTTGCTGATTCCGATGATCAGTGGCTTCGAGCTGCTGGCCTTGCTGCTCGCTCCGTTGCTGTATGCCGTTGCGGTGGGGTTGTCCAGCCCGCCAACCACCGGCACCGGGATTGGCCTCGGATTGACGACGATGCTGTTGCTGGGTCCGCAAAACGTCGGCGTCGGGCAAAACACGGCGATTCAGTGGTTCGAGTTCGCCGGGGCCTATATCAGTGCCGCCGCACTGGCGCTAAGCGTGTATGCCTTGATCTTCCCGTTCCGGCCCGTGTTGCGGATACGTCGACTGTTCAATGAGAACTGCGAGCAGGTCTACGCTTTGTTGAAGACCCCGGTCACCGACGAACAACAATTTGCATTTGAAAGCCGCATGGTCGATCGCCTGACCATGATGTTGGGCCTATTGCCGGCCACCACTGACAAGCATTCCAGAGACCTGTTTGAAGTCAGCCTCGGGTGTATGGCACTCGGCGTTGCGTTGAATCAGCTCAGGCAACAGGGGCAAAGCAACACGTTGCTGAGTACCGACCAATTGAGCCGTTTGCTGACAGAGGTCCGCGAGACCGGGCGATTGATTGCCGGGCGGTCCGGGATCGACCTTGAACGGTTGCTGGAAAATTTGCGTGTCTTGGGTGATGAAATGGACGACTTGCATCTGGACGTTCATGAACACCTGTGGTCGGTCTTCAGGATGCGCGTGGCGTTGTTGATCGTGGTGTCGTTTCTGGAGCGATATCGCGCCTGGTTTCAACCCGCCGAACAGGAAGGAGACCCCGTCCTTGCCCATTGACCTGGAAATCGGGGGCGTCTATTTGCCGCCGATCGCGCAGGCGCTGTTGCTGGCCCTGCCGATTTTCCTGCTGCTGGACTGGACTTTGCGCCGCCTCGGTGTATTGCGGTTCGTCTGGCACGAAGCCTTGTTCGAAGGTGCGTTGTACGCCTGCGTTTGCGCGACGCTGATTCTGGTGATGGGAGCTTGATGCCTTGAAGAAGATCCTTGCCCGGCTGGCCACAGTGGCGGTGGTGGTGCTGGCCTTTGTGCTCGGCTGGTTCGCCTGGGAGCATTACACCCGCGCCCCCTGGACTCGCGATGCGCGGGTGCGGGCAGATGTGGTGACCTTGTCCGCCGATGTCTCGGGTCGCATTGTCGCACTGGGGGTCGAGGACAATCAGCATGTCGACAAGGGCCAGTTACTGCTGGAGATCGACCCGGCTCGTTATGTCCTGGCGGTGGAGCATGCCAAGCGTTCGGTGGAGGTGTCGAAGGCGACCCTTGGTCAATCCGAAGCAACGATTGTCGCCAGCGAAGCGCTGCTGCGCCAACGCCAAAGTGAAGAACGCCGGCGGCGCACGCTCAAGCAACGCTTCGCGATTTCGGGCGAAGAATGGGAAAAGTCCAGCACTGAGGTGGCGGTCGCGCAGGCCGAGTTGCTGCGTAACCAGGCGAACCTGGGGCTGGCTCAGGCCAATGTGCAATTGGCCGTTGCGGCATTGACTCAGGCCGAGCTGGATTTACAGCGCACTCGGGTCGAAGCGCCCGTCAGCGGTTACGTCACCAACCTGCTGACCCGACAGGGCGACTATGCCGCGGCCGGTGGCGCGTTGTTGGCACTGGTGGACAGCGAATCGTTCTATGTCAGCGGCTATTTCGAAGAAACCAAGCTGCCGAGAATCGGGGAGGGTGATCGGGTCAGGATCGAATTGATGAGCGGTGAAACCTTCGGTGGCACAGTGCAAAGCATCGCCTTCGCCATCGCCGACCGCGAGAACTTGCCCGGTGGTCGTCTGCTGGCCAACATCAACCCCAGTTACACTTGGGTCAAACTGGCGCAACGGGTGCCGGTGCGGATCAGGATTGACCCCGACTATGCCGGCAAAGACAAACTGCGGGCCGGGACAACGGCCACGGTGACCATTGAGGAAAATCGCAATACCGAAGATCACCGCTAACCCCTGTGGGAGCGGGCTTGCCCGCGATAGCGGTGGATCAGTCACCACTCTGTTGAATGTGCGACCGTCATCGCGGGCAAGCCCGCTCCCACAGGGGACTCGAGTAATTTCACTCATCGTGCAGACAAAAAAAGCCCCGCGACCGAATGAGGCGCGGGGCAAAAAAATCGGTTGGTTGCGGCCAACCAAAGAAGCAATTACGCGTTACTTGCTGGCGACCGTCTCTGGTTGCCAACCACCACCCAAGGCCTTGTAGATCGCGACGATGCCGCGATACAGATCGACTTCGGCCTGGGCCTGAGTGTCTTCTGCCGCCAAGCGTTCGCGCTGGGCATCGAGCAGGACGAGGAAGTCCGACGACCCTTCGCGGTAGCGAATTTCCGCCAGGTCAGCGGCCGCACGGCTGGATTCACTCTGACGAATCAGCGAAATCAGGCGTTGCTGGCGTTTGCCGTAATCACTGAAGGCGTTTTCCGATTCTTCCAGCGCCAGCAGCACTTGTTGCTCGTAAGTTGCCAAGGCGCCTTCGGCATCTGCGTCGGCACCGCGCAGTCGAGCACGAACGCTGCCCAGATCGAACGCCGCCCACGTGATGCTTGGGCCCAGCGCCCAGGCGTTGGCCGCCGAGGAGCCGATCTGCGAACCTCGCCCGGCAGTAAAGCCGAGGAAGCCACTGAGGCTGACCCTTGGAAACAGATCCGCCTTGGCCACGCCGATACGCGCCGTGGCCGACGCCAGTTTGCGTTCGGCACTGAGAATGTCCGGACGGCGTTGCAGCAGTTCGCCCGGATCACCGATCGGCAGCGCCTTGGCGATGGCCGGCAAGTCTTTCGGGCTCAAGTCGACGGTCAGTTTGTCCGGACGTTCACCCAACAGGGTGGCGATACGGTTTTTCTGCCGGACCTGTTCGGCCTGCAATTGCGGCACGCTGGCTTCGACAGACGCCAGACGTGCATCGGCGCGGACCACATCGAGCTGATCGCCGACGCCGGCATCACGCAGGCTTTCGGTGATCTTGCGCGACTCCTGCTGGTTGTTCAGGTTGGCCAGGGCAATCTTTTCCCGCAGTTGCGCGCCCCGCAGTTGACCGTAGGCGTCCACCAGTTCGGCAATCATGCTGACTTGCAGTTGGTACAGATCGGCTTCGGCCGCTTGCTGTTCGGCGTCGCTGGATTCCAGATTGCGCTGGATGCGGCCAAACAGGTCCAGTTCCCAGGCCATGTCCAGACCCAGGTCATAGCGTTCGCTATTGACCCGCTTGGTGGTCTGGCCAGGAATCTGACCTTTGCCCAGATCACTGCTGACGCGGCTGGTGATGGTCGGCATGGCGTCATTGCTGGCGTCATCGCGGATCGCCCGTGCGGCTTTCCAGCGCGCGAAGGCGACGCGCAAATCACGGTTGCCTTGCAGCGATTGCGTCACCAACTGGTTGAGAGTCGGGTCTTCAAACTGCTGCCACCAGATGCCTTCGAAGCGCGAGCGGTCGAAGTTTTTCTGACCGGCAGCGCCATCGGTGGCGGTGGTGATGTTCGCCGGTTCGCTGGCCGGGGTCTTGTAGTCCGGGCCGACCGCACAGGCACTCAGGGCCAGTACCAGCAAGCTCGGCAGGAAGGCTTTCAGGCTCATTGTTGCGCCTCCAGTTTCAGGGCCTTGGCCGCTTTGCGCTTCTCGCCGCGCTCCACGAAATTACGAATCAACACGTAGAACACCGGTGTCAGCAACAGCCCGAAGAAGGTCACCCCGAGCATCCCGGAGAACACCGCCACACCCATGGCGTGACGCATTTCAGCACCGGCGCCGCTGGAGAACACCAGTGGCACCACACCCATGATGAACGCGAAGGAGGTCATCAGGATCGGCCGCAGACGCAGACGGCAGGCTTCCAATACTGCCGCGAGTGGGCTGAGGCCTTCGTCCTGCTGTTTGTCCTTGGCAAACTCGACGATCAGAATCGCGTTCTTACACGCAAGTCCCACCAGTACGATCAAACCGATCTGGGTGAAGATGTTGTTGTCGCCTCCCGAAGCAATCACACCCGTGATGGCCGACAGCAGGGTCATCGGTACGATCAGGATCACCGCCAATGGCAGGCTCCAGCTTTCGTACTGTGCCGCCAGTACCAGGAATGCCAGCAATACGCAGAGCGGGAACACGAACAGCGCGGTGTTGCCGGACAGAATCTGCTGGTACGTCAGGTCGGTCCATTCGTAGGTCATGCCGTTCGGAAGTTCTTCCTTGAGCAGTTTTTCGATGGCTTTTTCGGCCTGGCCGGAGCTGTAGCCTGGGGCGGCCGCACCGTTGATTTCAGCGGTGATGAAGCCGTTGTAGTGCATCACGCGGTCCGGGCCCGAGGTGTCGCTGACCTTGATGAAGGTCGCCAGTGGGATCATCTCGCCTTTGTTGTTACGCACTTTCAACTGACCGATCTGGACCGGCTCGAGGCGGAACTGCTGTTCGGCCTGAACGTTCACCTGATAAGTACGACCGAAGCGGTTGAAGTCGTTGGCGTACAGCGAACCCAAATAAATCTGCAGGGTGTCGAAAATGTCGCTGACGGCCACGCCGTGAGTCTTGGCTTTTTCCCGGTCGATGGCGGCATCGACCTGGGGCACGTTCACCGTGTAGCTGGTGAACAGGCCAGCCAGTTCCGGAACGCCGTGGCTTTTGTTGATGATGTTCATGGTTTCTTTGTACAGCTCGTCGTAACCCAGGTTGCCCCGGTCTTCGATCTGCAGGCGGAAACCACCGATGGTGCCCAGGCCTTGTACCGGCGGCGGCGGGAAGATCGCCATATAAGCTTCTTGAATTCCGGCGAACTGGCCGTTCAACGCACCGGCAATCGCACCGGCGGACATGCTCGGGTCTTTACGCTCGTCGAACGGTTTGAGGGTTACAAACACGATGCCGGCGTTCGGACTGTTGGTGAAGCCGTTGATCGACAGGCCAGGGAACGCCACGGCACTTTCCACGCCCGGCTGTTTCAGCGCGAGGTCGGACATGCGTTTGATCACGTCTTCGGTACGGTCCAGGCTGGAAGCGTCCGGCAATTGCGCGAAGGCCACCAGGTATTGCTTGTCCTGGCCGGGGACGAAACCGGTCGGGGTGCTGGAGAAACCGAAGAAGGTCAGCACCATCAAGCCTGCATACAACAGCAGGGCAATGCCGCTGCTGCGGATAACCCGGCCTACCGTGCCGACATAACCGTGGCTGGCCTTGTCAAAGAAGCGGTTGAACGGACGGAACAACCACCCACCAAAGATCTTGTCCAGCACCTTGGAGAAACCGTCTTTCGGTGCGTCATGGCTTTTGAGCAATACGGCGGCCAGTGCCGGCGACAGGGTCAGCGAGTTGAAGGCCGAAATCACTGTCGAGATCGCAATGGTCAGGGCGAACTGCTTGTAGAACTGCCCGGTCAACCCGGAGATGAACGCCGCCGGAATAAATACCGCACACAGTACCAGCGCCGTGGCGATGATCGGACCGGTCACTTCACGCATGGCGCGCTTGGTGGCTTCGACCGGGGTCAGCCCGAGTCCGATGTTTCGCTCGACGTTTTCCACTACCACGATGGCGTCGTCCACCACGATACCGATGGCCAATACCAATCCGAACAGCGACAAGGCGTTCAGCGAGAAGCCGAACAAGTGCATGACCGCAAACGTACCGATCAGCGAAACCGGCACCGCCACCAACGGAATGATCGAGGCACGCCAGGTCTGCAGGAACAGGATCACCACCAGTACAACGAGGATCAGCGCTTCGAAGAGGGTGTGAACCACCGCTTCGATGGAACCGCGCACGAAGATCGTCGGGTCATAGACGATGCTGAAGTCCATGCCTTCCGGGAAGCTCTTCTTCAGCTCCGCCATCTTGTCGCGCACTTCGTTGGAGATTTCGATCGCGTTGGAACCCGGACGCTGGAAGATCGGGATCGCCACCGCCGGTTGGTTGTTCAGCAACGAACGCAGGGCGTATTGGCTGGAACCCAGCTCGACGCGCGCGATGTCTTTCAGACGAGTGATTTCACCGTTGTCGCCGGAGCGAATGATGATGTTTTCGAACTCTTCTTCGGAAACCAGGCGACCTTGGGTGTTGACCGACAACTGGAACGCGGTGGCATTCGGTGCAGGCGGGGCGCCTAGGGCACCGGCCGCCACTTGACGGTTCTGCTCGCGAATCGCGGTCACCACATCGGTCGCGGTCAGATTGCGCGAAGCGGTCTTGTTCGGGTCGAGCCACACTCGCAGGGAGTAATCGCCCATACCGAACAGTTGCACATCACCGACACCGCCCAGTCGCGCCAGCTCATCCTTGATGTTGAGCAAGGCGTAGTTGGACAGGTACAGCATGTCGTAGCGTTTGTCCGGCGAGGTCAAGTGCACCACCATGGTCAGGTCGGGCGACGCCTTGTCCACGGTAATACCGATGCGCGTCACTTCTTCTGGAAGCTTCGGTTCGGTGCGGGTCACGCGGTTCTGCACCTGCACCTGGGCGTTGTCCAGGTCAGTGCCCAGCGCAAAGGTGATGGTCAGGGTGATCTTGCCGTCAGCGGTGGACTGCGAGGACATGTACAGCATGTTCTCGACGCCGGTGATGGCTTGCTCCAGTGGAGCGGCCACGGTTTCACCGATGACTTTTGGGTTGGCGCCCGGGAAGTTCGCGCGGACCACAACGGTCGGTGGCACGACTTCCGGGTATTCGCTGATCGGCAACTGGAACAGCGAGATGGCACCGGCGATCAGGATCAGCAGCGACAGCACCGCTGCAAAGATCGGCCGTGAAATGAAGAATTGGGAAAAATTCATCGGAGTTTGTCGTCCCTTAACCGCGTGGAGTCGCAGCAGCCAGTTTCACAACCGAACCCGGCGCGACCTTGGCAGGTGCGACTTGGGGCAGGTTGCTGGCTTCCAGCGCTTGTCGTTGTTGTGCGAGTGCCGCGAGGGTTTGTTCGCTGGCCATCGGGATCACTTCAGGGGTGACTGGCGAACCGGGACGTACCCGTTGCAGGCCCTTGACGATGATCGTGTCATCCTTGTTCAGGCCGTTGCGCACGATGCGCAGACCTTCGATTTTCGGACCCAGTTCGACGGCGCGGTACGCGGTTTTGTTGTCCGCATCCATCACCAGCACGAATTTTTTACCGAGGTCAGTACCGACCGCTTCGTCGTTGATCAGCACGGCGGAATAGGTGCCGCTACCGACCAGTTTCAGACGTGCATACAGGCCTGGGGTGTAGGTGCCGTCGGTGTTGTCGAACACCGCGCGACCGCGGATGGTGCCGGTTTTCGGGTTGACCTGGTTGTCGACGAAGTTCATCACGCCCTGGTGCGGATTGCCGTCTTCGTTGGACAGGCCGAGGTAAACCGGGGTGGTTGCACCGCGTTTACCCTGGCGGGCGAGTTGGGTGTACTTGAGGAACACACGCTCGTCAGCGTCGAAGTAGGCGTAGACCTTATCGGTAGACACGACGCTGGTCAGCGCGGTGGTATCGGCGGTCACCAGGTTGCCGGCGGTGATTTCGGCACGGCTGACACGGCCGCTGATCGGCGCGGTGACGCGGGTGAAGCTAAGGTTCAGTTTCGCCAGGTCCAGTTGTGCCTGGAGGGCACCGACTGCAGCGCGGGCTTCTTGTGCAGCGCTGGTGCGCGAATCAGCCAGCTCGGCGGAAATCGCGTTGCTGATGCGCAGACGCTCACCGCGCTGGGCTTCGTTTTCGCTACGGGTGGCGTTGGCGCGCGACTGAGCGACCAGCGCTTCGAGACGGCGGACTTCAGCCTGGAAGGGACGCGGGTCGATCTGGAACAGCAAGTCACCTTTCTTGACCAGCGCGCCTTCGGTAAAGGCGACGTCATCGATCTGGCCGGAGACCCGTGGACGAATCTCTACCGTTTCCGGCGCTTCAAGGCGCCCGGTGAATTCGTCCCATTCATTGACCGGTTGTTCCAGCACCTTGGCGACGCTGACTTTCGCCGCAGGCATGGTCGCGGCAGACTCCGGAGCCTTGCCGCAAGCGCTCATCACCACTATGGCCAACAGGGCCAGCGGGAAGCGCAAATGTTTGAATGACTGTTCCATGGATGCATCCGCCAATGTATTGAGATGGGCGGATGATGCTCGGCGGGGTGGTATCGCACGAATCGAACGAAGCGAAGGTAACTATCATTCGGAATGATATGAGGTCAAAGCGAGCCCTCTAGCATGCACCTCAGGTCAGAAGACGATCAATGTGTTTGATGGCAATTCTGTGTTGCGTGGAATGCAAGGACGCGGCGTGAGACCGAGTCGTGGTCTTCGCCGGCAAGCCGGCGAAGAGGCCATAGGCCCCAACACAAGATCAGGATCAGGATCAGGATCAGGATCAGGCCAGGCTATCCGGGTCGCCAAAGAACATCTGGATCCGCGACCTAAGCCAGCGCTCCCCCGGATCATTGTCCTGCGACCCGCGCCAGGCCATGTGCAACTCAAAGCTGCGCACCGGCAACGGCGGATCTTCCGCCCGCACACCGCCCGCGGCCGTCAGCGCGTCAGCCGTGTAATCCGGCACAGTTGCGACGATATCCGTCCCGCTGATGAGCGTGCTGAGCCCGTTGAACTGCGGCACCGCGAGCACCACGTGACGTTTGCGTCCGAGTTTTTCCAGCTCTTCATCTATAAAGCCGCTCAGGTCGCCGGCGAACGACACCAGCGCGTGAGGGCGTTCGCAGAAGTCATCCAGGCTCAAAGGCCCCGGCACGGTGTCGGCGCGCAAGAGTTTGGGCATGCTGCGGCGCAGCACTTTGCGCTTGGCGTTGGCCGGCAGGTCGGCGGTGTAACTGACGCCGATTGAAATCTCGCCCGAGGCCAGCAGGCTCGGCATCAGGATGTAGTTGGCCCGCCGCACCACCAGCACAATCCCTGGCGATTCGGCGCGCAGACGTTTGAGCAGCATCGGCAACAGTGCGAACTCGACATCGTCCGACAGGCCGATGCGGAACACCGCAGTGCTGGTCGCCGGGTCGAATTCCGCTGCACGGCTGACGGCCGTGGAAATCGAGTCCAGGGCCGGGGAGAGCAGGGCGAAGATCTCCACCGCCCGCGCGGACGGTTCCATGCTGCGCCCGGTTCGCACGAATAACGGATCATCGAACAGCCCGCGCAGGCGCGAGAGCGCCGCACTGATGGCTGGCTGGCCGAGGAACAATTTCTCCGCAGCGCGGGTCACACTGCGTTCGTGCATCAATGTTTCGAAAACGATCAACAGGTTCAGGTCGACACGACGCAGGTCATTACGATTCATCTGGAGTCCTGGCAGAGTCATCAAGCTTGACGAGAGCGGCCATATGAGAACAATGGCCGGCATGAATATTACGGGGAAAGGCTGCTACTCTGCACCGGGTAATTCACTTTTCCTACAAAGGCTGCTTCGGTTTCTTACGACATTTGAGGATGTCGCCGGCGCTGCGGAATCAATGACAGGCATGTCGACTATTAATAGCCACTGATAGTCTTGGGTAGAAAGCCCAGATAGAGTTCAGGGCATTAGAGGTTTCTTTGACGAGGTTTGCGATGTCCCGCACGATCCGTTTTCACAAGTTTGGTCCAGCCGAGGTGCTCAAATGCGAAGAGCATGCGGCCGCTCTCCCTGCGCCGGGCGAAGTGCAGGTGCGCGTCGAGGCGATTGGCATCAGCTGGTATGACATTCTTTGGCGTCAGAATCTGGCGTCCTCCCATGCTCGCTTGCCTTCAGGCCTTGGCCATGAAATGTCCGGCGTCGTGACAGCGGTCGGCGATGGTGTCGATGACCTCGCGGTCGGTGACAAGGTCGCCAGTTTCCCGGCTGAAAGTCCGAACGACTATCCTGTCTATGGTGAGCAAATCGTTCTGCCACGTTCGGCACTGACCCGTTATCCAGACGTGCTCAGCCCGATCGAAGCCAGCGTGCACTACACGCCGCTGTTGATTGCCTATTTCGCCTATGTCGACCTGGCCCGGGTCAAACCCGGGCAATTCGCCTTGGTTACCGACGCGAGTCACTGCGCCGGGCCGTCCTTTGTCCAGCTGGGCAAGGCGCTGGGCATTCGGGTGATTGCCGCCACTAAAACCGCGGAAGAACGTGAATACCTGCTGTCCCTCGGGGCCGAGAAGGTCATCGTCACTGAAGAACAGGACCTGCTGATGCAGATCAACAAGATCACCGACAATCGCGGCGTTGACGTGGTGTTCGATGGCCTTGGCGGCCCGCAGATGTCTATGCTCGGTGATGTGCTCGCGCCTCGCGGCAGCCTGGTGTTGTACGGCCTGCAAGGGGGCAACCAGACGCCGTTCCCGGCTTGCGCAGCGTTCCAGAAGAACATTCAGTTCTTTGTGCACTGCATCGGCAACTTCACTGGCAAACCTGAGCTGGGCATCATTCAGGACCAGGTCGCGTTGCAACGGGCCTTGCGCGATATCAACCAGCTGACCGCCGATCGCGTGCTGCTGCCGCTCAAGACTCGGGTCTTCCCGTTTTCCGAGTTTGTCGAAGCACACCGCTACATGGACGAATGCCCATGTCGCGAGCGGGTCGCCCTTCAGGTCGAATCTGCGTAACAGCCCCAGAAAAAGTCCGTGCCTGCACGGACTTTTTTATTGTCCCTCGGAAAACATGAGACGTCTCATCGATCTGTCGATGGGTCAGTTCAGCAACTGAACTAGTTTTTGCTCTCGATCTGTATCTTCTAATCAGCATCTAAGCCTTGATAATTGAATGATTACTTTCATCTCAAGGAATGAGTCATGTCTGGGTGCCAGCCTGATACTTTTCAATGCACATCGTTAATAGATATCCGACCAACAGTAAGTCGTTGCGCAGTTGTCAAAAAAAGCACGTGCGGCTTCTATCTTTATTTCTTGTGCTACATGTCTGTGGGACGCTGTCGGACATTTCCTAGGATGCTCTGTGCGGTCGCAAGATCCCGGTAATACGGGGCTTTGGCGCCGTTCGGTCTCGGCTGGGACAACGTCGGTGTTCAACCATTTCAAATAATTACTAAAAGCATAAGTGCTAGCATTTGACAATAACGTCCAGCACTTCATTCGTGTCAGACAATCCGCTGTGCAGTGCATATCACTGTTTATGCAGTACTGAACTTACGAGCATCAGGTAAATAAAGATGACCCATATCCATGACCAAGCGATGAACTATGTCTACCAGCAAATGCTGCAACGCTTGTTGAGTTTTTTCTCTCGGGCCGAACGCACGGCATTGCAACTGATGATTCAGCGTCTGGTGGTCGCTGCGGGCGGTATGGAGCACATTGGCGATTACAAGGTGCTGGCGATCCAGTCCGGGTCGCGCGACAGTTGCTACACCCTGGCGCTGCTGCGCGCCGCGCAACTGAGTATTGCCGGTCGGGCGCCTGCCACGTTCCATTTGCGCGTGGCCTCTCTGCGAATGAACGGTGCCAGCTCGATGGCTCAGGAAAACATCCATCGCAGCTACAGTTCGCTGTTTCTCTACGACGATCCGCGGGTCGAAGTGTTGATGGTGGATAACCGCGAAGTGTTGCCGTTCACCCATCCCGCGCCGATCTCCGATGCCGGTCGCGAAGCCAACCGGCTCAATGTGCTGATGGTGGGCCATCGTCGAACCTGGAACGGGCCAATCGATCTGTGGGACGACGGCTATCTGGCGACCGGTGAATTCTATGGGCAGATCGCGCGTTGGGACGGCGGCGTCGATGCCTTGGTCAGCAGTGACACTTCACGCCAGCAGAAGCAGTTTCTCGAAGGCTTGAAGCGGGCGGCGGCCAAGGCCGGGTTCAAGATCTCCAGTTCCGTTGAAACAGGCTTCGATGAGTTGTTCGCCTTGCTCGACGAGCTAGGCAGTGACTGCTATCGCGCGTTTTACCCTGGACAGGGTCAGGCGGCATGGCGGCCGGCCGAGCGCTTTGAGGCCTGTCGCCGTACCACGTTCATTGACATTCACGACATGCTGGTCAGCAACCTCGAAGAGCGCTGGCCGCTGCTGACCGAGTTTCTCGGTTTTCAACCCGACGAACTGGCGGCTCAGCTTAGCGACAACGAGTTTGTCAGCCTCTCGATATCGGCACACGTGCGAGGGTTGCAAGCGTGCTTCGTGCACGGTCGAAGCTACGAGGCGGGTGTCGCCGAATACTTGCAGCGGGCGTTGGTGATGATGCGCCGCAAGCGACTCCCGGAGCGTTTGTGCGAGCAAGCCGTGGAGGTCTTCGGTAATCCGGCGGGGCTTTCTGAACAGCGAGGGCTGGCCGCGTCCGAGGCGCAAACAAACCTTGGTTTGACCGAGGCTCAGCTGGTGTGCCTGCTTTTCGCACCCTTTGTCGAAAGCGGCGCAGCCCTTGAGCGCTTTTTGCGCCAGTGCCATCCCGGAATGCTGGTGGCGATGCCTGATTTGCACCGGGCAATGCAGGGCAGCCCGGTGCCGGAGCAAATCCTGCAATGGATGGTCGACGTCAGCGGGTTGCCCGTAAGCCTGATCGGCACACTTTACCGGATGGGGCCTGTGCCGGGAGCCGAGGCCAGGGCGGTCGAGTCTGATACGGATGGCGCGAACCTGCCATCGGAAACCGCCAACTTTGGCGATGCGGCGGTAGTGGTGGGTGAAGGATCCGCGGGACATTGAAAGGACCACGCGAGACCGACTTTGCTTATCAGGCGGTGTACCGATACCTGACGCACCTGATCAACGAACCGGTCAGCGACACTCGCGTGCGCTTGCCATCGTTGCGGCAGTTGGCGGATCGTCTGAGCGTGTCGATTTCGACGATTCAGTACGCGTACTCGTTGCTGGAGAAAGAGGGGCGTGTGTATTCGGTCGCCAAATCCGGCTATTACGCGTTGCCGGTGTCCGCCATCAGCACCCTCGGCAATGGCAATGACCTGCTCGAAACCGTTTATTTCAGTGCCAGGTGCCCCGGCATGCTGGTGTTGAGTGCCGATGAGCCAGCACTGCTACAACCCCTCGACAGTCCGTTATTGCTACTGGAGCGAGAACTGTTGCGCCAGTATCCGCGCCAGCCACAACCGCGTTCGCAACCCTGCGGTGAGCTGGAACTGCGTACCGCCCTGGCAGCGCGTTACACCACAACGCCGGTGCGCTGTTGGCATGCCGATGATGTTTACATTGGTGCCGACTTGCGCGGCGTCCTGGAAATACTGATCGCCGTGTTGTGCCTCAAAAACGCCGCGGTGGTGCTTGAGTCTCCGTGTGACTGGGCGATTCTGCGTTTGCTCCAGGCCGCCGATGTCCAGGTGATCGAGTTGCCGCTGCAAACCGATGGCGGACTGGACGTCGAACGGCTCAAGGAGCTGCTGGAGACCCGACCGGTGCGGTTGGTCATGCTGTCATCCGCTTTGAACATGCCGCGAGGCAGCCTTGCCACTGACGACAACCGGCGCGCCATTGCGCAGCTCCTGGCGCGACATGGCAGTTGGGTGTTGGAAAACGATTGCTACGGTGAACTCGAATTCGAACCGTGCGGCTTGCGGTTTCGCGATCTGCTCGACCCTGACCGGCTGATCGTGTTCTCGACGTTCGAGAAAGTCATCGGCCCGGAAGCGCCCTACGGCTACCTGTTGTCGCGGCATTTCAGTGCCGAATTGCAGCGGCACTTTCTGCTGCGCTCCTTTCGCCTGTCGCCGATTCGCCAGAAAGCCATTGCCCGTTTGTACGGTAACGGGCGGATCGATCAGCATCTTCAGGTGTTGCGCCGGTTGCTCAAGGACCGCAAGGTGCAGATGACGCAGCTGTTGCAGGAGCGCTTGAGCGACGCCTTGCATTTTGTCGAGCCGCAGGGTGGCGCAACGATTTGGGCGCGTTCACTGCGTCAGGTCGATGTGCGGCGAGTGTTTCAGCGCCTGCTCAAACAACAGGTGGTGATTGCACCGGGCGAGCTGTTCAGTTTGCAGGGGCTGCACTCGCAGCACTTGCGCCTCAGCCACACCTTTGGCGGTGAGCATGATCTGGCCGTTGCACTGTGCCTACTCGGCGATGCCTTGCGCCTGGAGTCAGTCGACTGAGCACGTCCGGCAGACATCCTTTGCGCTCGTGGATCGATCCCATCGCGTTGTGGTCAAACTGCCAGTAAACTGCGTCCCTATTCCTGAACCACTCTATTCAGAGGTTTTGCATGACACTCAGTCCTTTTGCGGGCAAACCGGCACCGGCAGAGTTGTTGGTCGACATCCCGCGACTGGTAACGGCTTATTACACCGGCCAGCCCGATGCCGCGATCTCCACCCAGCGTGTCGCTTTCGGCACGTCAGGGCACCGAGGTAGCTCGTTCGACTTGAGTTTCAACGAATGGCATGTTCTGGCGATCAGCCAGGCGATCTGCCTGTACCGCGAAGCCCAGGGCATCGATGGTCCGCTGTTCGTCGGCATCGATACCCACGCACTGTCCACCCCGGCCGGCGCCAGCGCCCTCGAAGTGCTGGCCGCCAACGGCGTGACAGTGATGATTGCCGAGGGGGACGAATACACCCCGACACCGGCCATTTCCCACGCGATTCTCTGTTACAACCGTGGCCGCACCTCGGGCCTGGCAGACGGCGTCGTCATCACGCCGTCCCACAACCCGCCCCAAAGCGGTGGCTACAAATACAACCCCACCAACGGTGGTCCGGCCGACACCCACATCACCAAATGGATCGAAGCCAAGGCTAACGAGCTGTTGAGCAACAAGCTCGCCGGCGTCAAGCGCATCAGCTACGAGCAGGCGTTGAAGGCCAGCACCACCCATCGTCACGATTACCTCAACACCTATGTTGCCGACCTGATCAATGTGATCGACTTTGACGCCATCCGCGACGCCAAGCTGCATCTGGGCGTCGATCCGCTGGGCGGAGCAGGGGTGCGTTACTGGTCGGCAATTGCCGAGCATTACAAGCTGGATCTCGACGTGGTGAACAAGCAGGTCGATCCGACCTTCCGTTTCATGACGGTCGACTGGGATGGCCAGATCCGCATGGATCCTTCGTCCAGTCACGCCATGCAAGGCCTGATCGGCCTGAAAGAGCGGTTTGATGTGGCGTTCGCCTGCGACCCGGATCACGATCGCCATGGCATCGTGACGCCGTCCGGCGGTTTGCTCGCGCCGAACAGCTACCTGGCGGTGTCTATCGATTATCTGTTCCAGAATCGCCCGCAATGGCGCGCTGATGCTGCCGTGGGTAAAACTGTGGTCAGCAGCGGCCTGATTGATCGCGTGGCCAAGCGTTTGGGCCGTCGTCTGTACGAAGTGCCGGTCGGTTTCAAATGGTTTGCGGACGGCCTGTTCGACGGCTCGCTGGGTTTTGGCGGCGAAGAAAGCGCCGGCGCCTCGTTCCTGCGCAAGGACGGCGGCGTCTGGAGCACCGACAAGGACGGTTTGATCCCGGCCCTGCTGGCGGCAGAAATGACCGCCCGTACCGGCCGCGACCCGAGCCAGGCGTATCGTGCGTTGACCGATGAACTGGGCGAACCCTTCTCGGTGCGGGTCGATGCAAAAGCCAACCCGGAACAGAAAGCGTTGCTGAGCAAGTTGTCACCTCAGCAGGTCACATCGACTCAGCTTGCTGGCGAAGCGATCCAGAGCATCCTCAGCCACGCGCCGGGTAATGACCAAGCCATTGGCGGCCTGAAAGTCATGACCGAAAACGGCTGGTTCGCGGCGCGTCCGTCGGGTACGGAAGACATCTACAAGATCTACGCTGAGAGCTTTGTCAGTGATGAGCATCTGAAGCAGTTGGTTGCCGAAGCTCAAACATTGGTGGATAGCGCTATTTCTGCGAAATAGTTGAGGTCCCCATCGCCGGCAAGCCAGCTCCTACACAGAATTGCGCAGGCCCTGTAGGAGCTGGCTTGCCAGCGAAGGCGGCATCAGACGCGCAGCAAATCCAGAATCAAAAAAAGGGCGACTATTACAGTCGCCTCTTTTTTTGCCCTTTGTTTACACGATCAAGCCAGGTCCACCAGCACAATCTCACTGTCTTCGATGGCCGTCACGCGCAACACTTGCTCATCCGCCACCGCTACACCGTCTCGAGCTTGTGCACGCAAGCCATTGACTTCAATGACACCCGTGGCCGGAACCAGGTAAGCACGGCGGCCATTGTCCAGGCGATATTCCGCAGATTCGCCAGCCTTCAGGTTCGCCGCTACAAGGCGCGCATCCGCACGGATCCGCAGGCTTTGATCGTCGCCGGCCTTGCCGCTGGCCAGGGTCACGAAACCTTCGCGTTGACCTTTAGGGAACGGCTTTGCTCCCCAGGACGGCGCCAAGCCTGTTTCGTTCGGGATGATCCAGATCTGGAAGATTTTAGTTTCAGTCGCTTCCAGGTTGTACTCACTGTGGGCAATCCCGGTGCCGGCGCTCATGACCTGCACGTCGCCCGCTTCGGTGCGACCCTTGTTACCGAGGTTGTCCTCGTGGGTAATCGCACCTTCACGGACATAAGTGATGATTTCCATGTCCCGGTGCGGATGCTTCGGAAAACCGGTGCCCGAGGCGATCACGTCGTCGTTCCAGACCCGCAGGTTGCCCCAGTTCATGCGTTTTGGGTCATGGTATTCGGCGAACGAAAAGTGGTGATGAGCATCCAACCAGCCATGGTGGGCGCCGCCCAGGGAGTTGAAGGGTCTGAGTTCGAGCATGATCGTCTCCTGAAAGGGGTGGTGAATGGCGAGCATCATCTATCAGGCACTGATCGATAAAAAGCGTAAAAACTGCCTCAATACAATCGAATTGACTGATGTAAAATCACCTCGAAACATTCTCATCCAGCCTTCACTTCATCGCATAAGCCAATGACCTGTAAGCATTTCACTAGAACTGAAGGGCAAATGCAGACACCATAGCCCTCAACAGCCTCACACCCTGGAGTCAGCCCGCGTGCCGCAACACACCCCCGATCTTCCTCCTGAACTACGACCGTTGGCCGAGATGCCACTGTTCAAGCGCCTGGCGGCCCGCTTCTTTGGCCACGGGCTGACACGCCTGCGTGCACAACATCGGGCGTCATGGCTGCATGGCCAGGCCGACGGCTTTCGCAGCGGTCACAGCGCCGGGGTGGATTACGGTTATAAGGAAGGCAAGCTCGAAGGGTTGGAGGAAGGTCGGCAGGTGTTGCTGATTCGTGACTCGCGCTCGACCGAGCACCGGCCGCCCAACGTCGATAACAACCTGTTTGACGACTGGCGCCTGCCGTTGAGCGCCGAGTTGAAGAAGCGCATGAAGGCCGATGTCGCTCGTTTGCTGGCGCCGCACGCTCAGCCCAGCACTGCACAGTGGAAAATGATCTTCAGCGATACGCCATCGACGTCGGTGATCGCCGGCGCGGGAGCAGGCAAGTCGACCACTCTGGTGCTGCGTATTTTGCTGTTGACCCACTATCTGGGCTTCGAGCTGAACTCAATGACCGTCGTGACCTTCACGCGGGAGTCGCGCAAGGACTTCATCAACAAGCTAATCGAGATGTTTGCACTCTGGGGGCGGCCACTCGGCGTAAAGGAGGCGCGTGACCTGGTGCGCACCTTCCATTCGCGAATCCTGCCGATGGTGCGCAGCCTGCCGGGCTTCGAGCGGCTGCAAGCGTTCGAAAACCTCAGCAGCCGGGCGCAAGGCACTGGTGAGGAGGTCGATAGCAATCCTTTCGACTTGCGCATCAACGACGCCCAGCGTCAGCAGCTCAACGCCTGTTATCACCACCTGCACACGCGTGATGAGCGCTTTCGCGAACTGATCAAGCCGTTGTCGCGGCATGCCTTGCAGCTCAAGGAACTGGAGCGCGATCACCCGGACGTGCAAAAACGCATGGCCGTGACCGAACTGGCCGCCAAGCGTGATGAAGAGTTGTGCGACTTCGTTGAAGATTTGTGGATTCGCGCGGGGGCCTGGCCCATCAAAGGCATCGAGCCCAATCGACAGTCGTTCGATATCAACGGCTCGACCTTTCATTGTCATGGCTATATTCCGAGCCTGGACGCGTGGGTCGTGCTGGGTTTCGACCCGCGGGAAAACCCGCAGATCAGCCGTCCGAATGCCAAGCTCAGCGTTCGCGCGGAGTGGGCGGTAAAGCGAACCCTGTTTCAAGCTTTCTGTCGTAAGCCTTTGATATGGATTGATAGTTATGAAGCATCTAAACGTGTTTTAGCGTCTCTTGCGGGCGATGCCAGCGCCGGGCCTGGGTTCGATTACAAGGTTAAGGGTGAGCTCGGTTCCGCACCGTTGCTGGACTGTTTTGTCGCAGCGGCAGGGTTTATCGAAAATCTTGGCCTGGATGTTCCGAGCGCCGTAGGCCAAATGAACTTCGCCAACGACGACCCTGACCGATTTTTCTTCGAGGCCTTGAGCCTGTACTGGCGAGCCCTGGAGGATCATCTGCTGGATCAGAAGCCGCCGGTGATGACTTACAACCGCATGTTCGCCTTGTTCAGCGAGCATTCGCCGGAAAACCAGAAACTGCTAAGTGATGAACTGCTGCGTCCCTTGTCTCACCTGATGATCGACGAATTTCAGGACGTATCGCCGCAGATTGTTTCCTGGATTCGTGCCAGCCTCGCCGAGATTCGCAGTCGTGGCCCGGCCATGCATGTGGGGCGCGGCGCTCAGCGTTCGTCGCTGCTGTGTGTGGGCGATGACTGGCAGTCCATTTATGGATGGCGCGGCAGTTCGCCGACGTATTTCATGGAATTTAACAAGGAATTCCCGTCGCCGAGCACGACCAAGGTGATGCTCAGCGACAACTATCGCAGCCACCAGCACATCATTGATGCCGCCGAACACATCGTGCGTGCCGCGCCGTCCATAGCCGGCAAGAAGGCCAAGGCCAGCGGCGAGCCAAGGGCGCTGCTGCCGGTCAACGTGCTGGATCGGGACGATCAAGACTTGGCCAAACGGTTGATGGAGCACTACAGGCAAGGCGATACAATCTTGATGCTCTATCGAAAAAGTAGCGATAAGTCATTGATAGAAGAGCATATTAAGTCTGTAGTTAATGTTGATTCTAACTTGCCGTACGAGTCGCGACGGCTGAAGCAGTTGACCTATCACAGCGCTAAGGGCCTTCAGGCCGATGCCGTGTTTTTGCTGGGAGACTGCCAGCACCTGACCAGCTCACCGTACAAGAATCAGGTCTACCGTATGGCCGGTCTGGGCAAGGCTGGCGACAACGAAGCTTACGATAACGCGCAAAAAGACGAGATTCTGCGGCTGGCTTATGTCGGCATCACCCGTGCGGTGAGCAGTTGCTACTGGTATGTCGATGGCCAGGACAAACAAGCGGCGAACATGCCCAAGGCCTCCGACCGGATCGGCAAGGACAAGGCATTCTTTGCCGATCACCGAGGCAAGGCATTGGCTTAAACCCTCTTGACCCTCACAAAAAAGCCCACAAAAAGTGGGCTTTTTATTATGGCAACTGCGTTTCAGCTTTCAGGCATAACTCCTGAGGGTGACCGGCGGAATGAAAGACTCTAGCTCATCCTCCACCGCTTCGATAATTCGTTCTACGTCCGCTGCGTTCATGACAGTCGCGCACGGAATGCCGGCAATGGCGATCATGGTCTCGCCCGTGGCACGGTCAAAAAGACGGGCAATCATGCTGCCCGGCGCGTCCATGCTCGCCTCAAAACCCATGGGATGAAAATGCCAGCGCATCAGCTGGCAGGCGTTTGGGAAGGTGACTTTACTGAACCCTTTATTCATATGTTGCCCGCCTTCATCATCGAGCGCTTCCGTTAGCTCATGTTAGGAGGGAAGAGCCTTCATTGGCTCAACCGGTGATTGCCTTTAAAAGTAGCATCCGAATGTGAAAATGATGTGGAATTTTCAGGCCGTTTGGCGATTGCTTCCGTTTATTTTGATTCAGGTCACAGGGCTGCGGCCTTGCAGCAAAAGGCCAGTATTGATTGAGCATTGAAGCCGGTGCTGAATTTCGGCAAGCTCGCCTTTTTCTCGTCGAGACCTGTATGCATGCCGATGATGATGGTCCGCTGCAAAGCCTGGCCACGAGCGAGACGGTGATGCGCTATCACCTGCGCTGGAAGCATCGCGATCTGGACGGGGTCATGGCGCTGTATCACCCGGACATCCAGTACAGCGACTTCTTCCAGAACCGCGTAATGGGGCTGGACGAATTGCGCGAGTACGTGCGCAGCAGCATGCCGCGCGATCCCGATGAAGCGCTAGAGCACTCGGACCGCATTCGTCTGGACGGCAACACCGCGTTCATTCAGTACCGCATTACCCTGCGCGGTGGTGAAGGGTTGGTGTCGTTCCGGGCCAGCGAGGCGATCACTGTCCGCGACGGGCTGATCTGGCGGGTCAATGAATATGCCTCGCTGGTGCATGAGCAGCCCGTCAGCAAAACCGTAAACAGTCAGCGCCCGGCCGTCAGTCGTCTCGGGTTGTCTCCGCGTCAGCTGAGTTTCATGGCGCAAGACCTGCAGCAATACTTCCAGCGCCAGCAACCTTATCTGGACCCTGAGCTCGACCTGCAACGGGTGGCGAAGGAGTGCGGGTACAGTCGCAATCAAATGTCCTACCTGCTGAACCAGGTGCTGGGCCAGAGTTTCTATCGCTACGTTAACCAGGCCCGCTTGCAACATGTGCTCGCCGCGCTGGAAAACGCTGCGCCGCCACTGCGTGTCGACGATCTGGCATTTGCCGCCGGCTTCAATTCGTTGTCCGCGTTCTACAGCTGTTTCCGCCGGCACACCGGCTTGTCGCCCAAGGCCTACGTCAAACACATTTCTTTGCGTGCACGCGCGCAAGACAGTCTCTGAGCCCACGCACTAGGATCGACGTCATCGAAGTTTGAGTGGCGGAGTCTTACATGCCGGCGTGGCGCACTATCAGTTTGTGGATGGATCAACTCGACGAGCCATTGCTGGCGCGGCCGGCGCTGGAACACGATCTTGACGTTGACGTCGCCATCATTGGCGCGGGGTACACCGGGCTCTGGACCGCGTACTACCTCAAGCGCCTGGCGCCGGGTCTGAACATTGCCATCGTTGAAGCGCAGACCGCCGGTTTTGGCGCCTCCGGGCGAAACGGCGGCTGGTTGATGGGCAACCTCTTGGGTGAAGACCGATTGCTTGCCGACCTGCCGGTCGAACAGCGAAGGGCGTCGTATGGCTTGCTGCACAGCATTCCCGATGAAGTAGAGATTGTCCTCGAACGTGAAGGCATCGATTGCGATTATCGTAAAGGCGGGGCGCTGTATTGCGCTGCGCGCTACCCGGAACAGGAAGCCAGCCTCCGACGCTACCTGGACAAACTGCACAGCCAGGGCCTGACCGAAAGCCATTACCGCTGGCTGAGCCCCGAGCAGTTGGCGCAACAGATCAGAATCGCCAAGCCTTATGGCGGTATCTATGCACCGCACGTGGCGACCCTGCACCCGGCAAAGTTGGTGCGAGGTCTGGCCCGTACGGTAGAGCGCATGGGCGTCAGGGTTTACGAAAACTCTCCGGTTACCCACTGGCAGTCGGGCAGCCTGCGCACGGCGAACGCTGCGGTGCGCAGCCGCTGGATCGTTCCCGCGGTAGAAGGGTACGCGACCACGTTGCCACCGCTGGGGCGCTATCAATTGCCGGTGCAAAGCCTGATCGTCGCCACCGAGCCACTGTCGGCCGCTACGTGGGATGAAATCGGCCTGAACCGTGGGCAGGCGTTTGGCGAAAGCAGCCGTCAGGTCACTTACGGTCAGCGTACGGCGGATAACCGCCTGGTGTTCGGCGCGCGGGGCGGTTATCAGTTTGCCGGCAAGCTGCGCCATGACTTCGACCTGACCACCAGCGAGGTGGAGTTACGGCGGTATCTGTTTGGTGAGCTTTTCCCGCAACTCAAGGATGTGCGCATTACTCACGGCTGGGGCGGCAACCTGGGCATGCCCCGGCGATTCAAGCCGCACATGCTGTGCGATCAAGCGAGCGGCATTGCGATTTCCGGCGGTTATGGCGGGGAGGGCGTCGGCGCCAGCAATCTGGGTGGACGGACCCTGGCCGACTTGATTCTGCAACGCGATACCGAGCTGGTTCGCCAGCCGTGGGTCATCCCGCAGGGCGGTCTCGATGCACTCAAGACCTGGGAGCCGGAACCCTGCCGCTGGCTCGGCTACAACGCGATCATCCGCAGCTTTGTCCACGAAGACCAGACCCTGGCCAACCCGGCCACCGCGCCTTGGCGACGCAAACTGGCCAGCGGTGTCGCAGGGTTCATGGAAAGTTTCATGCAGTAAACGGCGCGCTCTTCACCTACAGGCTCAATCGACAGGTATTCCCATGGGCATCACGCAGTTCAAGAACACCGCAACCCTGACACTGGACGAATCAAATCCGGTCGCCGTGCCACTGGGCACGCCCGTGGCGGTGGCTTCCACCACTAGCGTCGAACGCGACGACGGGGTCGAGACCGGCGTCTGGGAATGCACCCCCGGTCGCTGGCGTCGGCAGATCGTCGCGCAGGAGTTCTGTCATTTCATTCAGGGGCGCTGCACCTTCACCCCGGATGACGGTGAAACCCTCCACATAGAAGCCGGCGACGCACTGATGTTGCCAGCCAACAGCCTCGGTATCTGGGACATCCAGGAAACCGTGCGCAAGAGCTACGTTTTGATTTTTTGATCCTCTGATTGCCTGCCAACAACAATAACCCACACAGGAATCCACTCATGATCCGAAAGACCCTGGCACTGGCCCCACTGGCGCTCGTCGTGTCCCTCAGCCACGCGGCCGACACCGTCAAGATCTACAACTGGTCGGATTACATCGCACCGGACACCACCAAAAACTTCCAGAAGGAAACCGGCATCGCCTTCAGCTATGACGTCTACGACAGCAACGAAACCCTCGATGGCAAGTTGATGACCGGCAAATCCGGTTACGACGTGGTGTTCCCGTCCAACCACTTCATGGCGCGGCAGATTCAGGGCGGGGCGCTGAAGAAACTCGACAAGAGCCAGTTGCCGAACTGGAAGAATCTCAATCCGGTCTTGCTCAAAGCCTTGCAGACCAACGACCCGGGCAACGAGCACGGCTTCCCGTATCTATGGGGCAGCACCGGCATCGGCTACAACATTGCCAAGGTCAAGGCGGTGCTGGGCGATAACGCGCCGGTGGATTCCTGGGACCTGATCTTCAAACCGGAAAACATGGCCAAATTGCAGAAGTGCGGCGTCGCCATCCTCGACAACGGGCCCGAACTGCTGCCGGCCGCGCTGAACTACCTGGGGCTGCCGCATCACAGCAAGAACCCGCAAGACTACAAAAAAGCTGAAGCGCTGCTGATGAAAGTCCGGCCTTACGTCAGCTACTTCCATTCGTCCAAGTACACCAGCGACCTCGCCAACGGTGACATCTGCGTGGCGGTCGGTTTCTCCGGCGACATCCTGCAGGCCGAAAACCGCGCCAGGGAAGCCAAGAACGGTGTGGACATCGGCTATGCGATTCCCAAGGAAGGCGCCGCCATCTGGTTCGACATGGTCGCCATGCCCGCCGACGCCCCGGACGAAAAGGCTGGCTACGCTTTCATGGACTACCTGCTGCGCCCGGCCGTCATGGCCGACATCAGCAACTACGTGCACTACGCCAACGGCAACGAACAGGCTGACAGCCTGATCGACCCTGCGATCAAGAACGACACCAAGGTCTATCCGAGCCCGGAAATGATGGGAAAACTGTTCGCGCTGGAAGCAATGCCGCTGAACATCGATCGGATTCGGACGCGGGTGTGGAACAAGGTTCGCACGGGCAGCTGACAGGCATTGACCATGCTATCGGGACAGGATGTCCCGTTGCGCGATCAGCCGGCCGGCTCGACCGTACAACTCATTTGTCCCGACCCCGGCATCTGGAGCAACGCGTCACTGCCGTTTTGCCAGAAGCTGTAGGTGCCCCGGTAATCTTTGCCGCTGTATTGGGTGGCGGAATCATTCGTCACCTGGATAAGGGTGGCAGAGGCATTCGCCCATTTCAGGTACACGACACGCGGCTCGACATTAAAGTAGGTGGCGGCAATCAACGCGTTGAGCCCGGCGCAACGAAAGGCTACCGGGCCGTCGGTGAGTCTGCTCGGATCCTTGGTTCGCGCAATCGCCGAGCCCTGACGAAGCTGATACGCCCGCTCGGCATAGCTTCGGATCGTGCAGGCCTTGGAATCCGCGTTGGCAGAGCACTGATTGCGGGCGTCGACCCAGAACCGCTGTTCGATCTCGACTTTGTCCGGAGGCGGCACCGACTGATCGTCGGTGAGTGCCAGGCGATAAAGGCGCGTCAGTTCAATCTCCATCTGCTTCAGTTGAGGGGTGCGGCAGATT
The DNA here is from genome assembly GCF_045447035.1 of Pseudomonas sp. O230. Taxonomy (NCBI): domain Bacteria; kingdom Pseudomonadati; phylum Pseudomonadota; class Gammaproteobacteria; order Pseudomonadales; family Pseudomonadaceae; genus Pseudomonas; species Pseudomonas sp. O230. Next base: position 141,997 of record NZ_JBJGXN010000010.1, on the reverse strand, counting down.
AGCTTCTCGACGGCTGCGCTGGCTCTGGCGCAGTCGAAGCTGGTTGTCAGGACTGTAGACGTCCCGGCATTCGCCCATAGGCTCGTCCCCGCACATGCGCTGGCGGTCATGAGCGTGACCAAAAAGGGTGTGAGCATTCTCATGTCGGCTTCACCCGGATCATTTCGTGAGGCCCGTGGAGCAACGCAAACCATGCATCGTCATTCGTAACATGGGCTGTACGCAGTTTAAGGCGGTGTGCGAAACCTGCCACATCGACGATGGCTCGCGATTAACGGTAACGCGGCGTTTAATCTTCCTTGCGAACGGTGGCCACGTCATCCACCTTGACCTTCACTTTCGCCCCGGAAATATCTTCGAATTCGTAAAAGCCTTCCTTGTTATTGGCTTTTGGCATGTCCTCGGTCAAATACTGTGTGCCGTTCTGCAGCGTCACCACCGTTGGCGTCGAGCAACCGGCCAGGGTCAGAAGGGCTGCCGCCGCCAGGGGCAAACCCAGAGTCTTGATGTTCATAACCACCTCATATACTCCAAAAAACAGCGCGACCGTCTTGAACACTTCAATCGCCATTGAACCTCTACCGCGGTTGGTACGATGGATGAGCGGAAAGTTCGACCGGTACTCGAAAAAATCCCGAATCGCGCTGCCGCTTATCCTTTTCCGTTTGCACCGCACGGGTCGTAGCTGGTATCTGTACGCATAACCAGTATTCGCTCACCATGGCCCTGTTTTCCTGTGACCACACATCCCCTCGACGACCCGTTCTATTATTTGAACAACTTCATGCAAGTGCTTGATTGGCTTGAACATCGCTATGTCGATGTGTTGAGTGTCGAGGAGCAATCCTTCATCCGTGAGTTCAATCGACTGCCCCGGGAGTCCCGTGCACTTTTGGTCCGGATGGTCATGCGCAAGGGCGTTCATTTCCGGGCAAGCAAACTGCATTACGTCGAAATTGGCGACATTGCCACCGCTACGGCACCGTTGTTGGCCCTGGGCTGGATCGATGAGCAGTCGCCGCTGCCACTCGATGTGGTGTTCGAGGTGCTGCTCAAGGCCGAAGTCCTTCAATGCTTCGGCGCCGCCATCGAACAGCCCAAAGGGAAAAAGTCCGACTGGTTGACGGCATTGAGCGCACAGTTTCCCGACGCTCACTGCTTCAATCAGTGGTGCACGCCACTGGATGATCGATTGTTCAGCCTGACTATCATGGGCTTGTGCGATCGCCTGCGCCTGATGTTTTTCGGCAATCTTTATCAGGACTGGTCAGAGTTCGTGCTCGCCGACCTCGGTATCTTTACCTATGAAAAAGTCGAGTTTTGCGCCGAATCCCGAGGCTTGCGCAGCCGCGAGGACGTGGATGCGTGCCTGTTTCTTCATGATTGTCAGCAGCAGTTCGAGGCGGGTGACGCGGTGGCGGCGATTGTCGAGCAGATCAACGGACTGGCGCTGACCAATCCGTGGCTGCAAAAGCGCCGCGGCAAATTGCTGTTCCAGATCGGTCAGCACTGTGAGCGCATGGCGGATTTCGCCAATGCCCTGAATATTTACCGCGCGTGCGCCTGGCCGGGCGCACGTTCGCGCTTGATTCGGGTGCTGGAGCGCTGTGGCGAGTATCAGCTGGCCATGGACCTGGCCGTTGCGGCCGGGCAATCGCCGGAAAGCGCCGCCGAACAACAGCAGTTGCTGCGTATGGTGCCCAGGCTGCAACGCAAACTCGGCGGGCCCGCAGTGAAGCGATGCCCTCCACGGGAAATGCTGCGGCTCGATCTGCAACTGCCAAGAACTGACCCGACGCTGTCGGTGGAGTGTTACGTTCAGGCGCATCTGACGGAGGATTCGGCGCCGGTGCATTACGTCGAAAACAGTCTGATCAACTCATTGTTCGGGCTACTTTGCTGGCCGGCGATCTTCGCGCCATTACCGGGGGCGTTTTTCCACCCGTTTCAGCGGGGGCCGGCGGATTTGCTCAATGAAGATTTCCAGGCACGCCGGGCCGATCTGTTTCAGGCCTGCCTTGACGAACTCAATGACGGACGTTACCGGCAGACCATCCGTGAGCGGTATGTCGCCAAATGGGGCGTGCAATCGCCTTTCGTGTTCTGGGGGGCGTTGAGCGAACAGCTGCTTGAGCAGGCCCTCGATTGCCTGCCCGCCGAGCACCTCAAGCACTGGTTCAACCGCCTGCTGCTGGACATCAAGGCCAACCGCGCCGGCATGCCGGACCTGATCCAGTTCTGGCCGCAGCACAAGACCTACCGCATGATCGAAGTCAAAGGCCCCGGTGATCGCCTGCAGGACAACCAGTTGCGCTGGCTCGAGTTCTGCCATGAACACCAGATGCCGATTGCGGTGTGCTACGTGCAATGGGCGGAGCAGAGCGCTTGAGCTACAGCATCGCAGTGCGGGCGTTGTGTGAATTCACCGCCAAGGTCGGCGATCTCGACCTGCGTTTCACGCCATCGCCGACGGCACTGGAAGGGATCGTCGGCCACCGAACGGTGGCGTCCCGGCGCAGCGAACGTTACCAGAGCGAAGTCGCGCTTGAAGGCCAGTACCAGACGTTGAAGGTCAAGGGCAGGGCGGACGGCTACGATCCCGCGCAAAACTGCCTCGAAGAAGTCAAAACCTATCGCGGGGACTTGAGCAAACAACCGCCCAACCATCGTCAATTGCATTGGGCACAGGCCAAGGTCTATGGCTGGTTGATGTGCCAGAAACTGGAGCTGGCGCAGATCAACCTGGCCCTGGTGTATTTCGACATCGTCAGTGAAAAGGAAACCTGTCTGGTCGAGGCTTTCGGCGCTGAAGAGCTGCAGGTGTTCTTCGAACACCATTGCCGACTGTTCCTGCATTGGGCCGAACAGGAAATGGCCCATCGCGAGGCGCGCAACGGCGGGGCACAGCAATTGGCGTTTCCCCATGCCGGTTTTCGTCCGGGCCAACGGCATCTGGCCGAGTCTGTGTTCAAGGCAGTCAGCACCGGCCGGTGCCTGATGGCGCAGGCGCCGACCGGTATCGGCAAGACGCTTGGCACGCTGTTTCCGATGCTCAAGGCGTTGGCGCCGCAGCAACTGGACAAGGTGTTCTTCCTCACGGCAAAAACGCCGGGGCGCAAACTGGCGCTCGACGCCGCGCAGGTGATCCTCGACAGCGCCAAATCGCCACCGCTGCGGGTCCTGGAAATGATCGCCCGGGACAAGGCCTGCGAGCATCCGGACCAAGCCTGCCATGGCGAATCCTGCCCGTTGGCCCAAGGCTTCTATGATCGTTTGCCGGCCGCGCGCCAGGCCGCCAGCGTGCTGACGCTGTTGAACCAGAGCACTTTGCGCGAGGTGGCCCTGAAACATGCGGTCTGCCCGTATTACCTGAGCCAGGAAATGGCCCGCTGGGCAGACGTGGTGGTCGCCGATTACAACTATTATTTTGATTTCAGTGCGCTGCTGTTCGGCCTGGCCCAGGCCAACAACTGGAACGTCGCGGTACTGGTGGACGAAGCCCACAACCTGGTGGAGCGTGGCCGGCAGATGTACAGCGCGAGTCTCGACCAGTCGGCCCTCGACGGCGTGCGTAAAAGCGCGCCCGAGCCGTTGAAAAAATCCCTGCAACGGGTCAATCGTGAATGGAACGCCCTGCATAACCTGCAATCCGGTGCGTATCAGGCTTACGACAATCCACCGGAAAAGTTGCTTCAGGCATTGTTTTCCTGCAGCGCCAGCATCGGCGACTACCTCAACGATCACCCGCAGGGCCTGGACAGCGCATTACAGACGTTTTATTTCGACATGCTGCAATTCTGCCGCGTCGCCGAACTCTTCGATGAACAGTTTCTGTTCGACATCAGCAAGCGGGACCTCGAGCGTAAAAAACCGCTCTCGCAACTGTGCCTGCGCAACGTGGTGCCGGCCGGTTTCATCCGTCCACGCCTGACGGCAGCACGCAGTACCGTGCTGTTTTCCGCGACGTTGAGTCCACGCCATTACTACGCGGACCTCCTCGGGACGCCAGCGAACACGGTGTGGATCGACGTCGAGTCACCGTTTCACGCGGATCAGTTGAAGGTGCATATCGTCAGTCAGATCTCTACGCGGTTTGTCCATCGACAGTCTTCCCTGGCGCCGATTGTCGAGCTGATTGCCAAGCAGTTCAGTCAACGCCCCGGCAACTACCTGGCATTTTTCAGCAGCTTCGATTACTTGCAGCAGGTGACGCAGTTGCTGGCCGAAACACACCCACACATCAATTTGTGGGCGCAATCGCGGGGCATGGCAGAAGCCCAGCGCCAGGACTTTCTCGACCAGTTCACCGCGGACAGTCAGGGCGTCGGCTTCGCAGTGCTGGGCGGGGCCTTTGGCGAGGGCATCGACTTGCCCGGCGCACGGCTGATCGGTGCATTTATCGCCACTTTGGGCCTGGCGCAACTCAACCCGGTCAACGAACAGTTGAAACATCGCATGGCTGCGATTTTCGGCGCCGGTTACGACTACACCTACCTGTTCCCCGGTGTACAGAAAGTGGTGCAGGCGGCTGGGCGCGTGATTCGCACCCAGCAGGATGATGGGGTGGTGATGTTGATCGATGACCGGTTTGGCGATAGCAAGGTCAAGCAGTTGCTGCCGCGCTGGTGGTCGGTTGCCCCGGCGATTTCGCTCCCAGCAGGGTAGGAATTTTTACCCTGAAAAACATCGACATGCCTTGAAAGACACCGGCATTTGAACAAGTGGCGAATGTTCGCTTTATTCATAGGGGCAATCATCACTTTCAAGCCAGTCTTTGATAAGGAAATCAAGGTATGTCAGCAGCACCGGACTATAAGTACACCTCAGAGAAGGTCACGGCCGCTTTCGATGAAATACGAGCATTAAGCGAGCGCTAAAAAGCCTTGAAGTACAGGACTTGGAAAGATTTCTCACGGCGGAGAAGCTGGATATCAGCACAGGCCTTTCGCAAGCGATCATTCTGGCCTTCGAGATGGCGGCAAAGGCGGTCAGCGGTTCGCAAATGTTCGTCTATGAGCGCGGCTTCGGCGCGTTGAACGAACGTATCCTGCGTGCGCATAGCGCCTATATCAAAAACACCGGCGGTTCGGTCACCACAACGACAACCCTGGTGGATTTTGCCTATAGCGTCTATTCCGGCATCATTCAGAACTTCGTCTTCGCAAGGCGCGATCGCGATGAAATCGTTAAAGAGTGCCATTTGGCATTACTCAAGGCCTCGACCCACGCGACGGACGTACCGCAATTTGTCTACAACGACCCGTACACCTACCTCGTCTGGTACGTGTATCGATAGTTTCGGGCGACAAGCGTTGTTTTTCCGGCTTCTCAAAATCCCGCTTTGTCCCATACTCCACGAAGACAATCCCGACGAGATGGATCAATGAGCGAAGATCGAACCAAAGCCAGCGCCATCGAGGACGGGCGTTTTCGCCTGTTGATCGATGCGGTGATTGACTATGCGATCTACATGATTGATCCCGACGGCATCATCACCAGCTGGAACGCTGGCGCCCGCCGCTTCAAAGGGTATGAGGAAGCGGAAATTCTAGGTCAGCATTTTTCGCGTTTCTACACCGAAGAGGACCGTCTCAAAGGGATGCCCCAACGAGCCCTGGACACGGCCATTCGGGAGGGGCGTTTTGAAGGAGAAGGCTGGCGGGTGCGTAAGGACGGTACGCATTTCTGGTGCCACGTGCTGATCGATCCGATCCTCGATCCGACGGGCAAGCTGCTGGGGTTCGCCAAGATTACCCGGGACCTGACCGACCGCAAGATGGCCGAAGAAGTACTCAAGCGAAGCGAGCAGCAGTTCCGGCTGCTGGTGCAAAGCGTCACGGACTACGCCATCTACATGCTCGACCCTGATGGACGTCTGACCAACTGGAACCCCGGCGCCCAGCGCATCAAGGGTTACCTGCCCGAAGAGGTGATCGGCCAGCATTTTTCGATGTTTTACACCCCGGAAGATCGCGCAGCCGGCGAACCAAAGCACACGCTGGACATTGCGGTCCGCGAAGGTCGATTCGAGAACAAAGGCTGGCGACTGCGCAAGGACGGCACACGGTTCCTGGCGCATGTCGTGGTCGACCCGATCTGGGGCGATACCGGTACGTTGCTTGGTTTCGCCAAGATCACCCGGGATATCACCGAAGCGACCCATGCGCAGCACGCCCTTGAACAAACCCGCGAAGCACTTTTCCAGGCGCAAAAAATGCAGGCCATCGGACAGCTGAGCGGGGGGATTGCCCATGACTTCAATAATCTGTTGACGGTGATCCTTGGCAACCTGGAAATCGTGCGCAAGCGTGTGGGGGAGGATTCAAAGATCACCCGGTTGCTGGATAACGCCACTCAAGGCGCCTTGCGCGGAGTGTCGCTGACCCAACGCATGCTGGCGTTTGCCAGGCGTCAGGAACTGAAGACCGAGCCCGTCGAGATACCGACGCTGGTGGAAGGTATCTCCGGCCTGTTGCGCAGTTCCCTCGGGCCGTCCGTGGTTCTGGAAACGCGCTTTACGCAAGCAGTCGAGCCCGTATTGGCCGACGTAAACCAGCTCGAACTGGCGGTCCTGAACCTGGTGACAAACGCCCGCGACGCTATGCCCCATGGCGGCAGAATCCTGATCAGCGCCCGGTCTGAAGAAGCCAGCGATCACTCCGAGCTCACGCCCATGTCAGGCCGTTATGTCTGCCTGAGTTTCAGTGATACGGGGGAGGGCATGGATGACGCCACCCTTGCCTCGGCAATGGACCCCTTTTTCACCACCAAGGGCATCGGCAAAGGGACAGGGCTGGGATTGTCGATGGTGCACGGCTTCATCGAACAACTGGGCGGGCGATTCATTCTAAAAAGCCAGAAGGACAAGGGGACCACGGCCGAATTGTGGATACCCGTCGCCACACAGGGTTCGGTTGCCAGGCCTGTGCAGCTGGAAACCGCGCCGCCGGTGCCTCGTCTGAACGTGCTGGTGGTGGACGACGACAGTCTGGTGCTGACCAGTACCTGCCTGTTGCTCGAAGACTTGGGCCATCGGGTCATCAGTGCGGTATCCGGGGCTCAAGCGCTGAACGTGTTCGACAGCGAGCAAGCCATCGATCTGGTCATTACCGACATGGCCATGCCGCAGATGGACGGTGCGCAACTGGCACAGGCGATCCGAAGTATCAAACCTGACCTGCCGATCATCCTTGCCACGGGTTACGCCGAGCGGCTGGAGGGCTTTGCGACCAGGCTCCCGCGTCTGTCCAAGCCTTTCACTCAACTCAATCTGGTGGAAATCATCGCCTCGACGTTGCGCTAATAATCCAGCTGAACTTGTCAGGCGGTAGTTCTTCTAAACGGTTTCCATCGTGTGAATCCCTTGCCAAGAATACTGACTGCCGTTCCTGCCGAAGAAGCACTGACCGACCACAACGCAAAAATGTTCGGCTCGCCCAAGGAACGCCTGGATTTCTACCGCCGGGAAATCCAGTACGAAACCAGCATCCTGGCCAATCGCACCGATGCCTACCTGGCGGCGCAATCGTTCCTGGTGATTGCCTTCGCCTCCTGCATGGCAAACCTCAATCCCGAGTGGGGCAAACTCTTCACCCTGGTGGTGCCGCCCTTTCTGGCGTTGTTGGGGCTGCTGAGTTCGCTCAATGCCTGGCCGGGCATTCGCGCGGCGTATGACATCATCGATCACTGGCACTTCAAACAAAGTGAACTGTTGCGCAGCGAGCCCCTGATGGGTCTCGCCTATGACGAATCGCCGCTGTTCAGCAAGATGGAATCGTCGCACAAGGGCTACCGCAAATCGCTGTTGTTTTCAGTGCGTACGCCCTGGATATTCGCCACGTTCTGGGTGCTGCTGGGCAGCTACGCGTTTTACATCCAGGTAACCAACCCCGGTGGCTGAACCCAAAAGGCCCGGAAAATGCCGGGCCTTTTTATGGCTGTCGCGTTGATCAAGCCGCCAGATTGGCCGCGCTCATTTCTTTCTTGTACTGAGCCTTGAGGCTTTCCATCTGCGCACCCAACTCTTCAAGGGTGGCTTTGCCCAGCAGTTTTTTCGCCTGCGGAAACATTTCCGTTTCTTCCTCTTCGATGTGGTGTTCCAACAGTTCCTTGACCACTTTCACGCGACCGGCAAATTCCGGGGTGGATGGGTCGGTGACTTTTAAGTCCGGCAGCACCAGAGAGTCCACGGTGCGGTGTTCTTCCTTGGCCTCGTAATACATGACGTCCTGTTCTTTGCCGCCCGCTTTTTTATACGCCGGGTACAGGACTTCTTCTTCGAGGCGGGTATGGATGGCGATCTCCATTTCCAGCCTGGCCAATAATTCGGTGCGTTTTTTCACTCCGCGCTCGGTGGATTCGCTCAATTGGGTGAGGATGCCCTTTACGCGTTCATGGTCGGCTTGCAACAGGTCAATGGCGTTCATGGTCGAGTCTCTCAATAGTCACGGGGATGAGCGCGAACGGTCTCAAGGCCGAAGGTCGCTGCTGGTCCTGGAGCATTTGACGTGCCACTTTTTCTGCTGCGGTAGCTGCCATGAAAATCAACAGGTTGAATTGGCTGATGGCGAATTGAGCTCATGCAGGCTGCATGAGTCCGGATTTTGACTCATGCAGTTCGCGGCTTCGGGTTTCGCATCAGGTATCCAGTCAACGGTTTTGCTTTTTACGCCGTTCGTACCAAGCCAGCATCGGTTGCGTGCTGATGCCATGGATGAGGATGCTCAGCGCCACCACGGACAAGGTCAGGTCGGTGCAAAGCGTCGCAATCGACGGCGCCAGCCCATGGTTCAGGGCATAGAAAAGGTAATACAGGCTACCGATGCCGCGGATGCCGAACCAGCCGATCAACAGGCGCTGATGACCGCTCAGCACACCACGCCAGGGCAGGACGACGACGCTCAGCGGCCGTATCAGGCCAAATAACGCGCCACCGATCAACAGTGCTCGCCAGTCCCAGTGCGCCACCAGCACCACCCCGAGCAATGTCACCAGAAACACTTCCATGGCCCGCTCTACGAGACTGCCAAACGCGAGCATGTCACCCATCATGATGCCGGCGGCGACCTGGGTATCTTCAAGGCCATCGGTATCGCCATGCACGGCGTGTTGCAGCTCGACGTTCTGATGGCCGACTACCGCCTGAACCAGATGCTCGGCGGGGATTTCGTCATCGCCAGTGGATTTGACCTCTTCATGGCGCAGGCCGAGGCCCGCGGCGAACACGGACAGAAAGCCGTAGCCATGAATCCATTCGGCGCCCACGTAAGCCAGGGCGATCAAGGCGAGGGCCAGATAGTCGTTAGGTGAAAGGGTGCTGTCGTCATTCCTGATCCGCAGCGCCAGCGTCAGACGACCGATGCCGCGCCCCATCCCGTAGCCGATCAACAGGCCGGCGGGGACGGCCCAGAGCAGGCTGCGGAGCGCCCAGTCGCCCAGCCAGCCGGGATTGCCGTCGTGTTGCAACAGCAGTAAGCCGAGGATCACGAACGGAAAGGCGATCCCGTCATTCAGCCCGGCTTCACCGGAGAGGCCAAAGCGCACGCTGTCGTCATCCCGTGCGTCGTTAACCTGCACCAGGGCGGCGAGTACCGGATCGGTCGGCGCCAGAATCGAGCCGATCAACACCGAGGCACCCCAGGACAATTCGAAACCGTAGTGCAGCAGCAGGCAAACACCGGCGATGGTCAGCACCATCACCGGGCCTGCCAGGCCCATGGCGATGCGCCACTTTTCATCCTTGAACGGCGAGCGCAATTTCAAGCCACAGACAAACAGCGAAAAGAGCACCGCGACTTCCGTCAGGTGCTCCATCCAGAACGAGGCATCCTGAATGTCCAGTTTCAATAACCCTAGCGCCGCCGGTCCGATAGCGATACCCAACACCAGGCACACCGCCGCTGTGGTGACCGGCAGCCAGCGCAGGTACGACGACGTCAGCGCCAATGTCAGCAGCATGGCACCCAACACTGCCATCCAGAGAATGAAGCTCATGCGCCGTACTCGCCGCAGCGTTGGCGCGATGCCGGGCTGATGGCAATCAACCGACGGTAGCGCGCAGGTATCCCGGCGTCAGTACGTTGAACCTGGCGTTCGGTTGGGTAGACAGCTTGTCGATAGGTGCGGACATGACGACCTCCAGAGCTGGAGCGGCCTATGACAGAGCCCCTGAACGTATTGAGGGGCGAGCTTTGTCAGGGGTTCACTTTTTCTCGCCGGAGCCGGTGGTGATCCGATAGAGGGAATGCCAGGAGGCAGTGAAGATCAGCGATTGGGCCTTGAGCCTTGCGCTGACCTTGCGGGTGTCATCGCTGGCAAGCCAGCTCCTACAGGGGGCGAGGCGGCTGACGAGGATTAGTGTCGCGACCAATTTCTGTAGGAGCCAGCTTGCTGGCGATAGGCCTTGAGCCTTGCGCTGACCTTGCGGGGGTCATCGCTGGCAAGCCAGCTCCTACAGGAGGCGAGGCGGCTGGCGGGGATTAGTGTTGCGACCAATTTCTGTAGGAGCCAGCTTGCTGGCGATAGGCCTTGAGCCTTGCGCTGACCTTGCGGGGGTCATCGCTGGCAAGCCAGCTCCTACAGGAGGCGAGGCGGCTGGCGGGCATTAGTGTTGCGACCAATTTCTGTAGGAGCCAGCTTGCTGGCGATAGGCCTTGAGCCTTGCGCTGACCTTGCGGGCGTCATCGCTGGCAAGCCAGCTCCTACAGACGAGGGGTGTTTGTCAGAGGTCGCGCAGGCTGCGCTCCATCCGTGCAAGGCCTTCCTCCAGCAACACGCGCGGGCAGCCGAAGTTCAGGCGCACGAACTGTTGGCTGTCATCGCCGAAATCGAGGCCGGCGCTCAATCCGACTTTGGCCTGTTCAAGGAAGAATTGCTGCGGATTCTCCAGCCCCAGCGCCGAGCAATCGAGCCAGGCCAGGTAGGTGCTCTGAGGCACATTCATGCTGACGCCGGGCAAGCGCGTACGAACGGCATCCACCAGGTAATCGCGGTTGCTTTGCAGGTAGTCCTTGAGCGCGGCCAGCCAAGGGCCGGCATCGGTGTAGGCAACGCGTGTCGCTTCCATCCCCAGCGGATTGATGCTGTCGACCATGCCGCAGCGCGCATGGTTGACCCGCTCTCGCAGGGCGTGGTCCTGAATGATCATGAACGAGGTCTTCAGGCCGGCGATGTTGTAAGCCTTGCTCGCCGACATCAGCGTGATGGTGCGCTGAGCGATTGGCGCACTCAACGACGCGGTCGGAATGTGCTGGCGGCCGTCGAAGCAAAGCTCGGCGTGGATTTCGTCGGAAATGATCCACGCGTCCTGCGCCACACAGATATCGGCCACGGCTTGCAGTTCTTCCCTTGGGAACGCCTTGCCCAGCGGGTTGTGCGGGTTGCTCAGCAGCAGCGCGCCGCCACCTTTCAGCGACTGGCGCAAGGCGTCAAGGGGCGTGGCGTATGTGCCATCAGCCATCGCCTCGAAATTCAGTTCAACCTTGTTCAGCCCCCAATGCCCCGGTGCATGGCGCAGCGGCGGGTAATTGGGAACCTGGACCACGACGTTCTGTTGCGGCTGGACCAGCGCGTTCAGGGCCATGTTGAAACCCGATTCCACGCCCGGCAGGAAAATCAGTTCCTGTGGCTCGACGCGCCAGGCGTATTTGTTCCAGAGGTCGGCAACGATGGCATTGCGCAGATCGTCCTGCGCCACGCTGTAGCCGAGCAACGGGTGTTCCAGACGTTTTTGCAGGGCCTGGATGATCACCGGTGGCGCGGCAAAATCCATGTCGGCCACCCACATCGGCAATACGTCCGCCGGGTAGCGGCTCCACTTGGTACTGCCGGTGTTGTGGCGGTCGAACACCTGATCAAAATCGAAGGTCATGCTCAGTCTCATGCAAGGCAGGGTTGTTTTCGGCGGTCATGATAAACGCCAAGCCCTGTGGGAGCGAGCCTGCTCGTGAAGGCGGTGGTTCAGGCTTGCTTCTACAGATTGTCAGGGGCGGCACCCGTTTCCGGGCAGGCTCGACTCCCGCTGCCTTTGGGCATGTCCATCAGAAGCGCCCAAAGCGCAGCGGGTACTCGATGACCACGTAAACCCTGTCGATATCATCCCCGGCCTGAGCGCTGTTGGCCCGGTGCGAGACATGGGACAGTTGCAGCGACAGACCCTTGGCCGATCCAGACTGGACGATGTAGCGCAGGTCGATGTCGCGCTCCCAATGTCGACCGCCATCGCCTTGCTGCGGCACGCTCACACCGAGCGATTCATCGAACGGGTTGTAGGCGCCACCTTTGGGCGCATGGGTGCCGTCAATCTGACTGCCCATGACATAACGGGTCATGAATTTCAGCCCCGGAACGCCGTAGGTGCTCAAATCGAGGTCGTAACGTGCCTGCCACGAGCGTTCGTGGGCGCCGTTGAAGTCGGCGTACTTGATCGAGTTGGCGAGGTAGATCGAGTCGCCACCGACGAAGTCGAACGGCGTGTCGCCATTGATTTTTTGAAAGGCCACGGTAAAGGCCTGCGCATCGACGGTGTACTTGCCCGACAGGCTGAACGCGGTGTTATCGATAGCACCTGCCAGCGCCTGGCCGGTGTCCCGTGTCTGGTAGAGGTTGGCGTCGAGGAAAACACTGGACTGTTTTAAATGCAGATTGGCGTAGTACTGATGCCAAGTGTCGGTCAGTTCAGACGCATACAGCGCACCCCCAAACGGACTTTGGGTGAACACGTCAGCACCGACGAAGGTGATGCCGCCGGCCTCGGTGTTGGCGCCGTAACCGTAGAAGTCGTCCTTGCCTGATGAATGGTCCTGATTCTTGAACGCCGTGAAGTGCCCGGCCTGCAGCGTCGTGCCATCTATTTCGCGACTGTTCAACAGAAAACCGCTGGCGTACTCGGGTTGCAGGCGTTTGTCTGAGGTATCGAATACCGGGGTTTCGACCATCATTTCGCCGAAGGTCAAAGTGGTTTTAGATGCCTTGATTTTCAGCGCGCCGCCGCCACTGGAATAGTCGCTTTCGCTGCGACCGTCACTGTCCAGCGGCAACAGTCCGGTGCCGGAGTGCCCCTTGCCACCGTCAAGTTTCAACCCCAGAAACCCGTGGGCATCAAGCCCGAATCCGAGGCTTCCGGGTGTGAAACCAGATTCAAAAGAACTGATAAAACCCTGAGCCCATTCGGCTTTGTAGCTTTTGTCCGCCGGTGACGGCGATCGATAGTCGTTGTTCAGGTAGAAGTTTCGGCTCAGCACTTCAAGCTTCGCGTCGGCCAGCAAGCCCTGCGATTCATCCGCCAGGACCATGCCTGAAAACAGCACGGGCAAGCACACGCACAGCCTGCGATTGAGGTCTCGTGAGGAAAACGTCATCGATCAATCCACCGCGAGGGCGGCGACTCCGGTGTGCCCGGAGTCGCGGCTATTGCTTAATGGGCTTCGGACGCGCCGAACATGCTCTTGGCGTAGATCAACCCCAGGCCGTAGGCGCCGCCGTTGGCAATCGAGGTTTTCACGGTTTCTTCATAGGTTTCGCCGCGAGCCCAGTCGCGCTGCAATTCAAGCAAGTATTGCAACGAAGTCATGGGCCGCGCGCCGATCTGGATCATGCGCTGCATCGCCATTTCATGGGCTTCGGTGGTGACGTCGCCACAGGCGTCGGCGATCACGTAGACCTCAAAACCCTGATCAATGGCCGACAGCGCCGGGCCAACGATGCACACGGAGGTCCACAGGCCGGCGAGGACGATTTTCTGTTTGCCGAATTTGTTCACTTCAACGGCAATGCGCTCGTCTTCCCAGGTGTTCATGCTGGTGCGGTCGATGACGTTGTGCTCCGGGAATACCGATTTGATTTCGTCAAAGATCGGACCGGAGAAGCTTTTCTCGGCAACGGTGGTAAGGATGGTCGAGACCTTGAAACCACGCGCCGCCTTGGCCACCAGGGCAGCGTTGTTACGCAGGGTGACGGCGTCGATCGACTTGGTCGCAAAGGACATCTGCGACTGGTGGTCGATCATGATCAGCGTGTGGTCGGTCGGGGTCAGCAGGGTTTTGCCGGGTACTGCTTTTGCGATAGCCATGGCGATGTCCTTTCAGGATGAGTGAGGAGACCATGGTGGCGTAGAGTCGGGTGGGGATATTGAACCGATGTGCTGTGTTTCGACGTTGTTGTGGGCGAGATCGATGAAACGCCCCGCGCAATAAACGCTATTGCGCGGGACTGCCGATCATTGCATCACGTAACGACCGGGTGCCGATTCCAGTGCAGGGTATTGCGCATTACCGGTGTGCAGCACCGAAGGCTGGCGTTCACCGGCGTGTCCGGCCAGCCAGACGAACCAGTCATTCCACCAGCTACCGGGATGTTGCTCGGCATTCTTGAACCAGGTGTCGGGGTTTTTCGTGACCCGGTTGTTGGTCCAGTAATGGCGTTTTTCCTTGGCGGGCGGGTTGATGACCCCGGCGATATGTCCTGAAGCGCCCAGTACGAAGCGCTTGGTGCCGGCCAGCAGTTCGGTGCTGGCGTAGGCGCTTCGCCACGGCACGATGTGATCGTCATGGGTGGCGAGGATGTACGCCGGCGCTTCGATGGCGCGCAAGTCGAGCTTGACGCCACAGCAGTCCAGTTCGCCGGATTTCAGGTCGTTTTGCAGGTAGGTGTGGCGCAGATACCAGCAATACATCGGGCCGGGGAGGTTGGTGCTGTCGTTGTTCCAGAACAGCAGATCGAGGGGGATCGGCTTCTGACCCTTGAGGTACTTGTCGACGTTGTAGTTCCACCACAAATCATTCGGGCGCAGCAACGAGAAGGTGTTGCCCATGTCCTCGCCCTTGAACAGACCGATCGGGCCGTCGACGCCACCGATGGTGCGCTCGCGGTAAGCCACCAGTTGTTCGTCGACGAAGATGTCGATGGGCCCGGTGTCGAGGTAATCGAGAAACGTGGTCAACAGGCTGACGCTGGCGATCTCGCGATCACCACGGGCCGCCAGCACGGCCAGCGCGGTACTCAGCAGCGTGCCGCCGATGCAGAAGCCGACACAGTTGGGCCGTTGCTCGCCGCTGATTTCACGGGTGACTTGCAGGCCTTTGATGATGCCGGTTTCGATCAGGTCGTCCCAGGTGGTGTTGGCGTGTGCCTGATCGAAGTTGCGCCACGACATCAGAAACACCGGGTGCCCTTGCTGCAGCAGATGGCGAATCATCGAATTATCGGGCCGCAAGTCGAGGATGTAGTACTTGTTGATCGACGGCGGCACGACAAAAACCGGGCGCCGGTACTGGGTTTCGCTTTGCGGGTAGTACTGAATCAGCTGGAACAGTTCATTCTCGAACACCACTTCACCGGGGGTGCTGGCCAAGTCGACACCGACCTTGAAGGCGCCGCTGTCGCACTGTCGCATTTTGCCTTCCTGCAGATCGCTGGCCAGGTGCAGCAAGCCCGTGAGCAGGCTCACGCCCTGAGTGTCCGCGGCGCGCTTTAACGCATCGGGATCGCTCGCCAGAAAGTTGCTCGGTGCGCCGGCGGCGATGGCTTGCTCCACCAGGTACAGCAGGCGCTGGCGGGGCTTTTTGTCTTTGATCGGCAGCTTGTCGAGCAGTTTGAGCAGGAACCCGGCGTTGAGCAGGTAAAACGCAGCGAGGGAGCCAAACAGCGGCTCGCTCCAGTTGCCACTGGCGAAACGTCGATCTTCGAAGGTGAAGGGCTGGCCGCTCATCAACCGCTGGCCGAGGTTCGCCCATTGCAGTTGATAGTCCGATTGCAGGCTGTCCAGGGTGCCGCGTGGCAAGTCGAACCACTCGTTGTATTGCTGTCCGGTGAACCACGGATTGCTGCTGACCCATAACCGCAATTGTTGCACTGCAAAGGAGGCAATGAACGGAACCTGGCCGGACCAGAACGTATTGAAAGTGTGCGCGTTATTGTCCATGGAACTCCTTGCCCACATCAGCAAACCGGGCAGAAAAAAACCGCGGCGCCGGACTTCGGCACCGCGTCAGCAGTCAAGCAAGCAGTCCTGTGTTTCTTCTTATCGTTCGATGACCAGGCTGACGCCTTGGCCGCCGCCGATGCACAACGTGGCCAGGCCTTTTTTGCCGTCACGGCGAATCAGTTCGTGCACCAGCGATACCAGAATCCGCGCGCCCGACGCGCCGATCGGATGACCCAGCGCAATCGCGCCACCGTTGACGTTGACCTTGCGGGTGTCCCAGCCCAGTTCTTTGCCGACCGCCAGTGATTGCGCGGCAAACGCTTCGTTGGCTTCGATCAGGTCGAGGTCGTCCAGGCTCCAGCCGGCTTTCTCCAACACCAGACGGGTGGCCGGGACCGGGCCGATGCCCATGATCGACGGGTCAACGCCTGCGCTGGCGTATGCCTTGATGCGTGCCAGCACCGGCAAACCGAGGGCCTGGGCCTTGGCGGCGCTGGCCAGCAGCAACACGGCGGCGCCATCGTTGAGGGTCGACGAGTTGCCGGCGGTCACGCTGCCGTCTTTCTGGAACGCCGGTTTCAGGTTGCTCAAGGCTTGCAGGGTGCCGCCCGGGCGCGGTTGCTCATCTGTGTCGAACACTAACGGATCGCCCTTGCGCTGAGGGATCAGGATCGGGGTGATTTCACGCTTGAAATAGCCCGCTTCGATGGCGGCGGCAGCTTTCTGTTGCGAGGCGGCGGCGAAGGCGTCCTGATCTTCGCGGCTGAGGCTGTACTTCGTGGCCAGATTCTCAGCGGTAATGCCCATGTGGTAGTCGTTGAAGGCGTCCCACAAACCGTCCTGAATCACGCTGTCTTGCAATTGCGCATGACCCAGACGCAGGCCGGTGCGTGCCTTGGGCAGCACATAGGGCGCCAGGCTCATGTTTTCCTGACCGCCGGCAATCACCAGTTCGGCGTCGCCGCAACGGATCGCCTGTACAGCCAGTTGCACGGCCTTGAGGCCCGAGCCGCAGACCTTGTTCAGGGTCAGCGCCGGGGTGGTAAAGGGCAGGCCGGCCTTGATGGCCGTCTGGCGTGCCGGGTTTTGTCCCGAGCCTGCGGTGAGGACCTGGCCGAGGATCACTTCATCGATCTGCGCACCGTCCAGACCGGACTCTTCCAGCAGACGGCGAATCACTGTGGCGCCCAGCTCGGTGGCTGGAATCGCGGACAAGGCACCTTGAAAACTGCCAATGGCGGTACGAGTAGCGGCAACGATTACGACTTCGTTCATGCGTGACCTCATTAAAGTGTTGTCCAGCGGGAGCAGGGCGTCCGTGCCCTGATCGGTCTACTGCATGTTCATGCCGCCGTTCACCGAGAAGTCGGCGCCGGTGCTGTAGCCCGATTCATCGGAAGCCAGCCAGGCAACGATTGAAGCGATTTCTTCAGGTTGGCCGAGGCGCCCGACCGGGGTGGCCGCAATCATGCTGTCGAGGATGTCCGGGCGGATGGCCGCAGTCATGCTGGTCTGGATGTAACCCGGCGAGACGGTGTTGACGGTCACGCCCTTGCCAGATACTTCTCGTGCCAGTGCCATGGTGAAACCGTGGATGCCGGCTTTGGCCGCGCTGTAGTTGGTCTGGCCGAACTGGCCGCGCTGACCGTTGATCGAGGAGATGTTGATCACCCGTCCCCAGCCCTTGGCCAGCATTCCTTCAATCACCTGTTTGGTGGTGTTGAACACGCCGCTCAGGTTGGTGCCGATGACCGCGTTCCAGTCCTCGGGCGTCAGCTTGCGGAAAGAAGCATCACGCGTGATGCCGGCGTTGTTGACCAGCACATCGATCGGGCCGAATTGTTCCCGCGCCATCTCGAAGGCCTTGCGCGTCGACTCCCAATCGGTGATGTCGCCGTAGACGCACTCGAACTGGTAACCCGCTGCCAGTTGAGTGGCAATCCAGTCGTTCTTGCGGGCGGAATCGGCGCTGCAACCGACGATGACTTTGAATCCTTCCTTGTAAAGGCGCTGGCTTATCGCCGTGCCAATCCCACCCATACCACCAGTGACCAACGCAATACGACCAAGCGACTTCATAAGCTCCGTTCCTTTTTGTATTTTGCGCTGCAAGATGGGCAGATTGTTCGGTATTGGCGGGGGATGCGGAAGTGTTGGGAGGTGACGGGCTGGTGTCCAAAGGTGCCATGTCCGGTTTAGTTGCATCCGGGCGACGAATGGCTTGTAACAGTGGCTAAAAATGAGGATTACCTATACTGGGATCAATATTGGCAACTGAACCACCCGTTAGTCTTTGATTTATCGCAGATCAGTATGGCTCCGGACAGGATGTCCGGTTCCACAGGTCATTGAGGACGCCATGTATAGAATGAGTTCAGGCTATGCCAGCGTGCTGGTAAATACGCTCTCGGCTCAAGGACTGGATGTTGCCAGTCTGTGTCGGGAGGCTGGACTAGACATTGATCTCGCAAACAAACCAGGAGCGTTTTGCGAGCGAAAGGCCATCTATCGACTCTGGGAACTGGCCGCTGAGGCCTCGGGCGATCCGGACATTGGCTTACGGGCCTATGGCAGTTTCCACCCCGGCAGTTTTCAGATCGTCGGCTACACCATGATGTCCAGTCTGAACCTGAAAAAAGCCCTTGAACGCCTGGTCCGTTTCAGTCCGTTGATAGGCACCGGGTTCAGCCTTTTCTTCACTTCGGAACAGCACCATTTCCGTCTGTCCGGGCTCGACCATCAGCAGCAGGGTTCGGTCAAACCGCGGCAATACACCGATGCCGGGCTGGCGTCATTGCTGAGCTTCTGTCGCAAGCTGTCGGGCGGCAACACACCGCAACCCTTGAGCGTTGAGTTCACTTACCCCGAGCCCGAAGACATCTCCGAGCATCGGCGGCTGTTTGGCTGCAATCTGCGTTTCGACGCGCCTTACGACAGCATTTTGTTTGACGGGCAGGAGCTGATGCGGCCGTTGAGCATGGCCAACGAAGCGTTGGCGGTGCTGCATGACAGTTTTGCCGAGGCGCAACTGGACCTGCTGTTCGGTTTTTGCATTGTCGGCCGGATTCGCGCACTGATTACCGAGCGCTTGAGTCAGGGGCAGGGGCAGTGCGACATGGAGTCGATCGCGGCGGCCTTGAAGATGAGCAAGCGAACGCTGCAGCGTGCGCTGGAAAAGGAAGGGACACAATTCAAGGACGTGCTGAACGCGGTGCGTCGACAACTGGCGGATTTCTACCTGCGTCATTCTCACTTCAACATGAAGCATGTCGCGTATCTCCTTGGTTTTCATGATCACAGCAGCTTTAACAAAGCCTGTAGCCGCTGGTTTGGCATGACACCGGGGCAGTACCGTTCCGATGAATCGTTTGAGATCGAGGAAGCCGCGCCGGTGTGACGCGGTGCTCGTCAGCGGTCCGGCGTTACTTCGCCGGCGGTTTTTTTACTTTGTTCTTGCCCTTGGCAGGTTTGCCCACCGGACTCGCAGTCTTGGCGATTGGTGGGGTGGGCACCACGGCGGTTTTTTGCGCGATCGGCTTGGTCCGTGTCGGCGCGGGTGCGACGACGGGGGCTTTTTGCTTGACCGGCTCTGGTACGACGATCGGAGTTTTCGGCTTGATCGGCTCCGGGGTTATTGCCGGGGTTTTCTCCACGACAACATCGGCTTCACCTGGCGGTTGAGTCAGGCTGAACCCCGGCAGCGGCACATCGAGCAGCGTGTGCAATTCACACCAGGACGGGTTGTCTGCGCCGCTGGTCAGCAGTTCCGGGAGCAAATTGGCGACGGCCGCCAGCACTTGTTGGCGCTCTTCGAGGCCAACCAGCATCAGGGGCAAGCTGTGCAGGCTTTCCTGCGGGTGGGTGGCGACCAGCAGTTTTTGCAGGTGAAGGGTTTCGCGCAGGTCCCGCGGCTCGGCACTGTAGTCCTGCTGCAGCACTTGCAATTGCAGGAGCAGTTTTTCGACGCTTTGCTTGCCCGGTTCATCGCTGTCGCGGCCCAGCAGGAACAGGATCCGGATCAAGGCTTCCATCAAGCCGCCCAGGGGCAGGGCGTCCTGGAGGCGTTCGGTCAGGACTTTATCGTGCTGCCTGGCATGCGCCTGGAGATCTCGCCCCGGTGTATTGCCGGCGAGGCTGTTGAGGACGCCATACACACTATAAAAACTCATCTCCTGAGCGGCATCACGCAGGTCCCGATAGCCGTTCAAGGCGTCCTGTATCTGGTTGGAAAACAGTTCTTGCCAGGCCAGCAACGGATTGGACGGGCTGACGGGATGTCGATCCTTGCTCACTTGAGCGGCACTGCCAGCCAGCCACCAGAGCGCCGGGTTCAGACTGTTCCACATCACCTGTTGTTGGTGGAACGGGTGTGCCTTGCGCATCATTTCAGCGGTCGGCTCGTTGACCAACTGACGCAACCACGGCCGTACAAATCCGTCATAAAGCGTGTTGTTGAAATCAGAGGCACGTTCGACCAGCGCGAATTCGCGATCGTCGTCACGGGGCGGCTGCACTTTACCGTGGATGTCGGCGATACGCCGTGGCTCGAAACGCACGGCGTACGGCGTATCCGAGTTTTCCGGCAGGTCATCGATGAGCATTTCATACAGCCCGCCCGGCAGTTCATTGATCGCATCGACCGCGCCCAGCAACTCACGGTGTTCACGCCGCGCCACTTCACCCGACACGAAGATGCCCAGATGCCCGATGCTCGCGTGCCGCAGGTAAACGATGGTGCGCCCGGCATTTTGCAGGGCGAGATCGCTGGGATAGACATCAGTGATCCAGTCCAGCGCCTGTTGCGGCGAGGTGATGTTGTCGCCATAGGAGCAGAACACCACCACCGGCACTTCAATGCGTTTGAGGTCGAGCCCGCTGCTCTTGCGCCCGAGGCCGCCCGACAGCTGATTGCCGATGAACAGGTCGTCGACAATCTGCTCGATCTCTTCACCATTGAGCAGGGTCGGGCTGCCCCACCAGCGCTCGAAATCGAGAAACCGCGCGGCCTCGCTGTCGACTTCGCTGAACAGGTGGTAGTACTTGCCCCATACGGCATTGGCCGGGTCGAGACTCTCGAAGTTGCTGACCAGCCAGGTGCCGTCGAAACGGTCATTGCCCAGGTCGCTGCCCAGGCGCGCCATCCAGCCGCCACCCAGCAAGCCGCCGGTGTAGCGCATCGGATTGCGCCCATTGACACCGGCCCAGTATGACAACGGCGCGCCGTTGACGATGATCAGCCCCGGCAGTTCCGGGCGGGTCGCCGCCAGGCCCATCAATGCCCAGCCGGCCTGGCAGTTGCCGATCACCACGGGTTTGGCGCTGGCGGGATGTCGCGCGCTGACCTCTTCGAGAAACCGCGCCTGGGCTTCAACGATGTCCGCCAGGGTTTGCCCCGGGCGTGGCGAATGGCTGAACGAGATGAAATAGGTCGGATGGCCGGCGCGCAGGCTTTCGCCGATGACCGAATCCTGTTTGAAACCGCCAATCCCCGAGCCGTGACCGCCGCGAGGGTCAATGATGATCACCGGTTGTTTTTGGCTGTCGAGCAGTTGCCCGGGGCCCGCCAGGATCTGCAGCAACGAGTAGTTGACCGGGCGAGGCAGGTCTTCGCCGGCGACCAGGGTTTCATGATTGAACTTGAGCAGCAGCGGATACCCGGCGCGTTCGTGGGCCAGGGTGTTGTCACCGCGCTGACGCAAGGTGTCCCAGAACAGCACGCTGCGTTGGCCCAGGTCGGTGACGTATTCCTGCCAGTCAGCGGCGTTCGGCTGCTTGAGTAGCCCAAGGCTTGAAGGCGCGTAGGTTTTGGCCTGGCGCTGATGCGTGGCGTCGAGAACGTTGAGGGTGTTGAGGCGCTGGAGATGGTTCAGGTGCTCGAACAAACCGGGCGGAGCTGACCGTCCTTCATCTTGCAGTGCAATATTTTCTTCCTGGCCCATCGTGAACTCCTGACGCCATGCGTGGGAACGTCGCCCTGACTAATAGAAGCCAAGCCGCTCATCCGATTTTCACGAGTGTATAGGGAATTACAGCCAAGGAAGCGAACTTTATTGTGCGCTGCACAAAATAGCCATTGCCAAATGGTTTTGTGCGCTGCAATATCAAAACCAGCGCGATGACTGGCAGGATCGCTATCGCGTCCTCAGGCCCATTCGGGCCTTCCCGTACCAGGAGATTCAAGCATGTCTTTTTTCAACCCGGAAAATCTGCAAACCGCTCAGAAAGCCAACCTCGACCTGTTGCAGCAAATCAGCGGCAAAGTGTTCGCCAGCGTTGAGCAACTGAGCCAGTTGCAGTTCAAGGCACTGCGTGACTCCACCGAAGAGCATTTCGAAGGCGTCCGCAAATTGCTCGCCGTGCGCGACCCACAGGGTTTTGCTGACTTGCAAGCGTCGTTCACCCAGCCAAGCGCGCAAAGCGAACGCCTGGCCGAATTCAATCGCCAGGTTCAGGCGCTGATCGTGGGCACGCAGTCGGACATCGCGAAGCTGACGTCGAGTCAGGTCGAGGCGGGCACCCAGCAGGTGAATGAGTTTGTTGAATCGATCAGCAAGAATGCACCGGCCGGCTCCGAGCCTGTAGTGGCTGCATTCAAGTCGGGCCTGGCGAATGCCGGTACCGTGTTTGAAAGTGCACAGAAAGCCGTGAAGCAGGCAGCCGATGTGGCTCAGAGCAATTTCGACGCTGCGACCGCCGCGACCCAGAAAGCGGCGCCGGAAGCCAGCACCAAGGCCACCAGCGGTAACAAGTAAGTCAAATCAGGCCGGCAGCACCGATGGCGACGGGTTTACTCCCCGTCGCCATTTTTTTTCGTACCGTTTTCTGCTTCAGGTTTGCCGGTGAACAGGCCGAACATGTTTTGTGTGTTCAGGTAGAGCGCCTTGGACTGGTCGACATACTGACGCATCAGGTCCTGCATGACCGGCGCTTGCTGGTGCATGAAAGTGCTCCAGGCCTCGGACGATTGCGCGCCTGTCTGAGACTGGATGTCGATCACGGTCTGAATGCTTTTATCGAGGTAGCTGCCCAGTACACCCTGATAAGGACCGTAGAACTGGATAATCCCCATCAGCATGTCGCTGGTGAAAATCGGCTCACCGCCGCTTTCCGCCTCCAGAATCACCTGCAGCAGGATACTGCGAGTCAAATCCTCGCCAGACTTGGCATCGACCACCTGAAACGCAATCTTGTCGACCACCAACTGGCGTATGTCCGCCAGGGTCAGGTGACTGCTGGTGTGGGTGTCATACAGTCGGCGATTGGGGTACTTCTTGATCAGGCGGGGTGTGTTCCGACTGTTATCTGGCATGCGGGGCGTCTCGTGGCGAGCCTGGTTTGCAGGCATCTTAACCTACTATCGCTACGGTTGCGGGACGGTGTCGGGGAGGGAGGTCTTGTCCGGTATTTCGATTGAGGTTGAGGCCGCCATCGCTGGCAAGCCAGCTCCTACAGGATTGGGGTGTGCCGTAATTTTGTGGGCGACACAAACCCTGTAGGAGCCAGCTTGCTGGCGAAGCGGTGGTGGTCGTTATGCCGTCTTACCAGATCGGCAACGTGTAGCTGACAATCAAACGGTTTTCATCGAGATCGCTGCCGAAGTTGGTCGAGCGCACCGTCGCATTACGCCATTTCACCCCGACGTTCTTCAGCGGACCGCTCTGCACGACATACCCGATGTCGGTGTCGCGTTCCCATTCCTTGCCTTCGGGGCGGTTGCCGCCCAGGTCGATATTGTCACCGGTGATGTAGCGGGTCATGAACGTCAGGCCCGGCACGCCCATGGCGGCAAAGTTGTAGTCGTAACGGGCTTGCCAGGATTTTTCGTCCTTGCTGGCGAAGTCGCCGATCTGTACGAAGTTCACCAGGAACGCATCGGTGCCATTGACGTAGGCGTACCCGGTGTCGCCGCTCATGCCCTGATAACCCAGGCCGAACGCATGCCCGCCGAGGCTGTAAGTGAACATCGCGCCAATCGCGTTGTTGTCGACATTGCTGCCGCCATCATCGGTAGAGCGGGCGAAACGCAGGTCGGTCTTCAACGACTGGCCGACAGTGACCGGCAACACGTAGGTCAGGTTGACCAGGTGCTGGCTGTAGAAATTGTCGAGGTGGCCGTAGCTGTAACCAGTGGCGAGGTTACTGGTCCATTTGTAGTTGAGGCTGGCGAAATCGAAGCTGTCGCTATCCAGATGGCGGCTGGTGATGCCTTTGGCGCCGGTGCGGGTAATGCCCATGTCCTCGTAGTCCGAGGAGTCGCGCTGGTTGACCTGGGTCAGGCGTCCGGCATCCACGCTCAGGCCTTCGACTTCCAGTGAAGTCAGCTGGCCGCCCTTGAAAGTCTGCGGCAATAGCCGTGAATCGTTGGCCAGTACCGTCGGCAGCTTGGGCAACAATGTGCCGAGTTTCAGCGTGCTTTTGGAGGCGCGCATTTTGGCGGTCACGCCCAGTTCACCGTACTCGTCCTGCGCGCCTTTGCGCGTGTCGCGATGGCGCTGGAGCAAGCCGGAACCGGCGCGATCGGGGCTGGAGTCGAGTTTCACGCCCACCAGGCCGATTGCATCGAAGCCGACCCCGATCAACCCCTCGGTAAAGCCGGATTCGTAGCGCATCAGGAAGCCCTGCGCCCATTCCTCCTGTTTCGATTGCGCCGCGTTGGCCTGACGATAATCACGGTTGAAGTAGAAGTTGCGCAGCTCGAGGCTGGCCTTGCTGTCCTTGATAAAGTCAGCAGAGGCGGGGGCCGAGAGGCTGATGACGCCACTGGCCAGTAACAGTCGGGTAGCGCGAATGCGGGTGTTGCGATCCATGGTGAAGCCCCTTTGTTTTTATTATGGAATGACGGCTTGCGCAGCCCTCGCCAATCGGGCGAGGGCTTATCAAGAAAAAACGCGAGCGCCGAAAAGAGAGGAGCGTGGCGCCGCGTGCGGTTCAATCGTTAGAACTGCTCGGCACTCAGACCGAACAACGAGGCACTGCCGGCGCGAATCGACTGTTCGAGGCTCAAAATGCGCGGCAGCAAGCGATGGATGTAGAAGTCTGCGGTGGCAATTTTCGCCCCGTAGAACGCTTCGTCGTCGCCCCGTTTTTTCTGGGCAACCTGCGCCATGCGCGCCCACAACCAGGCGTAGGCGACGTAACCGAACAGGTGCAAATACTCCACGGAAGCGGCGCCGATTTCGTTGCGGTTGGTCGCCGCCCGGTCCTGCAACCAGTCGCTGAGGTCTTCCAGGCGTTGCACGGCATCGAACAGTTGCGCGGAGTAGGGCGCGTCAGGCTGATGCGCGAAATGGCGGATCTCGCCGGTGAACTGACGCAACGCGGCGCCGTTGTCGGCCAGCACTTTGCGCCCGAGCAGGTCCAGCGCCTGGATGCCGTTGGTGCCTTCGTAGATCTGCGCGATGCGCACGTCGCGGACCAATTGCTCCTGGCCCCATTCGCGGATGTAGCCATGGCCGCCGAACACTTGCTGGCCGTTGATGCAACTCTCCAGACCGGTGTCGGTGAAGAAGGCCTTGGCAATCGGCGTCAGCAACGCGACCAAGGTCTGCGCGCTGTCGCGCTCTTGCGCATCGTCGGAGAACTTCGCCAGATCGAGCTGCTGCCCGACGTAACTGGCGAACGCACGGCCACCTTCGGTCATGGCTTTCATGCTGAGCAGCATGCGCCGCACATCAGGGTGAACGATGATCGGATCGGCGACTTTGTCCGCGGCCACGGCGCCGGTCGGGGCGCGGCTCTGAATGCGTTCACGGGCGTAGGCCACGGCGCTTTGATAGGACGCTTCGGCGCAGCCAATGCCTTGAATGCCGATGGACAGGCGTTCGTAATTCATCATGGTGAACATCGCCGCCAGGCCTTTGTTGGCTTCGCCCACCAGCCAGCCGTTGGCGCCGTCGAAATTCATCACGCAGGTGGCCGAGGCCTTGATGCCCATCTTGTGTTCGATCGAACCGCAACTCACGGCGTTGGCATCACCGAGTGAACCATCGGCATTGACCAGCACCTTGGGCACCACAAACAGCGAGATGCCTTTCGGCCCGGCCGGTGCGTCCGGCAGTTTGGCCAGCACCAGATGGATGATGTTTTCGGTCAGGTCCTGATCGCCACCGGTGATGAAGATCTTGCTGCCAGTGATGCTGAAACTGCCGTCTGCCTGAGGTTCGGCGCGGGTGCGAATGAGCCCCAGGTCGGTGCCGGCATGGGCTTCGGTCAGGCACATGGACCCGGCCCAGCGACCTTCATACATCGGCGGCAGGTACAGGTCTTTCAACGTGTCGCTGGCGTGAGCATCCAGTGCCAGGCAGGCGCCGGAGCTCAATGCCGAATACAGCGCGAAACTGGAATTGGCGCCGTAGAGCATTTCTTCGAACTGCACGGCCAGCATCTTCGGCATGCCCATGCCGCCGTATTCGACGTTACCGGACAAACCGACCCAGCCACCTTCAATGTACGTGGCATACGCCTGTTTGAAGCCGATCGGCGTCGTGACTTGGCCTTCATGCCACTGCGCGCCTTCTTCGTCGCCGCTGCGGTTCAAGGGGGCGATCAGGTGCGCGGTGACTTTCCCCGCTTCCTCCAGGATCGCGTCGGCGATGCCGGCATCGATGTTGTCAGCCAGGGCAGGCAGGCGCGCCCACAGGGCCGGGGCGTCGAACACTTCATGCAGGACGAAGCGCAGGTCGCGCAGGGGGGCTTTGAATTCGGGCATAACGTGAACCTCGACAGGACGGTTGTGCACGGCGCCGCAAACGGGCGCCGTGCCTTTCAATCAATGACTGGAAGCGGCGGCAGCACCAAGGCCGGTCTGGGCGCGTACAAACTGGTCGGCGTAGGCGTCACGTTCCTTGTCGGCCCGCACGCTGCGGTCGAGTCGGGACACGACGACGATCACCAGGAACGCCAGCGGCATGGAAAACAGCGCGGGGTGGTCGTACGGGAAGATCGCGTGAGCATGACCGAGCACGGTCACCCACACGGCCGGGGACAGGATCACCAGCACCAGCGCACAGATCAGGCCGGCGAAACCGCCGATGATCGCGCCTTTGGTGGTCAGGCCTTTCCAGTACATGGCCATGATCAGCACCGGGAAGTTGGTCGAGGCGGCGATGCCGAAGGTCAGGCCCACCAGGAACGCGACGTTCATCTTCTCGAACAGAATGCCCAGCAGAATCGCGATGATGCCCAAGCCCACGGTGGCCATGCGGGTGACGCGCATTTCCTGTTTCTGGGTGGCCTTGCCTTTCTTGAACACGGTGGCGTAGAGGTCGTGGGAAATCGCCGATGCACCGGCCAGGGCCAGCCCGGAGACCACCGCAAGGATGGTGGCGAACGCCACGGCCGAGAGGAACCCGAAGAACAGATTGCCACCCACTGCTTTGGCCAGGTGCATCGCGACCATATTGCCGCCGCCGATCAAGGCACCGCCGACTTCGCCATTGACGTAGTACTGCGGATCGGTGCCGATGATCACCATCGCCGCGAAGCCCAGGGTGCACACCACCAGGAAGAAGAAACCGATGAAACCGGTGGCGTAGAACACCGATTTACGCGCTTCCTTGGCATTGGGCACGGTGAAGAAACGCATCAGAATGTGCGGCAAACCGGCGATGCCGAACACCAGGCCGAGGGACATCGACGCCGTGTTGATCGGGTCGGCGAGCATTGAGCCGGGGCCCATGATGTTCCAGCCGCTGGCATGCGCCTCGACCGCTTTGGTGGCGAGGGTTTCGTAGCTGAAACCGAATTGCGACATGGCCATGACCGCGAGGGTCGTACCGCCAGCGAGCAGCAGCACAGCCTTGATGATCTGCACCCAGGTGGTGGCGATCATCCCGCCGAAAATCACATACACCAGCATCAACGCACCGACGATCACCACCGCTACCGGGTAGTCAAGGCCGAAGAGCAATTTGATCAACTGGCCGGCACCGACCATCTGCACGATCAGGTAGCAGCACACCACCGTCAACGAACCGAACGCAGCGAAGATCCGCACTTTGTTCTGGTCCAGTCGATAGGAGACGATGTCGGCAAAGGTGTAACGCCCCAGATTGCGCAGCCGCTCGGCCATCAAAAAGGTGATGATCGGCCAGCCGACAAAGAAGCCGATGGTGTAGATGAAACCGTCGTAACCCTTGGCGAACACCAGGCTCGACAGCCCCAGCAGCGTCGCGGCAGACATGTAGTCACCGGCAATCGCCAGGCCGTTTTGAAACCCGGTGATGCCACCGCCAGCGGTGTAGAAGTCCGAGGTGGATTTGGTCTGGCGCGCGGCCCACCAGGTGATCGCCAGCGTGCCGAGGACGAACAGGAAAAACATGCCGATCGCATGCAGGTTCAGCGGTTGTTTTTCTATGGCACCCAACGCGGGTGCAGCGAACACAGCGGAGGCCGGCAACAGGCAGGCAGCGGCGAGGATGAGTTTACGTGGCAGGGTCATCACTTGCTCTCCTCAAGAATGGCCGCACCCAGTGCATCGAAGCGCGTGTTGGCGCTGTAGACATACCAACCAGTCAGCAGCCAGGAAAAAATGATGATCGCCGCGCCAACCGGCATGCCCAGGGTCAACATCCGATGCTCGCCGAGCGGTGCGTGCAGCCACTGCGGGGCAAACGCCACCACGAGCATGAACAGGTAATAAGTGCCCAGCACGGCAGCACTCAACGACCAGGCCAGGCGCGAACGGCTGCTGACCAATTGAAGGAATTTCGGGTTGCTCCGAATACGTTCACAGCGTTGGGTATCGGTTGCATGGATGTCGATCATGGTGCGCTCCACATTGTTGTTGTTATCGAAGGCCGAATTCGGCCTGCACGAGCCCGAAGCGGCAGGTAAGACACCTGCCGCCTGATAGGTGAAACGTGGGTGAGGGTTAGAGGGCCTTGGCCCTGTCGCGCAGCACGTACTTCTGGATCTTGCCGGTGGAAGTCTTCGGCAGCAGGGTGAAAATCACCGTGCGCGGGACTTTGAAACCGGCCAGGTGTTCGCGGCAGAAACTGATGATGTCGGCTTCGCGAACGTCCTGGTGATCCGCCTTCAAGGTGATGAAGGCGCAGGGCGTTTCGCCCCATTTTTCATCGGGGCGGGCGACCACCGCGGCTTCCATCACGCCCGGATGGCGGTAGAGCACGCCTTCGAGTTCGATGGTGGAAATGTTCTCGCCACCGGAAATGATGATGTCTTTGAGGCGGTCCTTGATCTCGACATAACCGTCGGGATGACACACCGCCAGGTCGCCGGTATGGAACCAGCCGCCCTCGAACGCTTCGGCGGTGGCCGTCGGGTTTTTCAGGTAGCCCTTCATCACGGTGTTGCCGCGCATGAACACTTCGCCGATGGTCTGGCCATCGCGCGGGGTCGGCTCCAAGGTCTTCGAATCGCCGACCATCACACCTTCGAGCGTCGGGTAGCGCACGCCCTGACGGGATTTGATCTGCGCCCGTTCATCCAGCGGCAGTTCGTCCCATTCGGCATGCCAGGCACACAGGGTCACCGGGCCATAGGTTTCGGTCAGACCGTAGACGTGGGTGACCTTGATGCCCATTTCTTCCACGGCACCAATGACTTTGGCCGGCGGTGCAGCACCGGCGACCATGGCGTTGACCGGGTGATCGATGGCTGCCTTCGCCGATTCCGGCATGTTGACCAGCGCATTGAGCACGATCGGCGCGCCGCACAGGTGGGTGACCTGGTGTTCGCGGATCAGCGTAAGGATTTTCTGTGGATCGACCCGGCGCAGGAACACATGCACCCCGGCCAGCGCAGTGATGGTCCACGGGTAGCACCAGCCGTTGCAATGGAACATCGGCAGGGTCCAGAGGTACACCGGATGGTTGCCCATGGCCCAGGTCATCTGGTTGCCCAAGGCATTCAGATAAGCGCCGCGGTGGTGATAGACCACGCCTTTGGGGTTGCCGGTGGTGCCGGAGGTGTAGTTCAGCGAGATGGCTTGCCACTCGTTGGCCGGCCATTGCCAGGCGAACGCCGGGTCGCCTTCGGCCAGCAACGCTTCATAGTCCAGATCGCTGACGGCCTGGCCTTCGCCGTACTCCGGGTCGTTGACGTCGATCACCAGCGGCGGGTGATCGAGCATGCCGATGGCGGCGTGAATCACGTTATGGAACTCGCGGTCGGTGATCAGCACCTTGGCCTCGCCATGTTGCAGCATGAAGGCAATGGCTTCGGCATCCAGGCGCACGTTGAGCGGGTTGAGCACGGCGCCGATCATCGGCACGCCGAAATGCACTTCAAGCATTTCCGGGATATTGGGCAGCATCACCGCCACGGTGTCGTTCTTGCCGATGCCGCGCCCGGCCAGCGCCGATGCCAGGCGTCGGCAACGGGTGTAGGTCTGCGCCCAGGTACGGCGAATCGAGCCGTGGATGACGGCGGGGTAGTCGGGGTAAACGTTGGCAGTGCGCTCGAGGAAGCTGAGCGGAGACAAGGCGATGTGATTGACAGCCGAAGGGCCTAGCCCTTGTTCATAGATCGACATGTGCGGGTACTCGGTGGCTGATTGTTAGCTCTATCGGTGGTCTTTCAGCGTAGTCGCTGAGGTCACCTTTTATGTCCGGCATGCTTTATATAACAATCAAACTCCAATATGGAAGTACAACCTATAGCGTATAGGATATGTACTATATTTAATGCTTGCGAGCCTAAATGACTGCAGTCATACCGCCAAGGCCGGTATATCCTTGGTTTCCCCAACGAAGCGGACCTGTGATGACCCTGACTCCCGTTCGATTGCACAGCTGGTTGCGCCTGCAGCGCGAGGGCGTGTCGCTGGCCGCCCGGGCCGATGCGTTGTGCCGGGCCCTGCAGGATTGTCCCGAGGTGCGTCGCGCGGTTTACCTGAGCTGGCAACCCCATGCGCGGATCTACAGCCATGAAGGCGCCGCCCAGCATTTCCCACCGGGCCAGGGCGACCCGTCGCTGGCCAGCGATCAGTTGCTGTTCGAGCGCTTGCTGGAAGCCGGGCGCCTCGATCTGGCGCAAGTACGGCAACTCGATTGCTGGTTGGCCGGTCGACTGCGCCGCGCCGCCATCAGCCATGGCCAGGTATTTGACCTGGCGTTGCAGCCGGGGCAGGCCGGGTTGTTGCTGGTAGAAGTCTGCGAGGGTGTGAGTTTTGATTGGCTGGGCTGGGTGCAGGATTTGCTGACGACGCTGCTCAGTAGCGTCAACGGCATGCTGCGCGGCTCGCCGCTGTTGGGCCACGATCCGCAGCCGAGTCTGTTGCTCGACGCGCAGGGTCGGCCGCAGGAATTCAACGCGGCGTTGCTGGCGCTGCTGGCGGAAAAGCCACTGACCGACGTACTGGGATTTCTGCCGGTCAATCATCGGGTGCTGGTGCGTGCCTGTCTGGACCAGCAACGCGCGATTGAAGGGGTCGAAGCCCAATTCGAAACGCAGATCCTGATCTGGACATTCATTCCCGACCCCCAGGACAACCGTGTGCTCGCCCGTTGCCGCGATGCCACCGCGCAAGTGCTGGCCGAGCGCGAAGCGACCCAGGCGCGGCGGCTGTACCGGTTGATCATCGAGAACACCACCGACCTGATTTCCCGGCACACGCCGGACGGCTGTTTTCTCGATGCCTCACCCGCCTCGTGGACGTTGCTCGGCTACTGGCCGGAAGAATTGCGCGGGCAAATGGCCCAGGGCCTGTTCCATGGCCAGGACCTGGCCAATCTGGTGCAGCGCGCCCGCGATGCGCTGGAGCAGGACGGCTACCACACGATGACCTATCGCATTCGCCATCGGGACGGGCATTACCTATGGTTCGAAACCGCCAGTCGGGCGATTCGTGAAACCTATACCGGCACGGTGGTCGAGGTGGTCAGCGTCTCCCGGGACATTACCGCCCGCGTGCAGGCCGAAGAGAACAAGCGGCGCCTGGCCGAAGTCGTCGAGGCCAACATCGACCCGGTGCTGTTTATCGATCCTGAGGGGCAAGTCACTTACCTCAACCCGGCGGCACGCCGCATCCTTGGCATCGACGAGCAACAGCCGATGCCGGTCCTGGCGCAACTGTTTGCCAGCGCCGACCTGACGCGTCTGCAACGTGACGGCTGGAGCGGTGCCGAACGCGACGGCGTCTGGAGCACCGATGCGCGCTTGCAACCACCGGGCGGCGGTGCGTCGGTGCCGGTGTCGCTGGTGCTGTTGGCGCATCGTTCGGCCGGCGGTGAGCGCTACTATTCCCTGGTGGCGCGGGACATGACCGAACGTGAACTGCGTGAAGTGCAACAGCGCCGCCATCAGGATGAACTGGCGCACACCGCGCGCCTGGTCACCCTCGGTGAATTGGCCTCGGGCATCGCCCATGAAATCAATCAGCCGCTGGCCGCGGTGGTCAATTATGCCAATGCCAGTCAGCGCTATTTGCAGACCGTGGATTCCAATCCGCAAGCCGCCGCCCGGGTGGCGCAAGGCCTGGAACGCATCACCCATCACGCCACGCACGCCTCGGAAGTGATCCGCCGTTTGCGCGCGTTTCTGCGCAAAGGCCAGCGCCGCATGCAGGCACTGAATGTCACCGATGTCGCCCGCGAAGCCGTGCGTTTGTGTGCTTGGGAGGCGAGCAATTGCCAAGTGACAATCGAGGATCGACTGCCGGATAATCTGCCGCCCGTTTATGCCGACCGAGTGTTGCTGGAACAAGTCCTGCTCAATCTGTTGCGCAATGCCATTGATGCCAACCGCGAACAACATCCGGGCCAGCCGTCGCTGATCGTGATGACGGCGGGCCAGGGCAGCGCCGCCACCGTTGACATCAACGTACAAGACCAGGGGCCCGGTGTGAGCGAGCCCGAACTGGAGCAGATCTTTACCCCGTTCTATACCAGCAAGGCTGATGGCCTGGGGCTCGGGTTGTCCATGAGCCGCAGCATCATCGAAGGTTTCGGCGGCGAATTGCAGGCCCGCCGCCAACCGGTCGGGCTGCTGATGTGCTGCCGCATGCCGCTTGCCGGTCCAACAAAACAACAACAGGAATAATGCAATGGCGGGTGTGACGGAGCACGTGGTGTATGTGGTCGATGACGATCAAGGCATGCTCGATTCAACGGTCTGGTTATTGGAATCGGTCGGCCTCAAGGCGTTGCCGTTTACCAGTGGCGTCGAATTCCTCAATGCCTGCGATGCCAGCCTGGCGGCCTGTGTGCTGCTGGATGTGCGCATGCCCGGCATGGGCGGCTTGAACGTGCAGGAAGAAATGCGTTTGCGCGAACTGAACCTGCCGATCATCTTCGTCAGCGGTCACGCCGATGTACCCATCGTGGTGCGTGCGTTCAAGGCCGGCGCTCACGACTTCATCGAAAAGCCTTATAACGAACAACTGCTGCTGGACAGCGTGCAACAGGCCCTCAGTAATTGCGCGGTCCACCGTTCGGGCAATCAAGGACATGACGCGTTGCAGGCGCGCTTGCTCACGCTAACCCCGCGGGAGCGCGACGTCCTGCTGCCGCTGGTGCAGGGTTACACCACCCGCGAAATTGCCGAGCAACTGGGCGTGAGCGCAAAAACCGTCGACCTCTACCGCTCCCGCGTGATGAAACGCATGCAGGCCAATACCCTGCCAGACCTGGTCGGCATGGCCATTGCCGCCGGACTGGTTGATCCATTGAAGCTGCGTTGAACCCTCGCGTTTTCCATCGAGCGTCTATGCTGGGCTAACCGATCCCGTACCCAAGTGATCAGGGAGGCATCCATGGAGCCCTCGTCGATCTCAGAGAAAACGCTGACGCGCACGCTGCTCGATGTGTTTATCCGGGCGGGGCTGATCGCCGTGCTGGTGCTGTTCTGCTTTGAAATCTTCAGCCCGTTCCGCGACCTGATGCTGTGGTCGCTGATCCTGGCGATCACCCTTTACCCCTTGCAAGAGCGGCTCAAAGGACCGTTGGGGCAAAAAGAAGGGCGCATCGCGACGCTGATCATTCTGATCGCCATTGTCATCCTGATGGTGCCGATTTACCTGTTGGGAACCTCGATAGCCGACTCGGTCGACCACGCCATGGAAATGGTCAAGGGCGGCGATTTCCACATTCCGCCGCCCGCCGAATCAGTCGCCAGTTGGCCGCTGGTGGGGCAGCCGCTGTCTGACTTGTGGCTCCAGGCCTCAACCAATCTCCCCGACCTGACCGCCAAATACATCCCGCAGATCAAACACGTCAGCCTGACCCTGTTAAGCAAACTGGCCGGCGTTGGCATGGGGTTCCTGACCTTTATTTTTGCCTTGATCATTGCCGGTATTTTCATGGCCCACGGCAAGAGCGGCAGCCGCAGTGCGGTGCAGATTGCCTCGCGGGTCGGCGGCCCGGCCAGAGGACCGAAAATCGCCGCACTGTGCACCGCGACCATCCGTGCGGTCGCGCTGGGCGTGGTCGGGATCGCGTTCATCCAGATGCTGTTGGTCGGGCTCGGGTTTGTCTTCAAGGGTATTCCCGGCGCCGGTTTGCTGGCCCTGGCCGTACTGTTGCTCGGCATCATGCAATTACCGGTGACGCTGATCACGCTTCCGGTGATTGCCTTCGTATTCGCCACCGAAGGCGCCAACACCGCAACGATCGTGTTTGCCATTTACGTATTCGTCGCCGGCCTGGTGGACAACGTGCTCAAGCCGCTGTTGTTGGGGCGCGGGGTCGATGTGCCGATGCCGGTGGTGCTGATCGGCGCGCTCGGCGGCATGGTCACCAGCGGCATCATTGGGTTGTTCATTGGCCCGGTGGTGCTGGCGGTCGGGTATCAACTGTTCTGGCAATGGGTCCAGGATCGGCCGTCGGAAGTGGGAGGGCCGCCACTGTGAATGCACCGGGTCATGAACTGCTGAATCACGTACTGATCGCCCACGGTGGTCTGGAACGCTGGAACAGCTTTAACCAGGTCCGCGCCACCCTCGTGACCGGTGGCTCGCTCTGGGCAATGAAAGGGCTGACCCAGGACAGCGCACCGCGGCAGATGAGCGTCTGGTTGCATGAACAGCGAGCTTCGGTAACGCCCTTTGGCGGGACCGATCAATTCACCGCCTACACGCCGGATCGAATTGCCATAGAGAATACCGCCGGCAAGGTGATTGCCGAGCGAACAGCGCCGAGGGAATCCTTTGTCGGCCATGGGGAAAACAGCCCCTGGGATCCACTGCACCGCGCGTACTTCAACGGTTACGCACTCTGGTCGTACCTGACCATGCCTTTTCAATTCACCTGGCCGGGTGTCGTGACCGAGGAAGTCGAGCCCTGGCACGAAGGTTCAGAACGCTGGCGACGCCTGCGGGTGACCTTTCCCGAGACCGTCGCCACGCACTGCGCAGTACAGGATTTCTACTTCGGTGATGACTTTCTGTTGCGCCGACACGACTACTCCGTGGACGTCAGCGGTGGCCTGCCTGCCGCGCAGTACGTTCATGGCTATGTTGAAGCCGATGGCTTGCGCATGCCCGGCAAGCGGCGCGCCTATCGACGCAAGGCTGACGGCCAGGCGGACACGGACGCCTTGCTCGTGGCCATCGATCTCAGCGACATCGGCTATTGGTAGTGCACTGTGGAGGAATGAATCATGACCGCGCATTCCTGGGAAAAACTGTATCTCGATGACCTGAGCCTGGGTCAGGAATTTGAAAGCGACCCTGTTCGCGTCCACCGGGACGCGATGCTGGCGTTTGCTCGCGAATACGACCCGCAACCCTTCCACCTGAGCGCCGAAGAGGCTGGGTTGAGCCTGTTCGGCGGTTTGGCGGCCAGCGGCTGGAACACCGCCGCCCTGACCATGAAAATGCTCGTGGCCAGCGTGCCGCTGGCTGACGGCATTATCGGTCTGGGAATCGAACTGAGCTGGCCGACACCGACCTATCCGGATGACGTGTTACGCCTGTTCAGCACCGTGCAGGCCATCGATCCGTCGGCCTCGAAACCGGATCGGGGCGTGGTGACGCTGTTCATGGAAACGCTGAATCAGAATGACAAGGTGGTGCAGCGTGCGACCGGGAAGTTGCTGGTGTTCAGAAAACCGGCGGAAGATTGAAGTGGCAGGCCCTGGCTTCAGGTTCCAGGGCAAAACTCGCTGCAGGTGTGAAAGCTTGCCCTCGATTTCAACCCGTTTGACCGACAGCGAACTCCATTACGGGGTGGCAATTACGGTTACTTGCGCACGTTCTGGTACAGCATCAGCCTGGAAGTTTCATGCATGCCGCGGGTCAGTTGCACCAGGCGCTTGAACTCTTCAGGGTTTTGCCCGGCCACGTTGTCCAGCGGCGTCGGTGAGGCCAGGTCGTGCAGCGTCGGCGAGCTGCCGTCGTGCTCCATCTGCACCATGTAGTGTTGAGTGACGCCCGCAATCAGCGGGAATGTGCCTTCCCGCAGTACCAACGGCACTACGCGTTCGCCCTCGGGCGCAGGCTGCTGAATATCACGCCCCAGGCCGCTGTTGCGAAACTCAAGTCCGGCCATGCCCGCCACCGTGGGCAGCAAGTCCACCAGGCCGACGGCTTCCTTGACGGTCCGCGTGCCGAGCAGGCCCGGTGCATGGATGATCATCGGCACTGCGTTGCTTTCCAGGCCCAGTTGTTCATAAGCCGGTGCGAGGAAAGGGATCTGGGCGATCCGGGTGTTATGGTCGCCAAACAGCACAAAAATGGTGTTGTCGTAGTAGCCACCTTCCTTGGCGATTTCCATCAAGCGTCCGATGTTGAAGTCCAGCAAACGCACGGCGTTGTACTGTTCGACACTGCGCGATCCTGCGGCCTGAACTTCCGCCAGGGTAGGGTGCTTGACCTCGAATCCGTCATTGCTCTTGGGAATTGTGAAGGGACGATGGTTGCCGGCCGTCTGCACATAAGCAAAGAACGGTTTGTCCTTGGGCAGGGCTTGCAGGATTTTGTCGGTTTCCTTGAACAGATCCAGGTCTGAAATCCCCCAGACATCCACGACCGGGGATTTCCAGTCCCGCTCTTCGAACAAGCGAACCCCGTCGATACTTTGTCGAATCAAGGCGTTCATGTTGGCCCAACCGGAGTTGCCGCCAATGGTGTAGATCTTCTCGTAACCGGCGAAGGCATTGATCAGTGTGTGCTGCTTGGTGATCAGCGGATTACGCGTCGCGGTTTCCTGTCGAGTGACGTCTGGAACCCCGCTAATGCTGGCCCAAACGGTTTTTGCGGTCCCGGTGACCGGAACATAGAAGTGCTCGAAGAACCAGCTCTGCGTGGCCAGGCGATCGATGTTGGGCGTCGGATTGATCGGGTTGCCATAGGCGCCGACGGCACTGGTACCCAAGGATTCGAGCAT
Organism: Pseudomonas sp. O230; assembly: GCF_045447035.1. Classification (NCBI taxonomy): domain Bacteria; kingdom Pseudomonadati; phylum Pseudomonadota; class Gammaproteobacteria; order Pseudomonadales; family Pseudomonadaceae; genus Pseudomonas; species Pseudomonas sp. O230. The sequence goes on along the minus strand of NZ_JBJGXN010000010.1, from coordinate 104,791 downwards.
GACAAACATCACGTTCGGCGCCCGCGAACTCGATACCTTGTAGGGCTGTGGCGCCTGGTGACGGACGAAATTCAGGGTTTGCGGGTCGGGTTGCTCGACGCCGAGGTATTTTGAAATCACGGCGTAGTGTTCACGCACCTGCGCTTCGTCATAGCGCGACTGGCCGACCTTGACCGTGTCGTAGAGGAAGATCACGGGGTTCAGGCCCAGGGCTGCGACCTGGTTGTTACCGGAGAAGAACGCATCGCTCCAGCGCAACGGGACAGGGTTTTCAAGGTTCATGTTTTCGACACGGCCCAAAATGCCCAACAGCACCAACACGACCATCAACGCGCCACCCCAGGTGGCGGAGAGCGGGTGAATGGCTGTGCGGGGGCGGTCCAGCGTCAGGCGTTCCAGGCGCACCAAGGCCAAAGTCACCAGGGCGACCGTCGCCAGCCAACCCAATGAAATCCAGATGACCGGGTAGGTTTGCCAAACCATGTCACGGGATATTTGCGCGTCCTCGATGAAGCGCAGCACGGTGGCGTTGATCCTCACGCCAAGATAGGCGTAATGGCCAAAATCTACGATGTAGATCAGCAGCAGGGCGCCCATGGCGATGGACACATACACGCGTGCCAATTGGCGAAGCAGGCGGCTGCTGACGAGATTCCAACGCGGAATCCAGGCCAGCAACGCCACTGGCAACATCAGCAGGATGGCCAGGCGCAGATCGAAACGAAAGCCGATGCCCAGGGTTTCCAGTACCGCCTTTTCGTCGTTCAATGCGTTGGCATCGAAACCGGAAAATCCAAAGAAGAACACCACCCGCAGCAATGCAAACAGCACAAACGCAATCGCTGTCGCGCCTAGCCAATAGTGCAAACGTCTTGATTGCAGCCAACCCATCCCTGTTCCCCTGTTAAAAATGTCGTTGAATCTCAAACGGATCCGGAGTCTTTCACTGAGCCACGCAGCGTGTTCAGCCAGCCATACGACCAACGCACCGCCTGCGTGAGCAGTGCCGCGCAGCAATACAGGCCCAGCAGCGGATCAACCAGGTAATCCCAATAGTTATGCGAAGGTTTTACCCCGACGATGAAGGCCAGAGTTGCACTCGCCAGCATCACGACGGCCAGGTAACTGCGCACATAAAACAGGCCTGCCGTGAGCAGTGCGACGAAGATCAGCATTGGGCGCGGACTGAAGCCAAGCCGGTAAGGGTCCAGATAACTCAACCCCAGCGTTGCCGGGTAGAGCACCAGCGCCATCGCAGCGAAGATGATCAATACGCTGGTCGTGCTTTGCTGCGCAGACGGCAGGAAACCCAGTCGACGCAAACAGCCCCACACCATGAACACCAATGTCGTGACCGCAAGGTCATCGATGTGGCTGCGCAAGTACGCAGCCAACGACAAGCCATCCAGCGGTATGAAGCTGGCTGCCAGCAATGCGACCAACAGCACGATTCGTGCGGGCCTCTTTAAGCTGAAAGAAGGCAGCAACAGAAAGATGATGATTGCGAAGCTGATATGGGCTTGCCACAGGTTGATCATTTGGCACGCTCCGATAGCCATGCATCGTTGAAGGTGACGTGCTTGATGAAGGTGTTGTTCCAGGAATAAACCAGGTGATACATACCGTCGGGACTTCGAATGAAGTACGGGTATTCATATTCGAAACTGCAGGCTTGCTCTTTACAGACCCGGCTGTCGAGGTTGTTCAGGAACTGCGCCTCCAGCGGTTGGCGAAGTGCGCCACTGGAACCGCGAAACTCTCTGCCGATGATTTCCTTGTAAGCCTCGGGCGAAAACGTATCGCCCTCGGGATCAGGTGATTTGTCGAGGTCGCGCAGCGAGCGCCAATCGTTCATTTTTGCGTCGGTACCATAAAGGCTCAATTTGAAGCGCCCCTCCCGCAAGTCATTGAGCGCCACGAGCAACCCTCGTTCGGGCGTCGCGACGGCCGCCAACGAGGAGTTCGGATTCGAGGGATCGAGCGGATAAGGCTCGCTCCAGGTTTGCCCGGCGTCTTCAGTGCGGGTCGCCAGTACACGGTGGTGAATGTTGCCGGCATAGCGCAGCAAGGCGATACCGCGCTGTCCATCCAGCGGAACGACCGTGGGTTGCAATGAATTGTTGCCGTGGCTGATGCGGAATTTATCGATCACATCGCCGTCTGCGCTCAGGTACAGGTACTCGGAAAACTTGCCGAGAAATTCGTGGTAGACCGGTAAGCCGATGGAACCGTCGGCATGAAACACCGGGGCCGAACGTACCAGGGTGCTGATGTTCAGAAAGGGTGAAGTGATCAATTGGCGGGGTTCGGACCATTGGCGACCATAGTCGTCAGAGACCATCACGTTGACCGCACTACCGGCCCAGCCCCCCATGGACACCGACACGTAGAACAACCAGAGGCGTCCGTCCGGTGCGAGCGCGACAACCGGGTTGCCCAGCTTGCGGATGTATTTTCCAGTGCCCTGTTGGGTCGATTTCCGCGTCGCCAATACTTGCTCGGCACCCCATTCGCCGGTAGTCGCGTCGAAGCGTGCAGAGCGCACCTGCACGTCGGCTGCGCCTTCGCGGGTGCCGGCGAACCAGACCGCCATCAGGCTGCCGTCTGGCAAGGCGGTTACCGCCGAGGAATGCACGAAGTCCACCAGCCCGGATGAGGCAAAACGACTGGTATAGATGGGTTTGGCGACTTGATCAGTCACAGCCCGTACGGGATTCATCAGGGCAAAGGAAGAATGTTCAGGAGCAGGATGGGTGAACCATGCGACCGCAAACAGGCAGGAAAGGGCAACATAAGCCACGAAGGCGGGGAAGGTGGGTCGGTGGACGCGCATCATTAAGGCTGTGCATCTCATGGCCAGATAAGGCAGCGCAACCTATCACTTGTAGTTACAGACTCGGTCTTTTGCGAGACGCTGATTTGTAAGTAAACATTTGTAGCGCGGCATCCGTTCCTGTGCGCAGTAAAAACACCTTATTTATTAATATCTTGCAGCCATGAGGCCTACTCCAGGCGTCTTGTACAAAACACCTTAAATGCAAACTCGGCGTGTCTTTTAAATAAAAACCCGTAAGTTAGTGTGCCTTTTATAAAAAATACACTGTGATGCCACGAAATTTTCCCCGGTGTCCAAGACAATGAGCGCGGAGATGGTTCAGTGATTCCCCTACTGGTGTGTGACGATTCCAACATGGCCCGTAAGCAAGTGTTACGGGCACTGCCGGCTGATTGGTCGGTTTCGGTTACCGAGGCCAGTGATGGTCGCCAGGGAATGGACGCCATCCGCCAGGGCCTGGGGCAGGTGGTGCTGCTTGACCTGACCATGCCGGAAATGGACGGTTACCAAGTGCTGAGTGCGCTACGTGCCGAAGGGTTGAAGGCGCAAGTCATCGTGATCTCCGGTGACGTTCAGGAAGGTGCTGTGCGGCGGGTGCGTGAATTGGGTGCCCTGGCGTTCCTGAAAAAGCCCTTCAGCGAAAGCGAGCTGCGCCAGACGCTTGGCCAACTGGGGCTGCTGACGGAAGTTGGCCGGCCGGGGCAGGGGAGTCGTCAGGCTGCGAACACGGTCATCAGTTTTCGCGATGTATTCCGTGAAACGGTCAACGTCGCCATTGGCCGGGCGGCAGCCTTGATCGCCAAGGTATTAGGGGTATTTGTGCAGTTACCGGTGCCGAACGTGAACATCCTCGAAGTCGGCGAATTGCACATGGCATTGACCGACGCCGGTAGTCGCAAGCAGCACACGGCCATCTGTCAGGGTTTTATCGGCAGTGGCATCGCCGGCGAAGCCTTGCTTATGTTTCACGATTCGGAAATCGCTGACATAGCCCAATTGATGCAGCGTCAGAGCGCCGAGTACTCGGACCTGGAAATGTTGCTGGACCTCTCCAGCGTTCTGATCGGCGCCTGCCTGAGCAGCATTGCCGAACAGATCGATGTGGTGTTTTCTCAAGGTCACCCACAGGTCCTCGGCCAACACGCGGCCATCGACGAACTGATCCGGGTCAACCACCAGCACTGGAAAAAGACCTTGGCGGTGGAGATCAGCTACAGCCTGGAAGGGCACGATATTCGTTTCGACTTGTTGTTGCTGTTCACGGAAGACTCGATCGAACGGTTGACCCATAAACTCGCCTACCTGATGAACTGAACCATGAACGTCTCAATCGATCTGAACGAATTTCACTGGTTGCTGGCAATCGTCCAGAGCATCGACGTCGGGGTGGTGGTGCTTGACCGCGATTATTGTGTGCAGGTCTGGAACACCTTTATGGAGAACCGTTCCGGCGTGCAGCCCAAGGATGCTCATAATCAGTGTTTCTTCAGCCTGTTTCCCGAAGTCAACCGCGAATGGTTCACCCGCAAGGTGGAAAGCGTCGCGACCCTGGGCACACCCGCGTTCACGATCTGGGAACAGCGTCCTTATCTGGTGCGGTTCAAGAACTACCAGCCGATCACCGGCCAGGAAGACTTCATGTACCAGAACACCACTCTGTTGCCGCTGCGCTCCACCGACAGCCACATTAACCACATCTGTCTGGTGATCTATGACGTCACTGATGTCGCCACCAACCGGCGCCAGCTCCAGGCCGTTAATGCCCAGTTACAACAACTCTCCAGCACTGATCGGCTGACGGGCCTGTACAACCGCGGCCATTGGGAGGAAAGCCTGAAAGTCGCCTATGCCCGGCATCAGCGCCATGGCAATGCCACCAGCCTGGTGATGTTCGATATCGACCACTTCAAACGGGTCAACGACACCTACGGTCACCAGGCGGGCGATCACGTCATTGAGCAAGTCGCCAGGCTGCTCCGCGAACACGTGCGCGACAGTGATGTGGCGGGGCGCTACGGAGGGGAGGAATTTGCTGTTGTGCTTTCGGACACCGACAAAGTCGGCGCACGTGTTTTTGCCGAGCGACTGCGCAAGTCGGTCGAAGCGCTGGAAGTGCTGCACGATGGCCACAGCATCCGTTTCACCATCAGTCTGGGCATCGCCGACCTGAGCAAACCCTCGGTCAACCACGCCGACCTGATCGCTTGGGCGGACCACGCACTGTATGCATCGAAGCATGCCGGGCGCAATCGGGTGACGGTGTATGAGTAGATAGAACCATCTACTGAACCCTATGGATGAAGGGGCGAGGGCACGCCTCAATCAGAAAACAGCTCGAACATTAGCTGGCGAAGCCAACGATTGGCGGGGTCCTTGTTATAGCGTGCATGCCAGAACAAATTTATTTCGATGTTAGGCAGTTCCACTGGCGTCGGTAGTACCGCGAGCCCAAAGGGTTGTTCGCAACTTCTGGCGAATCGTTCAGGCACTGTTGCCATTAAGTCGGTGCGTTGAAGTATGTGACCGACTGCGACGAAATGGGGGACCTCCAGGCGTATGTTTCGCTCGATGCCGGCCCTTGCCAGAAACGTATCGACTTCGCCGTGCCCGGTGTTCGCCGCTACGACGCGAACGTGGCCAAAACTGCAAAAGCGCTCAAGCGTTAACGGCTCCCTGGTCGCCGAATGGTCCTTACGGCAAATGCAAACATAACGATGGTGAAACAGGCGCTGCTGAAAAAATCCGGCTTGCAGGTGCGGCAGTAATCCAACGGCGAGGTCGATCGCGCCGTTCTGCAACCCTTCGGCCAAGGTATCGGAGGTGTTGCGCAACGTGCTGATCGAGCAACCCGGAGCCCGCTCAGCCAGCGCGTCCATCAGCCGCGGCATGAAGTAGATTTCGCCAATATCGGTCATCGCCATCGTAAATCGACGATTGCAGTTGAGCGGATCAAACGTGTCCTGTCGGCTCAGCGCATCACGTAAGGTCTGGATGGCCAGTGCAACCGGCTCAGCCAACTGCCGGGCGTAGGGCGTGGGCTCCATTCCTTGATAAGTGCGAACGAACAGCTCGTCGTTCAAGGTGACACGCAGTCGCTTTAACGCGTTGCTGACAGCGGGCTGGGTCAACTCAAGGCTATCCGCCGCCGTCGATACCCGGCGGTCAATGAGCAGTTGGTTGAACACCAGAAGCAGATTGAGATCCAGCTCACGCAATTCCATAACGCCTCGTGCAGATTACGCGCTCATAGCGGCGATAGTTTTTTGCCCGTTGTGGGGTCTGCACCGCGCTGAAATTGCCGCTGCAAGCGCCAAAGCCTAACAAGTGCCGGACCGCTGCGTCCATCGTGAGATCGATGAGGCTTTTACTCCCCTTCGATCTTTATTCACGTCGAAATAATGCCTATTCATCTGGCTGCATTTATCACGGTCGATCGTTTGCCCATCATCGAATGCATGTCCAGTGCTGAACGTTCTGCGTAACACCATTGGGCACCGCGCAATTTCCGGAGGCATCAGATCTCCGGCTCTATAACAATGACAAGAAGAGCGATGCCATGCGTACGATTGATGTCTCAGCCCTGATTGACGGGGCACGTTTCAATGCCTTCCATGCGCGCGTGCTGTTCTGGTGCGCGCTGATCATCATTTTCGACGGTTACGATCTGGTCATCTATGGGGTCGTATTGCCCTCACTGATGGCCGAGTGGGGCCTCAGTTCGTTGCAGGCGGGCGCGTTAGGGAGCTGTGCGCTGGTGGGCATGATGTTGGGTGCGTTGTTTTTCGGTTCACTGTCGGATCGGATAGGCCGACGAAAAACCATCATGATGTGCGTCGCCATCTTCAGCGCAGTCACAGCGATCAACGGTCTGGCACGGAGCCCCGAGGCTTTCGCCTTATGCCGATTCATCGCCGGTCTTGGGATCGGTGGGGTAATGCCCAACGTGGTCGCGTTGATGAACGAGTACGCGCCAAAGAAATCCCGTAGCACATTGGTCGCGATCATGTTCAGTGGCTACTCGTTAGGCGGAATGCTATCGGCGACCCTGGGCATGGTGCTGATCCCACAGTGGGGATGGCAAGCGGTGTTTTATGTCGCGCTGATTCCTCTGCTGGCCTTGCCATTTCTGATCCGCCAATTGCCAGAGTCGATGGATTTCCTTTTGCGCACCGGGCAGACCGTCAAGGCCCAAAACCTGTTGGCACAAGCTGCACCATCTTATGAACCAAACGCAAATGACCAGTTGAACCAGATGGTCGCCAAAGGCACGACTGTGTCGATTTCGCAGTTGTTCCAGGACGGGCGCAAGTTGAACACCTTCATGCTTTGGCTGGCGTTTTTCTGTTGTTTGCTAATGGTTTACGCACTGAGTTCCTGGCTGCCGAAACTCATGACTGCCGCAGGCTACGGATTGAACTCCAGCCTGGCGTTTCTGATAGCGCTAAACGTCGGCGCGATTATTGGTGCGGTAGGCGGTGGATGGCTGGGGGATTGAATTGGTATCGCCAAGGTCTTGTTTGCGTTTTTCAGTTGTGGAGCATTAGCCCTTTGCCTGTTGGCGCTCAAGGCGCCGTTACCGGTTCTTTATCTGCTCATCGCCATCGCGGGGGCATGCACCATTGGCACCCAAATCCTGGCCAACGCCTGCACGGTGCAGTATTACCCTGCGCACATACGCTCGACGGGGCTTGGTTGGGCGATGGGCGTCGGTCGCACCGGTGCCATCATCGGCCCTCTGTTAGGCGGCGCACTGCACGCTTCTTCATTGCCGCTGCAGGCGAGTTTTCTGATCTTCGCCGTACCAGGACTGATAGGGGCCATCGCTATTCTGGTGTTTCTGATTCAGAACTCTCCAGGCCGCCAGGCCGCTTCATCCAAACACCCCGTGCCGCAGTAACGACTGCAGAAAAAGGCGAGCTCAAGGAAGAGCTCGCCTGGCCAATGATCGCGCGTCCTGAAAAGTAATATTCATACTCGTGATGGCATGTATGGGCGTTGCGGTATTTATCAATAGCGCTCGGATGGCGATGATTTGGTGACTCCAATAACAATCAGCCTTATGGGTAACTTGCTATGCGTACTTCTCAATCCAAACTGCAAATCGGCATTGTTGGCGGCGGTATCGCCGGCGTGGCTCTGGCCCTGGACCTGTGCCGTCATTCCCATCTGAGCGTGCAGTTGTTCGAATCGGCACCCGCCTTTGGCGAGGTCGGTGCGGGTGTCTCCTTCGGCGCCAATGCCGTGCGTGCCATTGCGGGTCTGGGTATTGCCGAACCCTACCGCAAGATTGCCGACCAGACGCAGGACCCCTGGCAGGACATCTGGTTCGAATGGCGCCGTGGTGAAGATGCCGGCTATCTGGGCGCAAGCCTGGCCGAAGGGGTAGGGCAGTCGTCGGTACACCGTGCTGACTTCCTCGATGCTCTGGCCAGTCAGTTGCCCGAAGGAATCGCCCAATTCGGCAAGCGCGCCGTCAGCGTGGAGCAGGATGCCGAGCAGGCTCGCGTGCTTTTCACCGATGGCACTGAGCATCGCTGTGATTTGTTGATCGCTGCGGACGGGATCAAGTCATCGATTCGTGATCATGTTCTCAACGGTCTTGGCCAACCTCTGGTAGCACCGCGTTTCAGCGGTACCTGCGCCTACCGTGGGATGATCGACAGCCAACAGCTGCGTGCGGCCTACCGGGCTCGGGGTATCGATGAGCACTTGATCGACGTCCCGCAGATGTACCTGGGGCTCGACGCACACATCCTCACATTCCCGGTAAAGCAAGGCCGATTGATCAACGTCGTGGCCTTCATTTCCGATCGCAGTCGCCCTGATCCAGCCTGGCCAAGTGATTCTCCGTGGGTGCGCAATGCCAGCCAGGAAGAAATGCTCTCTGCCTTCAATCATTGGGGAGACGCTGCACGGGTACTGCTCGAATGCATTCCGGCCCCGACCCTTTGGGCTCTTCATGAACTCGAAGAGTTGCCAGGCTACGTGCACGGACGCGTGGGGCTGATCGGCGATGCGGCGCACGCCATGTTGCCGCACCAGGGCGCTGGCGCAGGTCAGGGCCTGGAAGACGCCTGGCTTTTGGCCCGATTGCTGGCCGATCCGCAGGTCCTGGACAGCCAGCCACAAGCGGTGCTCGCGGCTTACGACGCCATCCGTCGTCCCCGTGCCTGCCGTGTGCAGCGTACCTCCTGGGAAGCCGGGGAGCTTTATGAACTGCGTGATCCGGCTGTAGCCGATGACGAACAGTTGCTGAGCAAAACCCTCGCCGAGCGTTTCGACTGGCTGTGGAATCACGATATGCAATCCGACCTTCAAGAGGCTCGTGCCCAACTGGGTTGGCGAGCACTCGCCTGAAGAACTGAACCGACAAGTACGCAGGGACCGTCCCGCAGCACTGGCTATCGCTGGCAGCATTCGCTTACACGAACTGCAAAACCTCGTTAACGTTTTTACGAGGCTTTTGCGGCCAGTTGGCCGAGCCAGGGTAGCCAACGGTGATCAACATCACCGGGATCTCCGTAGCAGAAAGACCGAACGCTTGCGCCACTGCCGACGGGTCGAACCCGATCATGGGTGTCGAAACAAGGCCTTGTCCTTTGGCCGCGAGCATCAGGGTCATGGCCGCCAGCGAGCCTGAGCGGATCGCTTCATCGCGTTGTAACTGCGGGTTGTTCTGGTACATGCCTTGAGCGGCGCCAACCCACATGTCGTAAATCGTCTGATCAATGATCCCGGCATCCAGTGCCGGTTTCAGGGCTGAAGGCAGCGTTTCATGGGGACGATGTGCATGCCGTCTGTCTGGCCGAAGGTGTCGCATCTGCGGCCGAAGGTCAGGTATGTGGTCGATGAGCTGGTCAAGCTGTGTGAGCATTGGCAGTGATGCCGTCACAACGACTCCCCGTTATCCAGTTTGGCGAGCAGTTTCTGGCCCCGCTCCCAGAGCGCTTGCTGCTTGGGTTCAGTCATGCGGTCGAGATTTTTGTAGACCATGCTCATGCGCTGATTGCTGCGCAGCAGGTCGCCGTGACGCATCAGGAAATGCCAATAAAGTGAATTGAAGGGGCAGGCGTCGTCTGTCGTGCTTTCACTGACTTTGTACGCGCAGTTTCGGCAGTAGTCAGACATGCGCTTTATATATTGGCCACTGGCACAGTAAGGCTTGGAGCCCAGGTAACCGCCGTCGGCGTGCATGACCATGCCCAGTGTATTGGGGAGTTCAACCCAGTCGAAGGCGTCCATGTAGATCGCCAGGTACCAGTCGCAAATCTGGCTCGGCGCGATGCCGGCCAGCAGCGCAAAGTTGCCGGTCACCATCAGCCGCTGGATATGGTGGGCATAGGCATGTTTCAAATTTTGGCCGATGGCCTGGCTCATGCAGTTCATGCGGGTGTCGCCCGTCCAATAGAACTCCGGAAGTGGCCGGCTGTTGCCGAATAGATTGCCGCCGGCGTAATCGGGCATTTTCAGCCAGTAGACGCCCCGTACGTATTCACGCCAGCCGATGAGTTGGCGGATAAAGCCTTCGGCGGCATTGAGTGGAATCCGCTGCGCCCAATACGCAGCCTCCACGTCGTGGCACAACTGACGCAGATCCAGCAGGCCAATATTGAGCGCCGCACTGATACGCGCATGGAACAGAAACGGCTCATCACTGGCCATGGCGTCCTGATAGTCGCCGAATCCTGCCAGGCCATAATCCAGAAAATAGGCCCACAGCGCCTGCGCGTCGGCATGGGTGACCGGATAGTTGAAGTCGTCTAGCGCGCCGTAGTGATGGGCGAATCGCGCCCTGACCAGCGCAAGCACGTCACGGGTGATGGCGTCGTCGCTGAAGCGGACCGGGTAGGGCGCTTTCACCCCTTTGGGCAGAGACTTGCGGTTCTCGGTATCGAAATTCCACGCGCCGCCCACCGGAGAGCCGTCGCCATTGAGCAACAAACCGCTCTTGCGGCGCATCTCGCGGTAGAAGAACTCCATGCGCAACTGCTTTTTGCCCTCCGCCCAGGCGCCGAACTCTGCGCGACTACACAGAAAGCGCGTGTCGACGTGCCAATGGATGGGTAAGCCACAGTCCTTGAGCGCCTGTTCCAGCCGCCAGTCCCCGCACTCGGTGACGTGCACTTCATCTACTTGCAGCAGCAGTTGCCAGCGTCGCAACTCACTCGCCACTGAACCGCTGTTATGCGGATCATCCAGGGTGACGTACTCGACCTGTACACCCTGGTCTCGCAGCGCTTTGGCGAAATGGCGCATGGCACTGAAGATCAGGGCGATCTTCTGCGGATGGTGGGGCACATGGCTGGCTTCTTCCATGACCTCGACCAACAGGACCGTGTCGCACTCGGCATCGAGTTGCTGTAATGAAGCCAGGTCAAAGGACAACTGGTCGCCCAGTACCAGGCACAACCGATGGCGTTTGTTCATTCAGTTCAGTCCAGCGTCATCCGGTTCATAAAGGCGTGGTCAGCGAAAACGGAATTCGCAGCTCCTCGACGGGACCGGCATCCCGGCCGCACATCTCGTCGTGCACGCATTGCTGCACCAACACGCAGGGAAATGCCGGCACGGTGTGCATCAAGTCACGCAGGTGGGTGATTGACCGCAGGTGCATCGGCTTGGCCGCATCGTCGAGCAAAGTGAATTGGCCATGATCCAGACGGATCCGTGCCAGATAGAAACCACCTTCGAGTGACAGTAACTCCAGCTCGCGTATTTCGCTGTTGGCCGCACGCTCGGTCAGGGTTTGCAGGTTCATGCTTTCTCCTTGCCTACCAGGGTAGGCGTTCTCCATCGTAGGCAAAGAAATGGCCGCTATCGGCCGGCGTCAACTGGTCAATCAAGGTCAATAGTTCTGCCGCGGCAATGCCTGCCGGACGTGCGCTGGAGGCCCGACGAAAAGGTTGCGACAACCCTGACACGACCGTGCCCGGATGCAGACTCAGCAAGCGGCTCTGCGGACGAGTGCGGGCCAATTCGATGGCGGCGGTCTTGATCAGCATGTTCAGCGCAGCCTTCGAGGCGCGATAGGCGTACCAGCCACCCAGACGGTTGTCGCCAATGCTGCCGACCTTCGCCGAGAGCATCGCCATCGCGCCTCGGGGATCAAGCAGTGGCAAAAAGTGCCGCAACACTAGCGCCGGCCCTAGCGTGTTCACTTGAAACACCGCCTGCAACGCTTGCGCCTCAATCGCGCTGTAGCTTTTTTCTGGCTTGACCTGGTCGCGATGGAGCAGGCCGGCAGCGTGGACGATCAACTGATAGGGCGCTTCTGCTGCCAATGCGGTGGCAGCGCCGGCGATGGTTTCAGGTTGTTCCAGATCCAGCGCGGGAACTGTAGTGCGCCCCAGCTCGCGAACCCCGGAACATCGCGGGTCCTGATGGAGCAACTCGCAAAAAGCCGTCCCCAGGGCACCACTGGCGCCGATCACCAGCGCGCGATAACCGTCGCCGAGGGAGACCAGGGTGAACGCGCTGTTCATTGGCTTTCTCCTGCGCCCTGGCGCCGGAAGAACAACGTCACCTGGCCGACCTCGACGCCCAGCTTGGACATGCTGGTGCGGTTGATCAACGTGTCCTCGTCCATCAGGTACATCCAGTCGTCCATGCTCATTTCGTAGGTTGAGCCGTCCACCGGCAGGTTCAGGCGATAACGCCAGCGCAAGGCATTGCCGGCGATTTCGCCCTGAGCGACACCTACCACATCATCCGCGCGCCCGCTCCAGCGCCCCTGGCCCTCTGGCGTCAGGGTCCAGACCCGGCGTTGGCGGGTGCCGTCGCTGTACAGGAAGCGCTCATCGAGAATCAGGTTGTTGCCCTCACGATGGCTGACGATGTTGACCTCGAAGCGCTTGGCCACCTCACCGGAGCGCTTCTGAAACATCCCCCAGGCTTTCACGGGTTTGCTGAAAAAGCGTTCCAGATTCAATGCCGGTTGCTGATCCGCATAGTGGGTGACATCCACGCTGCCACAGCTCGCAACGCTGAGTGCCAGAGCCAGTAAAACCAAAAGTCGAGTCATTGCCTTTCTCCCTGAGTGCCCAGGTGATGAGGGTGAAGTGTCGAAAACCATGCTTGTACAGTGAGCTAGTGGTGTACAGGTTTATGGCGCCTGTCTAAGGTCAGAAGCCGGCTTCCTGCATCAACTTCGCCGCCCAATCAGTTGCAGGAATTCCTGGCGCGTCGTAGAGCTCTCGCGGAAGGCGCCCAGCATCACGGAGGAGGTCATGATCGAGTTCTGCTTCGCCACGCCGCGCATCATCATGCACATGTGCCTGGCTTCAATGACCACGGCCACGCCGGCGGCGTCGGTAATCTGCTGGATCGCCTCGGCAATTTGCCGGGTGAGGTTTTCCTGGATCTGCAGGCGACGCGCGAACATGTCCACCACACGCGCCACCTTCGAGAGCCCCAGAACCCTGCCCGTGGGGATGTACGCCACATGCGCCTTGCCGATAAAAGGCAGCATGTGGTGCTCACACAAGGAATAAAGCTCGATGTCGCTGACGATGACCATCTCATCGCTTTGCGACTCGAACAAGGCACCGTTGGTGACGTCTTCCAGGCTCATCGAGTAGCCATTGCACAGATACTGCATCGCTTTGGCCGCCCGTTTTGGCGTGTCCAACAGGCCTTCACGGTCGGGGTTTTCACCGACGCCGACGAGAATTTCACGGTAATGGTGGGGTAATAGTGGGTTCATTCAGGCTTCTCGCGGCGATGCAGGCGGTGATCGGGGGGGCCGCCCCTGACAGCAGGAAAGAGCCTGTTGATGGGGAATCGGCGAGCAACCCATTGACAGATAGTTGTACGATACGTGTCTGCGTGTATAGGTTTTACTCAAGATAGGCTGAAAAAATCCACCTGACAATGAGGCAGCCATCTTTTTGTGTAGATGCGAGAACGCCCTATCAAAGAGCGGGGGGAGTTGATCGGGCAACGAAAAGGCGAGAGGTGGTGAAAATGCGCGCTCCCGGGGAAATGGGAGCGCTGGTTTGACCCGAGCGGTTATTCGCCGTAGGTGGGGTAATCCACATAGCCTTCGGCATTGCCGCCGTAGACCGTAGCCTGATTCAGGGCATTGAGCGGCCAATCATTGGCGATCCTCGCTGGCAGATCCGGATTGGCCATGAACGGGCGGCCGAAAGCGATGAGATCTGCCAATCCCGACTCAAGCATCCGCGCGCCGGATTCGGCGTTGTATCGCCCGGCATAAATGATCGCGCCACTGAAGGTGTCGCGCACCGCACGGCGAAAGGCTGGCGGCATCACCGGCGCGTCGTCCCAGTCGGCTTCGGCGATGGACAGGTAGGCGATGCCCACGTCTTCAAGCACCTTGATCGCTTCGATGTACGTCGTGTGCGGGTCATCCTCCACCATGCCCAGATAGGTCCGCGCTTCATCGGTGGTGGTGAACAGCGGCGCGAAACGCACGCCGACTTTCTCCCTGCCGATGCATTCGGCGACGCCCGCCACCACTTCGCGCAGAAAACGCAGGCGATTGTGCAGAGCGCCACCGTACTGATCGGTGCGCACATTGCTGTGGGCAGAAATGAACTGGTTCACCAGGTAGCCGTTGGCACAGTGCAGTTCGATACCGTCGAAGCCCGCGTCCATTGCGTTGCGTGCCGCCTGAATATAGAGCTGAACCAGTTCCTGGACTTCATCCGTGCTTAGCGCTCGTGGAGCGGATGGCGCAACAAGCGCGCCGGCACCCGGCGCCGTCTCGATGAATACGCTGACACGGTCGGTGGCGATGGCGGAGGCCGACACGGGTGCCGCGCCATCGGGTTGCAGCGCGGTGTGGGACACACGGCCGACGTGCCACAGCTGAGCGAAGATCACGCCGTCCCTGGCATGAACAGCCTCGGTCACCGTGCGCCATCCGGCAATTTGTTCAGGCGTGTGAATGCCCGGCGTCCAGGCGTATCCCTGACCCCTGGGCTCGATCTGCGTGCCTTCAGTGACCAGCAGACCGGCGCCGGCGCGTTGCTGGTAATACTCGGCCATCAACGAATTGGCGACGTTGCCCGGTTGCGTGCTGCGCTGGCGAGTGAGGGGAGGCAGGACGATGCGGTTCTTGAGGGTGTGCAGGCCCAAGGTTGTTGGAGTGAAGAAAGCACTGCTGTTCATGAAATACCTATTCATTTATTATTAGACCAGTCGTCTATTAACGGGGCGAAAAAAAACACCGTGAAGGTCGCGCACGGTGCCTGGACATTGATTCGATAGCCGTCAGGCCAACATTTTCAGCAGTTTTTCGGCTACGGCCGCCGAGCTGGCAGGGTTTTGACCGGTCACCAGCTGACCATCGGCGACCACATGAACCTGCCAGTCGGCCACCTTGGAATAACGCCCGCCAAGACGCTGGAATTCGTCTTCGATGAGGAACGGCACCACATCCGTCAGGCCGACTGCCGCTTCTTCAGCATTGGTGAAACCGGTCACGTCGCGACCCTGAATCAACGGCTTGCCATCAGCGGCGACGACGTGGCGCAGCACGCCCGGCGCGTGGCAGACAAAACCGTGGGGCTTGTGGCTGCGGTCAAAGGCTTCGATCAAGGCGATGGAGTGTTTGTCTTCCGCCAAGTCCCACAGCGGGCCATGTCCACCGGGATAAAACACCGCATCAAAATCGGCAGCGCTGACATCGCCCAGACGCCCAGTGTGAGCCAATGTCAATTGAGCCTCAGGGTCTTTGCGGAACCGGTCGGTGTCGGCGGTTTGTGCACCAGGCTCGTCACTTTTTGGATCGAGCGGTGGCTGGCCACCGGCCGGCGAAACCAGAGTGATCTCTGCGCCCGCATCCTTGAAGGCGTAGTAGGGGGCCGCGAACTCTTCGAGCCAAAAGCCGGTTTTCTTGCCGGTGTTGCCAAGTTGATCGTGGGAAGTCAGAACCATCAAGATTTTCATAGCGCGCCCTGGGCTGGTCGGGTGTTCGAGAACGGTTCGTCTTCGACACCTCGGTAGGTTTGAGGGGCACAGCATAGATATCAATTAGACCAGTCGTCTAGTAATTTTTTCAGCTGTGTTTCCGACCAATGTCTATGGCAAACTCCTGTTCCTCAGAAATATACGACTGGTCTATTGTTTGGTATTTTGCGCCCCATGAAACCGACCTACGACGATACTCGCCAACACTTGCTCGATACCGGCCACCGCATGATGGCCGAGAAGGGCTTCACCAGCGTTGGCCTGAACGAGATCCTGCAGACTGCCGGCGTGCCCAAGGGCTCGTTCTACCACTACTTCAAATCCAAAGAACTCTATGGCCAGGCGCTGCTTGAGGATTACTTTGTCGGCTACCTCGCGGACATGGAACGACGTCTGACACTGCCCGGACTCAGCGCTTACGAGCGGCTGATGGATTATTGGCTGGGCTGGCAGAACCGCTGCACTCTGGAAGGCCACGGCGATGAATGCCTGGTGGTGAAGTTAAGTGCAGAGGTCGCCGACCTTTCCGAATCGATGCGCCTTACGCTGCGCGATGGCGCCGAGCGCATCGTTGCGCGCATCACCACGTGCCTGGAACAGGGCGAGGTGGATAAAAGCCTGCCGGGGGGCGACGCTCGTCAGTTGGCAGAAACCCTCTACCAACTGTGGTTGGGGGCCAGTTTGCTGAACAAGCTGCAGCGCACGGGGCAATCCCTGCAAACCTCGATGACGATGACGAAGCGGCTTTTGGAGATTTGAAACTGGCCCGGTCATTGGCCGGGGATGGGGAGCCTGATGCTCGTGGAGAGGCGCCCAGCCACGGCTGGGCGCCTTTTTTACTCAACCAGTGTGATGACTCTTCGCAAGGCCGTAGACGGATGTGTCGATGCCTTCGAAGCGCGCCTTCAACTGCAGCGCCAGATACAGCGAATAATGCCGTGACTGATGCAGGTTGCCACCGTGGAACCAGAGGTTTTCTTGCTGCGTTGGCTTCCACATGTTCCGCAGTTCGCCCTCATACGGGCCAGGATCATTGGTGGTTCCCGAACCCAGGCCCCAGCAGCGGCCGACCTTGTCCGCGACTTCCTGGGAAATCAGCTTCGCCGCCCAACCATTCATTGAGCCATAGCCCGTGGCGTAGACGATGAGATCTGCCGGTAGTCGGCTGCCATCGTTCAGTACGACGGCATCTGCTTCGATGCGTTCGACACCCAGGCCAGGCGCGCTCTTGAGCTTGATCGTTCCATTAGCGATCAGCTCGGAGGCGCCGACGTCGATGTAGTAACCAGAACCCCGGCGTACGTACTTCATGAAAAGGCCAGACTCGTCGTCACCGAAATCGAGCATGAAGCCGGCCTTGGTCAACCGCTCGTAGAAGTCCTCGTCACGCTCCTTGATCGCATCAAATATGGGTTGATGAAAACTTGGCATAACCTTGTAGGGGATCGAGGCGAACAGCATGTCAGCCTTGTCCGTGGTCAACCCCGTCTCCAGGGCGTCTTCAGAGTAGAGCCCGCCGAAGACGAGATCCATCAAACTGTCGGAACGCACGATGTGGGTGCTGGAGCGTTGCACCATGGTCACCTCGGCGCCGTTCTCCACCAGGTCGGCGCAGATATCGTGAGCCGAATTGTTCGCACCGATAACCACCGCGCGCTTGCCGCGCCAGGCGTCTCCGCCGGGATGGCGGCTGGAATGATGCTGCTGGCCATTGAAAACCTCGGCGCCCGGATAACTGGGAACGTTGGGTACGCCAGACATGCCGGTGGCGAGGATCAACTGGGCAGGCTGTAAAGTCATACGCTCGCCATCACGCTGAACGTCAACCTTCCAGGTGCCACTTTGCTCGTCAAAGCTGGCGCTCACGCATTCTGTCCGCGGCCAATAATTGAGCTCCATGACTTTGCTGTACATCTCCAGCCAGTCGCCAATCTGGTCTTTTGGGGTGAAGACTGGCCAGTGATCGGGGAAGGGCAGGTAGGGCATATGGTCGTACCAGACAGGGTCATGCAGGCACAGCGACTTGTAGCGACCGCGCCACTGATCGCCAGGACGCTCGGCTTTGTCGACGATCAGAGTGGGCACGCCCATTCGCTTGAGGCGCGCTGCGAGCCCCAGCCCACCCTGGCCGCCGCCCACGATCAGGCAGTAAGGTTGGGTGGTGATACCAAGGGAAGCTTCTTCATCACGACGGCGTTCCAGCCAGTTGCGTTTGTCGGCATGGGCGTGACCATGATTGGCTCCCATTGGACGACGGCGGCCCCTGGGTTCTTCAAAGCCTTTGAGTTCGCGCATGGTTGTCAGCAGCGTCCAGCACAGGCCCTCCTTTAAACGCACGTAGCCTTTACCTCGCGCCGCATCGGTCTCCAGGCTGATCCAGCCTTCGAGCACACCGTCATTCAGCGTCGCCTCACCTTCCAGTTTCCATCGCTCAGGACGAGTCTGGTCAAGCCGTGTTTCGAGCATGTTCCGGATGGCGGGCTTGCCTTCCAGGGTCACCAGGTTCCAGCTGAAAAGCAGCAGGTCACGCCAGTGACACTCGTCGGCAAACAATTCCAGCGTGCCGTCCAGATCACGTTGGGCGAGACGCTCGCCGAGGTTTTCGACCCACGCCGCGAGCTGAGCAGTTGGCGTTTGCAGCGGTGTTTCGATAGCGATGTTCATGGGCTTCTCCCGTTCTTGTTGTTTTTGTAACAACTTGCCCTGGAGCAAGCCCCGGGCCATCTTCATGAAAGCCCCGTTGCAGAGCGGCTGACGCGGTACTGCTCAGGCCTTTTCTCGGATCTATGTCACGATTCTGGGAAGGGTGGATGACAGAGTGTCACGCGGCGCGTAAAGCGCTCTTCGCAGGCTTTTCATATAAGCTGCGAACAGCCCCGTGTCCTCACCGTAGCGGAGAACAAGAACAATGAAGCCGGCCTTTATCAACGCCCATGCACAGCAAGTGCTACAAGCCGTCCAGGGCAGCTCTGCCAGCCACGGCCATGCTAATGACCTGGCTATTACACGGTCCTGGCGTCGTTGCCTGGATCAGCATCAGCTCGATCCCGCCAGCCGCCGCGCGCCTAATGTCCTTGAGCACCCACGCTTACAGGATCACCGCGCACCACTGGAACACATCATCTCGGTGGCGCACTGGCAGATGACCAGCTTGCACCAACAATTCGGGGGTGACGGCCACGTGGTGCTACTCACCGATGCTCGCGGTGTGGCGATTGACAGTGTGTTCAACGAATCGGAACGAGCCGAGTTCCAGCGTTCCGGACTGTGGCTCGGTTCGGTATGGAGCGAGGATTGTGAGGGTACCAACGGTGTCGGCACCTGCTTGGTCGAGCGACAGCATGTCACCATCCGTCGTGATGAACACTTCCGTGGCAAGCACGCCGGCTTAACGTGTTCGGCTAGCCCAATATTTGATGCGAGCGGAGAGTTGCTTGCCGTTCTAAACCTCTCTTCTGTGCGAGAGGAACAAAGTTTTCAGCAGCACTTCAAAGCCATGGCGTTGACCAACCTGACCGCCAATTTGATCGAGAGCTGTTATTTCCTGGGGCATGATCCGCAGCGATACTTGCTGCGTTTTCACCCTGAGGCAGGCTTCGTTGGGCTGCTGGGTGAAGGTCTGCTCAGTTTCGACGAGAGTGCCCGTATCTGTTCAGTCAATCATGCTGCGCTGGATCTGCTGGGCCTCAGCCGTGACCAGGTGGTTGGACAATCTCTGACGATGCTGCTGGAAACACCTATCGATCAGGTGATGAGTCAGGCCAGCTCTCAGCCGAGTGTCTGTTGGCCAATGCGGCTGGTGGACGGACGCCTGCTCTACGGACAGTTGCGGGAGCCCTTACGCCAGGTGCCTTTGGTCCCGCCGGCAAGCCCCAAAATCAACGACGTGCATGTGTGCCTGGAAGATCCGCGCCTGCAACGCGGATTTGCTCGCGCATTGCGTGTTTTGGAGCGTGACGTACCGGTGTTTTTACAGGGCGAAACCGGTACCGGCAAAGAAGCTTTTGCTGCGGCGCTGCATCGCGCCAGCTCCAGAGCGAATCAGCCGTTTGTGGCGATCAATTGCGCGGCCATTCCAGAAACGCTGATTGAGAGCGAGTTGTTCGGCTATCGCGGTGGCAGCTTCACTGGCGCACGCAAGGACGGGATGATCGGTAAGCTGGAGCAGGCTCATGGCGGCATTCTATTTCTCGATGAGATCGCCGATATGCCACTGGCTTTACAGACTCGCCTGCTGCGAGTGCTGGAGGAACGTCAGGTGGTGCCGCTAGGCGGCGCGACGGCACGTCCGCTCGACGTTCGCCTGATCAGTGCCAGCCACCAGGAACTGCACGCCTGTGTGGCCGAAGGGTGCTTTCGCGAAGATCTGTTTTATCGCATTGCTGGATTCGCCGTGCTGCTTCCGCCGCTGCGGGAGCGTTCAGACAAGGGCCGTTTGCTCGACCTGTTGCTGCGCGAGGAGGCAGTAGGGGTCAGAGTCCGGCTGGAGGTGGGCGTCAGAGAGCGCTTGCTGGCGCAGCCTTGGCCGGGCAATGTTCGGCAACTGCGTACGTGTCTGCGCACACTGGTAGCGTTGGCGCTGGATGGTCGTGTCACTCTGGAAGACTTGGCGGAGTTGCTGCCGGCAGCGCCAGCGACAGCCGTGCTGGCCGAAAATCCGCTTGGAGTATCCGAACGGCAGACGCTGCTGACATTGATTGAGGCGGAACACTGGCATATCGCCCATGTTGCCGCCCGATTAGGGATTAGCCGCAATACGCTCTACCGCAAATTACGTCAGCACGGTATTTCACGGCCCGGTTGAACACAGAATGAAATCGACACGTTTCCTGCCGCAGTGGATTTGGGCAGAGAAAATAGAGGTTGAGCAGGAGAGGGCGCTAATGCGAGAAGCAATCCTGTGTTCGCGCACTGATCGCCATTGCTTCTGCGCATTTGATTGGCCTCAGTTCAAGGCGTGGGGGTGTCTACGAAACGCGGGGCGATTCACTTCACAGATCGAGTGCGGCTTGCGCTGGGCCGAGGTCCGTGAGGCCCCATTCCATCTGCATTAGCGTGCCTAAGCGGCTGTAACCCAGGATTTTGAGAACCGTTAGCCAGAAACAAGGTTAGAGTGTTGATCAATATCTGTTCATAAGGGCCTCCATTCGATTCGCGTAGTCGCGCCAAGCGGTTACAACGAACGAACCGGGGAAAAAAACCGTATATCAATCGTTGTTTGAATAATGAATCGTCCGCTGTTTGTTTCTCTAGATGGGCCCAAGGGCGCCGGCAAAACCACACTGTTGGAAGCCGTTACGAAAGCACTGAGGGCAGACAACAAAAAAGTGATCCGGCTTTGCGAGAAAAAAAGCGATCCCTATAGGGGTGAAACAATGGCCCTCGTTAACCAACTCGTCAGAAACCCCACCCGGGATTTGGAGTTGAGGGTTTGTGAGCGCTTTGCTGATAGCCGTACCTGGATTTCCCGGCATGTGCTGGCTAAACAGCCAGCAGACAGCATCATCCTGATCGATCGCTGGTACCCGTCTGATGCCGCGTTTCGCCGGATAGTCCCGTTTGCAGAGATCCTGCAGTTGAACATTGAGCGAAACGTGCGAGTGCCAGACCTGCATGTCGGGGTTGTCACCGCCCCCGATATTTCATGGGCGAGGGCAGCGGCAAGACAGCGGGGGCTAGGCAGTACGGTGATCCATAAGCTGGAAGAACATGTCGCTTGTACCCAGGCGTTCGAGCGAGCGATTGCCGATCACGGCTGGGTTTTATGCCGTAATGAAGGAACGATCGAAGACGCAACGATGCAGGTTGTTTCTGAGATCTATAGAGTCCTTCGATGCCCCGTAGGCGAAGCTCGTTGCGCCAGACTTGAGGCGGTTGAGAGAGCCGTGGATATAGACCGTTAGCAGGATTGAAGGGGGATCGCAGCAGTAGCCGGTTGCCCCAGAAAAACGAAAGCTGTGGCAGAACTGCCCCTCGGAAGTGAGGGCAAGGGCACCTAGAGGCGCCCTTGCCCGTAATCCATGCCGCCCCCCCGCCAGGGCGGCTGAACGTTACGAACGGCTGAGACAAGGCGCGGACTGGGCCAGAAAATAGCCAGGCAGCCGACCATCGCCTTTATTGGCTGGAGCGAATGGCCCCTCCATCAATCAACAGGTTCTGCCCGGTCAGGTAGCCCGCCTGACTGCTGCAAACGAAGGCACAAAGAGCACCGAATTCCCCGGGTGAGCCGAAGCGTTTGGCAGGAATTTCGCTACGGCATTCGCCGAGGAATGCCTCGCTGTCTTGCCCCGACTCTTGGGCAGCAGCGACCAGGTTGTCACGCAGTCGATCTGTGTCGAATGAGCCCGGTTGCAGGTTGTTGATCGTCACATTGCGACTGGCGAAGTTTTCTTGGCGGGCAAGCCCTGCGATAAACCCCGTCAGACCACTGCGAGCGCCATTGGACAGTCCCAGGCTTTCGATAGGCGACTTCACGGCACTCGACGTGATGTTGATGATTCGGCCAAACCCGCGTTGCGCCATCCCGTCTATCGTTGCCTTGATCAACTCGATAGGAGTGAGCATGTTGGTATCCAGCGCCTTGAGCCAGGCGTCGCGGTCCCATTCGCGGAAATCCCCGGGAGGGGGGCCGCCCGCGTTATTGATCAAAATATCGAAATGCTCATGGGCCGCGAGGGCTGTCGCCCGACCCTCAGGCGTCGAGATGTCTCCGGCTACGGCGATGACGGTCACTTCAGGGTTTATCGTTCTGAGCTGGCGGGCTGTTTCATTCAGCGCCTGTTCGCCTCGGGCGGTGATCACCACGTTTACGCCCTCGCTGACGAGTGCCTGGGCGCAGGCTTTACCCAGACCTTTGCTGGCGGCGCAGACCAGCGCCCAGCGTCCTGCGATTCCAAGATTCATGCGTATTTTCCTGAAAGAACGAAGCTCAAAGAAAGTGGTTGCCGATTGCAGCACCATGCTTACGCATGATCGGCCGTTGTAGTCAGGTTTGGCGATCGAGCACCGATTCCCATAAAGCGCCGCACTCGCTCTCCTTCGGCATCGCATCGTATGGTTTCAGGTGCGGCATCCAGTTGGATATTGCCGTTCTCCATGAACACGACCCGGTCGGAGATCGACATGGCAAAGTCCATTTCGTGGGTGACAATCACCATGGTCATGCCTTCACTGGCCAGGTCGCGTATGACGTTCAGCACATCGCCCACCAGCTCTGGGTCCAGCGCTGACGTAGGCTCATCGAACAGCATGATTTCCGGCTCCATGGCCAACGCACGAGCAATCGCCACGCGCTGTTGCTGCCCGCCGGAGAGTTGGTGCGGGTACTTGTGGGCATGGGCCAGCAGGCCGACCTTGTCCAGCAGCGCATAAGCACGATGTTCGCTCAGTTCGCCCGGACGGCCGTGGTAGCGAGGCGCGAGGGTGACGTTGTCGAGAATGGTGCGGTGCGGGAACAGGTTGAAGTTCTGGAACACCATGCCAATGTGTCGCACACCTTTGCGCAGGCGGGCACTGTTGGGTTTGTCCGACGCTTCGATGAATGTCTCACCGAACAACAGAATGTCGCCCGTATCGATACTCTCCAGACCGTTGACGGTACGGATCAGGGAAGTTTTGCCGGAACCGGACGGGCCAATGATCGAGATCACCTGGCCGCGCTCGACATTCAGGTCGATACCCAGCAGCACTTTGTGTGTGCCATAGCTCTTCTGGATATTCTTGAGTTGCAGGATTGGCGTCGCATTGGTGCCTGCTGCTTTACGCGCAGTGTCGGGCAAGGCTTCGGCGCAGGCTTTGAGCTTGGCGATGGCCGCCGCATCGAGTGTGTGTGGCTTGCGGAAGTTCAGGTCCAGGTAGCGTTCCAGGCGCTGCAGGAAATAGCCGAATACGGTAACGATCAGCACGTAGTACACCCCCACCGCAGCGAGGGTTTCCATGACCAGGAAGTTGGTCGCATAGAGGCGTTGGCCGACCGTGAGGATTTCGGTCAGGGAGATGACCGAGACCAGCGACGTCAGCTTGACCACGGTGATGTATTCATTGATCAACGTGGGCAGCGAGATCCGGAAAGCCTGGGGAATCACTATCAAACGTTGCATGCCGAGCAGGCCGACCCCCAGTGCGCGTCCGGCTTCCTTCTGGCCCTTGGCCACGGAGATCAGGCCTCCACGGTGGATTTCCGCCATGTAAGCCGCTTCCGTGACCACCAGGGCAAGCAAACCGGAGTAGAAGGGGTTGGACAGAATCGGTCCGCTACCGGGAAACAATTGCGGCAAGTTGTAGACGAAGACCACCAGCACCAGCAACGGGATGCTGCGGAAGAACCAGATGTAGACCGCTGCGGGGATGCGTAGCAGAGGCGAATGGGACAGCTTGGCCGTGGCGAGGACAAAGCCCAGCAGCATGCCGATGAACCAGGCCAGGGCGCTGAGCTGGATCACCGTGACGCAGGCGCTCCAGAAATCCGGCAGGGAAAACAGTGAGAAGAAATACGACCAATCGAATTGCATAGGGCACCTCGATCTGCCGCCCCGGTGCAGGGGCGGCAGATGACCTGACTACAAGGACACGTTCTTAGTTAGCAGTCGGTTCTTCCAAGCCATACTTCTTGAGAATAGCGGCGTACTCACCGCTCTTTTTGGTCTCCTCGAACGCTTTTTGCACGGCCTGGAACGTTTCGTCGTTACCTTTCTTGACGAAGATACCCAGGGTTTGCTGATAGATCGGGTGTTCAGTGGTGATCACTACGCGGCCATTGGTCTTTTCAGCGATCATTTTTGCGGCACCGGCGATTTCAACCTGGGCCTGAATGTTTTTAGACAACAGCGCCTGGGTCACTTCGGGGGCCGAAGGGAACTCGCTGACGGTGATGGCGCCTTTGTTGTTCGGCACGCAGTAGTCATCGGAAAGCTTCTTGAATTCCTTGACCCAGGTGGTGCCCTGTTCCAGGCCCAGTTTCAAGCCGCACAGGTCTTCAGGTTTTTTCGCATTGATCTCGCTGCCCTTGGGCACCATGACCGCAGCGCCGGTATTGGCATAGGCGATGGTCTGGGCCTGAGTCTGGCGTTCTGGTGTGATGTACATGCCGGAAATGATCGCGTCGTATTTGCCGGAGTTCAGGCCCAGGATCAGGCTCGGGAATTTGGTGTCGATAAACTCCACCTTGGCGTTCATGTGCTTGGCCAGCGCTGTTGCCAGTTCCGGGTCCGAACCCACTACGTTTTTGTCCTTGTCATAGGACTCGAAGGGCGGGTAGGTGATTTCCATCCCGACCTTGAACGCGTCTGCTGCGGCCATGCTCAACGAGGCACCGAGCATCCCGGCGGCCAATACGCTCAGGCGCAATAGGGTTTTTTTGTTGTTTTTCATTATTTACTGACTCCGGCGTAGGTAAGTGTGTAGCTGAAAACGTCAATCAGGACGGTTGAGCCTGATTTTTCAAGTGCCCGAAACTGGCGGGCTTGCGTGCCTTCTCTGGCAATTGAACTTCCCCATTTGCCACGCGCTGGCGCAGATACTGATAGGTCTGCAGCGCCTGGCCATACATGTGTTCGCCGATCGCGATTTCTTCGTAGTCCTTGCCTGCCTGGGCGAACGCGGGCAGTGGCTTGATCTGCGTGTGGTAGTCGCAGGCGTAAAACAGGGGAAAGGAATAACGCTCCTCACTCACGCTCCGCACCCGGTGCGAAGTGGCGACGAATGTGCCTGCTGTCATCACTTCAAGCATGTCGCCGATGTTGACCACAAAGGCATCGGCAATCGGCGGTGCGTCGATCCATTGGCCCAGATCGTTCATCACCTCAAGGCCTGGCTTGTCGGCCAGAAGGATGGTGAAGCACTCGTAATCAGTGTGGGCGCCGATACCCGGTGCGTCGTGGGCGGCACCGTCGAAGGGGTAATGGATCAGGCGTAGCTTGGACGGTGGACGGGTGACCAGGCTGTCGAAATAGTTTTCTTCCAGACCCAGGGCCAGGGCGAAACCGCCGAACAAGCGGCGGCCCAAAGCGAAGATCGCTTCATAGTAGGCCTGTACCGACTCCTTGAAATCCGGTAGCCGAGGCCAGTCGTTGGGCCCCAGCAAAGGGGTGTTGGCCAACACGAGAGGGTCGTCGGCCGGAACTTCAAAGCCGACGTCGAAGGCCTCCTTGTGGTCCGGCTTGCCCTTGGAGTAGACCTCTTCGCCTTCAGGTACAAAACCCTTGTGGGTTTGTGAGGTGCCGATGTAGTGCTGCATCTTGGTGTCGAAAGGCTGGTCGAAAAAGTCCTTGGCAGCCTTGCGCAGGTTATTGATCAGCTGCGGGTCGATACCGTGGTCGGTGATATAGAGGAACCCGACATCGCTGGCAGCACGCCCCAGTTGTTCGGCCACGGCCAGGCGGTGTTCCAGTTCAACGCTGAACAGACCGGCGATGTTGACCACCGGGATGCTGTTGAAGTTGGCGTTCTGTGTGTCGGTGCTAACGCTGTTGTTGTTATTGTCAGGCATGACGCATCGGCTCCCTAAGGATGGCTTGATTGGCTGAAACGGCTGAAGTGTTCACGTTCGGTGTTGCCCATCCACACGTTCAATGACCAGAGATCGGCGACCGGTACATTGGTGAAAGGCAAATGATGCAGGTAGCCATCGGCGCCGAATTCCGGGGTCAGGGTAGTGACCTGATAGCCGCGGTCTTTCTGCGAGCGCCAAATGCTTTCCCAGTGCTGCTGATGGAAGGCCAGTTCTTTTGCATACTCGGGAGCCGCCGGGTGCGGAACCTGCGGGCCTTGGTCATAACCGACCCGGGCCTGGATATGATGAACTCGCTCGATGAAGGCGCTCAGATCATCGGCCGGGTCATTCAACAAGCGCTCGCAGGTCACCACCCAATGGCTGATGTCACTGGTGAACAACAGATTGGGCAGTTGCCGGATCAATTCCAGGGTCACCCAAGGGTTGAACAGCGATCGAGAACGGTGGGTTTCGAAACTGCAGACCTGACCGTGCTTGCGCGCCAGTTCCAGTGCCTGACCGAAGAACTCCACTTGCTGTGGCAGGGACCAGCGATCGTTGCCCGCCAGTACGTTGACGAAGCGTGGGCCGAGCTCGGCGGCCCAAGCAAGTTTTTGCTCAAGGTCATTGAGGTGAACGGCAGGGGAGGCCGACTGGTCCGGCAGCACGTCGTACGCGGTGAAGACGGTGCTGATATAGCCCAGGCGATTGGCCTGGAGAAAGGCGGCGAACTCAGCCCGCTCACGGGCGTCCAGTGGCAGACGCGCTTCCATTCCATCAAAGCCCGCCTGCAGCAACTCTTCAAGCGCCTGGGCCTTGCTGGCGGTGTAGCCCCACAGCGTGCGGAAAATTTCCAGCTTCATTGGTGATCCTCAAAAATACTTGGGCCTGCTGCAAAAGCACTTCGATGGAGCCAGTCGGCAATCAAGGTTCAGCAACGGCAGAGGAATTTTCAGCCAGGTCTCTGCGTGTTGGGTCCCACTAAGCGCTGCCGTGGCTACTTCGCCATGGCGTCGATGTTAGGCACAGGCAGCGGCGGGAAAGAATCTGAAAGTTCAAATGAATACTTCAGACTTTCTTGAACCAATAGCTAGCTATTGATCATGTCTTGCGGGCAGGATTTTATGGGGGAGTAAGCGTTTACGTTGGCTATTAGCGAGAGGTGCCATTGTTGCGGCATCATTTTGAAGAGTGCCAAGCGAAACCGGGTCGCTGATGGTCCGGTTTTGGCTGTGGCAGAGAGGGGGTCCGCTCGAAGTGCGCTTAGCTAACGCAACAGCGAGCGACCCTGATCACGGGGACTATCAGTCAACCAGTTCTTCTGGGGAAATCACCCACACGCTGCACGGCATTTTGTACAGCAGATGTTCCACCGTACTGCCGACCAATCGGTCCAGGCCACGATGGCCTACACGGCCCATGACGATTACGTCGATGTTATAGGCATCAGCGTAGCTGGAAAGAACCTTGGCTGGATTGCCCATGATCATGTGCTGGTTCTCCGCAGGAATACCATTGCGCTCGGCCAGCTCGCGGAAGGCGTCGCCCTGTGCATCGAACAGGGTCTTGGCTTTGCCTGAAGAGAAAAATGCGGAGGCGTTGTCGAAACCGAATTCGTCGGCGCCAATGGATGAAAGGTCATGGGCATAGATCACATCCAGCGTCGCATTACAGGTGTTCGCCAGTTTTGAGGCTTCGCGCAGAATCCGGTCGTTGAAACCTTCGTATTGGCCATCTCGATGGAAAGGATCAACGGCGGCGACAATCTTGCGGGGCAGGGCTTGCTGCGCGTGACTGACAAAATGCAAAGGCACGGGGCATTCGCGCAGCAGATGGATATCCAGGGGCGTGAACATCAGGCGTGACAGCAGCGATTCGTATTCGAGCGCCTTGATCAGTGCAGCCATTGGCTGTTCTTTGAGGTGGATAAGGATTTCCTGCAAGGGGTTTTCCACCCAGACCACTTCAGTGGTGACATGCACTCCGATTTTGCGCAAGGGACGAGCATGGTCTTCAAGCCACTGGCGATGGCGCTCGACATAGCCGATTCGCATCTGCTCCAGTGCTTGTTCGTTGACCATGCCGGCGGTCGCCAGCCCCTCCAGATAATCAAATGCGACGATGTGCAGTGCCGCATCCGAAGCCTTGGCCAGCGCTGCTGCCCGGTCGAAAGCGGGGCTGTTCTCCATCAGGGGTGAGACGACCAGCATGAAACGTGATTGCTCAGACATGACAAATCTCCCACAGGTAATTGCGCTGAATGCCAGCTGTATTCGGGTAGAGAATCCTTGTAGTTATTCTGTCGCTGACCGGGGAGGGTGACTTGATCTTTGTCATAACAAGCGGATAACGGGACATACTACCGACGTGCGGGCAGCGGCTCGGCCTCGATCCACAAATGGGGGCACTATGAATGAAACGCTTGGCATCACGGGCGCAGCGGCTGCGCTGGGGATCGGTATGCTCATCGGTCTGGAGCGTGAGCGGCACAAGGGGGAAGGGGAGAGTCGAGCCTGTGCCGGTTTGCGCACGTTCGCGATCACAGCGTTGCTGGGCTACGTAGCGATGCAGGTCGGTGGTGGTCTGTTGTTAGGGATCATGGCGATCTGTTTGGCGTTGCTGGTCACCGTGGCGTACTGGCGCAGCCTGAGCGACGACCCGGGCGTGACCAGTGAAGTGGCGTTGCTCTCGGTGTTGGTATTAGGGGCCTTGTGTGGCACCGCACCGGAACTGGCCATTGCCGTAGGCGTGGTGATAGCGGGCCTGCTGACGTACCGCCAGAAACTGCATCACTTCGCCAACAACCAATTGACCGAAGCAGAAATGCGCGATGGACTGGTGCTTTTGGTCGTCGCACTGGTGGTATTGCCCTTGGCTCCGGACCGTTTCATTGGCCCCTATGCCGCGATCAATCTGCGCACCATTTGCACCCTGACCGTGATGCTGATGGCGGTTGGGGCCGTGGGTCATATCGCAGTGCGTGCCTTGGGCAACCATTACGGCTATGCGATCAGTGCCATCGCCTCCGGGTTTGCGTCCAGTACGGTGACCATCGCCACCATGGGACATCTTGTCGTCAAGGAACCGGACAACATCAAAGTCCTGGCCGCGGCCGCGATATTGTCCAATCTGGCCACCGTCGCTCAGGTCGGGTTGATCCTGGCGGCGGTCGACATCGCTCTCTTACGCCAAATGTGGGGGCCACTGTTGTGTGGTTTCATCGCCACAGCTTTGTACGGCCTGTGCCTGATGTTTCCAAGACCTGCTGCCGGTGCCAACCAGCCAATCAAGGTCGGAGGTGCATTTAGTCTCAAGTTGGCCTTGGTCGTGACCCTGACCCTGACCGGCATCACCTTGCTGTCGTCGGTCATGCTGAACCTCTTTGGGGAGGTGGGGGTGATGCTGACGGCTACGTTTACCGGTTTCGCCGACGCTCACTCCTCAACGGCATCGATCGCCGCCTTGGCCAAGTCCGGACAGTTACCTTTAGAGGCCATTATCGGCCCTGCGCTGATCGCAATAAGTAGCAACTCTGTGAGCAAATGCCTGGTGGCATGGGTCAGTGGCGGGTGCCGGTTCGCAGCGTATGTGATTCCCGGGCAGGTGGGTCTGACGCTGGCGATGTGGGCGGGCACCCTGCTGCACTGAAAGCGCCTCGCGTCGTTAAGCTGACAAAGGTCAAGTCGCCCGGACCTGAAGCGCCCAAACTGAAGCTCTAGTGACTCCCTCCAGTTCGCCGCGTGCCGAGGTGCCCCATGTCGCAGACTCAGCGTTTACTGTTAATCGCTCCCCCAGCCATGACCCGTACACCGGCGTTCGACCGAGCTGCGGCGTTGGCGCTCGCCATGCAATTACCATTGCACATCGTTGCATTCGATTATTTGCAGGCTCTGGCGGTGGCCGGACTATTCGCGCCTGAGCAAATCAACCCGGCCCGGGAAGGGTATTTGCACACCCACCGGCAATGGCTCACCCAGCAAGCCGCGTTGATGAGCCAACAGGGTGTAGAGGTCACCAGTGAGGTGATGTGGGTGCAGCAGCCTTATGAAGAAATCCTGCATTTCGTCAACGAGATGTCGCTGGCACTGATCATCAAAGATGCCCAGGAAGAGTTCGTGTTGAAACGGGTGTTCTTCACGCCGCTGGATTGGCAGCTGCTGCGAGATTGTCCAGTGCCCGTGCATTTGGTAACGAACGCGCTCAACCCGAGGCCGCGCAATGTGCTGGCGATTGTCGATGTGCTGCGCAGCGAAGAGCAAGACATAGTGTTCAACGATCAGATTATCGACGCGGCGGTGAAGCTGGCTGAGCAATGTGATGCCAGGCTCGAACTCGTGCACGTGTATGACTGGACGGCCGCATACACCCAGGATATGGGCATGGGCGCGCTGCCGCTGGCCACCGGGATCCATCAAGCACTGGGTGCCGCGCAACACCAGACATTTGCCGCGTTGTCTGAACGGCATGGCGTACCGCCGGATCGTCGTCATTTCATCGAAGGCGCGCCCCTGTCGAGTATCTGTGATTTTGCCGCTGACCACCGCACTGACGTGATCGTCATGGGGACGGTGCAGCACAGCGGGTTAAACAAACTCCTGGGCACCACGGCAGAACAGCTTTTGCCTCGGGCGCCGTGCAGTGTGTTGGCGATAAAGCCGAGTGGGGGTTCCAATCCTGAAGGCTGAATTGCCCCGCAATGGACCGTTGGCCTGAATATCACAGCGCGTTTTTTTACAGAAGCCGGTGAGTAACCTGACGGGGGCGTCGGGATCGCTGTGCGTCTCGAAACCCAATGACCCAAGGCGAGCCGACTCACTGCTCCATTAAAAACCGCTCAATCTCCTCAACGGTACTGCGTGCCGTGCGGGTGACGCCGATCAGTGTCGCGGAAGCGGCGCCTGTCCAGTCGCCATAACCCACCAGCCACAAGCGCGGTTCCTGTATCGAATGCGTGCCGTCGACGGCCACACGCCCATCGGCAGTGCACACACCCAGTGACTCCAGATAGCCGAGGGCAGGGCGAAAGCCGGTGCACCAGATCACCGCGTCGACCGGCGATTGCGAGCCATCAGCCCACGTCACGCCGTGTTCGGTGAAACGCAGGAACGGCCGAACCGCGTGCAGTACGCCGCGCTCCCGAGCCTCGACGACGGGCGGCACCATCACGATATCGCCCAAGCCACCGACCGGTTGCTCAACGACAATGCCGGCGAGCTGGGCTTTCCAGCGTTCGGTGGCGCGTTCGAACAGCACTCGGCCATCGACATCATCGGCGAGAAATTGTGGCGGTTGCGGGGTGACCCATATTGCGTCAGCCACTTGCGAGACTTCAGCGAGGATCTGTGCACCGGAGTTACCAGCGCCCACCACCAGGACTTTTTTCCCGGCAAACGGTTTGGCGTCGACGTAGTGGGCCGAATGCAATTGCTGACCGGTAAAGGTGTCACTGCCGGGGTAATGCGGCAGGTAGGGATGGCGCCAGGTGCCAGTCGCGCTGACCACCGCGCGCGCCAGCCAGCTACGGCCCTGGGCTTTTACGTGAAGGCGATTGCCTTGGCGCTCAATAGCGTTGACCCAGTAGGGCCGTTCGACAGGAAATTGGTAGCGTTGCTCATACTGGCGCAGGTAATCGAGTACGTGGTCGCGGCTGGGGTAGCCGTCCGTGACCGGCGGCATCATCCAGCCGGCGATGGAGCTCCAGGTCGAGGGTGAAAACAGTCGCAGGGAATTCCAGCCATGCCGCCAGGCACCGCCCGCTGCCGCTTCGGCATCAATGATCACAAACGAGCGCCCGGTTCGGCGCAGGAAGTAAGCCACGGCGAGTGCGGACTGGCCACCGCCGATAATCGCAACATCCACTTCGGTGCGGGTAGAAAGCATGGACTGGCCTCAGGGGCGTGAGAGTCGCACCAAGGTAACCCATGGGACGCAGGTATTTATTGATGTTCCTCAAGCGTTCGGTGCATTGGCTCAAAACGCCAACTTCGGCCCCAGATAAGCATTGGCACTGGCGATGTCGTCGTCCCCCAGCGCACCGACGTTGGCCGCCAGTCGCAGTTTCGCCAGCAGGTAACGCAGTTTGGCTTCAAACAGGTCGCGGCGGGCGGTGTAGATCTGTTCCTGGGCGTTGAGGATGTCGACGTTGGTGCTGCTGCCGGCCAGGAAGCCCTTTTTCGAGGAGTCCAGCGAGCGTTCGCTGGATTTGACCGCTTTTTCCAAGGCATGGATGCGCGCTTCACCGCTTTGTACGCCGCGAAACTCCCGGGTGGTGCCAGAGATGATTTCTTCGCGGGTGGCGTTCAAGTCTTCTTCGGCTTGATCCCGAGTAGCGACGCTTTGCCGGGCGCGGGCGCTGACGTACCCGCCGCTGTACAGCGGAATGTTCAGCTCCAGCCCGGCCGAGGTGTAGCGGTTGCGCTGGTTTTGGGTGGACAGGGTTTCGCTGTCGGCGGCGGTGTAGCCCAGCACCAGATCTAGGGTTGGCCAGTGCCCGGCCTTGGCCTTGGCGACTTCTTCGTCGGCGGTGTTGACGTTCAAGCGCCGGGCGCGGATCGAGGGGCTGTCGGTGCCGGCGCGGATGATCCATTCCTGCAAGTTGTCCGGCTGCAGGGGCGGGGTCGGGAAGGTGTCCTGCAGGGTGGCGATCTCTTCGGGCGGCTGGCCGAGGTATTCCTGCAACAGGCGTCGGGCCACGGTGACGCTGTCCTCGGCCTCGATCAGTTCGGCCTGGGCCAGGTCGCGTCGGGCGGCCGCTTCGTCTACGTCGGTGATGGTGCCGTCGCCCAGGTCTTTGCGGCGCTGGGTCGAGGCCACTTGCTCGTTGAAGGACTTGAGCTTGGCCATCGACAGCTCCACGGTTTCGTGGGCCAACAGCACGTCGAAGTAACGCCCGGCCAGTTTCACCGCCGCGTCCTGTGCCTTGCCATCGAACACCGCGACGCCGTAGTCGGCCTGGTATTCGCCCTGGCGGTACTCGGCCATTTTCTGTTTGTTGAACAGTGGTTGGCGCAGTTGCAGGGTCGCGCCGCGGGAGTTGTAGTTCAGGTCGTTGGTGTGGCTGTTGCCGAAAAAGTCCGGCTGCTTTTGCGTGCCGTTGATGTGGTTGTCGAAAGCGGTGATGCCGATTTTGGGCAGCACCCCGGAATGGCCGATGGCGCGGTTTTCCAGCGCGGCATCTCGTTCGTGACCGGCGGACAGGTAAGTCGGGCCCTGGAACTGCATCAGGTTCCAGGCTTCGCGCAAGTCCAGGGCCTGAGCCGACGGTGCCGTGCACACCAACAGGGCAATCAGCAGACGGGCGCTGGTCATGTCATTGCTCCTTGAACGCGCTATTGACGCGATCGAGCAGCGGCTTCAACAGGTAACTCAGCATATTGCGCTCGCCGGTCTTGATAGTGACCGAAGCGGGCATGCCGGCGCGGATGTGGTTGCTGCCGAGCATGGCCATGCCGGCCGGCGTCACTTCGATCTGCGCCAGGTAAAACGGTTGCTTGTTTTCCTCGTTCAGCAAGCGGTCGGCGGAAATGGTCAGCACCTTCCCCGGGATGTTCGGTGTTTGTACATGGTTGAACGCCGGGAACGAGATGCTCACCGGCAGGCCCGGCGTCATGCGGTCGATGGCTTGCACCGGAATCATCGCATCGATCTGCAACGGCTCGTGGCCCGGTACAATTTCCATAATCTTGAAGCCGGGGGCGATCACGCCGCCGATGGTCGAGACGCTCAAACCCTGGACCATGCCGTCGATGGGCGAGCGGATCACCGTGTGCCGCACCTGATAATCCAAGGCCTGCAAACGGTCGGTGAGGGCGCTGTTTTCCTTTTGCACATCGGCGAGCATCGACTGCACTTCCTTGCGGTAGTCGAACTCGCGCTGAAGGATGCGCAACTTGATGTCGGCCACCTGACCCTTGGCCCGAGCGATGTTGTTGAGGTTGTCAGCCTGGGAGGCATTGAGGTCCGAACCGGTGCGTTCGAGTTCCAGCATCCGGTTGCGCGGCACATAGCCTTCGGCCGCCAGTTGGCGCACCCCGACCAGTTCCTGATTGAGAAAGCCGATCTGCGCCGAGCGGACGCCGTAGATGTGTTGCAAGCCCTTGATCTGCGCTTCGGCGGAGACGAGCGACTCGCGCAGGATGCCGACCTCGCCCTCCAGGCTGGTGCGGCGCGTGGCGAACAGATGACGTTGCAGGTTGATGGCGTTGTTCAAGTGTTCGTTACCGGCAAAGCGCTGCAACATCGCCGGGTCGAACACCACGTCAGGCAAGCCGTCGCGTTCGGCTTCCAAACGGTTTTGCATGGTCATGGTGGCGATGAACTGCGCGTTCACCACCCCTTGTTCCGAGAGTGCCTGGGTGGCGTCGAGCCGCACCAGTTCCTGGTCTTTGCTGACGTTGTCACCTTCGCGCACCAGGATCGCTTCGACGCTGCCGCCGGTGAGGTGCTGGATGGTCTTGCGGTTGCTGGTGACTTTGACGGTGGCGCTGGCGACGATCCCGGCGTCCAGCGGCGCCAGCCACGACCAGAGCAGAAACCCGCCAAACCCGAGGATCACCAGCAACACGCCCCAGCGAGCCGGGCGATGGTCGTCGACATCGATATTGGCCACCGCGCGCACCAGTTCCTGGCTGCGAGGATCAACACTCAAGGCGCCCATTTATTCTCTCCCGCGAACGGCTGACAGGGTGGGGGCGCCCACGGTCGGCAGCACGCTGGTCTGGCGCAGCGCGGCGAACACTTCTTCCCGGGGGCCGAACAGTTGGGTGCTGCCTTCACGCAGCATCAGAACTTTATCGACGGTGCCGAGGATGCTCGGACGATGGGAGATCAGCACCGTGGTGCAGCCCCGAATCTTCAGATCCTCAAGGACGTCGATCAGGGCTTTTTCCCCGGCGTCGTCGAGGTTGGCGTTCGGCTCGTCGAGCACGATGATCGCCGGCTCGCCGTAGAGCGCTCGGGCCAGGCCGATGCGCTGACGCTGCCCGCCGGACAACGGGTTGCCGTCCACATCCAGGGTCGTGTCGTAACCGTGGGCGAAGCGCAGGATCATGTCGTGCACGCCGGCACGCTTGGCGGCGACGATCACGGCGTCACTGTCGACCACGCCGAAGCGGGCGATGTTGTCGGCGATGCTGCCTTCGAACAATTCCACGTCCTGGGGCAGGTAACCGACCCAAGGGCCGAGTTCTTCCTTGTTCCACAGGTAAACGTCGACGCCATCGAGGCGCACCTTGCCGCTTTGCGCCGGCCAGATCCCCACCAGCAAACGCGCCAGGGTCGATTTGCCCGACGCGGAGGGGCCGATGATGCCCAGGGATTCCCCGGGCGACAGGTTGAAGTGCGGGCCGCGAATGATCGATTGGCTCATGCCAGGCGCCCCGGCGTGCAGGTGCTCCACCGAGAGCATGCCCAATGGCCGTTGCAGCTTCATCGCATCGGCGCGGGGCGGGAATTCTTGCAGAAGGTGCGTAAGACGCGACCAGGCCCGGCGGCTGGTCAGCAACTGTTTCCAGGCGCCGATCAGTTGTTCGACCGGTGCCAGCGCGCGGCCGCTGAGAATCGAGCACGCGATCATCATGCCGGGGGTGATCGAGCCTTCGATCGCCAGCAGGGCGCCAGTGCCCAGAATCAATGATTGCAGGGTGATCCGCACGAAACGCCCCAGGCCACTGATGTAAGCCGCCCGGTCGGAGGCCAGGGTTTGCATTTCCAGGATTCGCAGGTGACTGCCGAACCAACGCTGGGTGATTGCCGACAACATGCCCATGGCTTCGATGACTTCGGCGTTGCGCAGGTTGTTGTTGGCGAACGTGCCCGAGACTTGCGCGGCCAGGCCGGCCTCACCCAGCGGTTTTTTGGTGGCGATTTCGGTGAGCCAGGTGAGGGCCACCAGAATCAGCGAACCGCACAGGGTGACGATCCCGAGCAAGGGGTGAATCAGGTAGGCGACGAACAGGTAAATCGGCGTCCACGGTGCATCGAAGAACGCAAACAGCCCGTTGCCCGTCAGAAACTGGCGCACTTGCGCCAAATCTTGCAGGGCCTGCGCCGGGTTGCCGCCTGCCCGTTGCAGGTTGCGTTCGAACGCGGCGGTGAACACCCGTCGGTTCAGGGCCATGTCCAGTCGATTGCCGACCCGAATCAACACTCGCGTGCGTACCACTTCCAGCATCGCCAGCAGAGTGTACAACCCGATCATCAGGATCGTCAGCATCAGCAACGTCGTGAGGTTGCTGCTGACCAATGCCCGGTCATACACCTGCAGCATGTAGATGGCCGGCGCGAGCATCAGCACGTTGATCACGCCACTGAACCCGGCCAGCGAATAGAAGGTGTGGCGCAGCCGAAAAAACACCTCGGCAAACTCGGATCTTGGGCGGGTTTTCTTGTCCATCGGAAGGTTCCAATGCCGGGGGTTTCATGTACCTCAGCGTAGGAGAGCTACTGTTGGTCGGATGAGGGACCGGGCCGGGTTTGTGCTGGCGGCGTTTTATTGGCGGTTTTGACTGTCTTCAAAAACAATGGGTTGGCGTTATTTTTTTCAGAAAATTGTGAGTAGAACGGATGATTGACGGTGAAATTTCGTCCGACTTAAGTCTAATTTTCCACACTCCAGGCCTTGGCCTGTCCGACCAGCGCCCGGCATACCCGCGGGTTAGCTGCTATTAATCAAGGGTATCCGCACACTTGCCTGCCCAGGAGCGCGTTATGAACCCGTTTATCCGTATCGGCATTGCCGATGACCATCCGTTGTTGCGTGAAGGCGTAGCCAATACCTTGAGAAAAAGGACAGACCTGCAAGTGGTCGAGCAGGGCGCCAGCGCTGACGATGCCCGGACTATCGCACTGCATTCACGCCCGGATGTGATGCTGATGGACGTCAACATGCCGGGGGATGTGTTTGGCACGGTGCGCTTCATTGCCACGCAGTTGCCCGACGTCAAGGTGCTGATGCTGACGGTGTCCGAGTCCGAGGATGATGCTTACGCCGCGCTGGAAGCCGGGGCGCGCGGCTACGTTTTGAAAGGCGTCAGCGGGCCGGACCTGGTGCTGGCGATCCGTTCGGTCGCCCGGGGCGATACGTACATCACCCCCGAATTCGCCAATAAGCTGCTGAGCAACTTCAAGAAGCATGAAGCGCAAGTACACAAGATCGACCTCACCCATCGGGAGGAGCAGATCATTCGTGAAGTTTCAAAGGGCCTGACCAATAAGGAAGTTGCTTCAAAGCTGTTGATTAGCGAAAAAACCGTCAAGTACTACATGACCTGTGTGATGCAGAAGCTGCATGCGCGCAACCGGGTGGAAGCCGTCACCGCCCTGCGCCGCTATTGGGAACGCGAAGCCATTAGCCGACTGCACATCAGTTCGGCGACGGCGCAATTGGACGCTCGGAGTAGCTCCTGACTACAGCTTGAATTGGGCGTTCACCGAGGTGCCTTTGCCGGGGGCTGTTTCAATGCTGAATTGCCCCCCCAACGATTCGACGCGATAACGTAAACCCACCAGCCCCAAGCGTGTCCGGCCGTGGGTGTCGACCAGCAGCGCATCAGCGGCCATGCCCGGGCCATCGTCCTTGACCGTAATGAGCAACTTGCCGTTGAGATGGTTCCCGCTCACGACCTGCCCTTGGCCCTGCGCATGGCGATAGGCATTGTTCAGGGTTTCCTGCACGAAACGGTAGATGCACAGTTTGAGCGGTAGGGGAGCGGCATCGGGTAACGGTCCCAGTTTCAGTTCGACCTTGCTGCCGGTGCGCTGCTCGTGCCGTTGTGCCACCAGTTGCAATTCCTCCTGCAGCGTCAGGTCATTGATTTCCGGGAGGGCCAGCCCCCTGGACAAGTCCCGTACCTCGCGCAATGCGTCGGTCGCCGCGCCGCGAATGGTCTCCATCGACTCCTGATCGACCGTCGAGCAGTTCTCGGCCAGATCGTCGAGCCGGATCAGAATCAGCGTCAACAGTTGTGCCGGGCCGTCGTGCAAGTCTGCACCGATGCGGCGCAGGGTCAGTTCGTTGATCCGCGAAAATTCCTGGGTCGCCGTGGTCATCTTGCGCTGCAATGCGGCATTGCTGACGTGCAACCGGGTTTGTTCCAGCAGACGCAGGCGCAACGCCACTTGCTGGCGCTGGATGATCTTGTCTCCGCGTCGCACCAGGAAAAACAGCAGCATCAGCATCGCCAGGGTCGCGGCACCGACCACCATCCAGACTTGCTGGCGCACTCGATTGATTTCCTGCTCCAGGCTCTCGGCTCTTTCATAGAACTCGCCCACTGCGATGATTTTCCCGGTGTTGAACTCCCGCAGCGGCGCATAAATTTCATAGAGCGGCACGTTCAGCTTGCGCTCGAATTCGTTCTCTTCCTGATCCAGGTCCTCCAGGTCCGTGACCACGTTGCCCTTGAGTGCTTCGGCGATCTCATCCATCGGGAACTTGCGATTGGTGATGGATTTGTCGGTGCTGTACACCACCGTGCCGTCGGCTCGCCAGATCTTGATCGAGACGATGTGCCGTTTCAGCGAACGGCTTTCCATGAGCCGGTCCAGGGACTTGATGCTGGGAGGCGACAGCCCGTTATTGCGGCTCATCTCCTGCACGTAGGGCTCCAGGAACGCCTCCATGTAGTGGGCGCCGGCCTCGGCCGCGCTTTGCACGGCCGCCCGTTCGATCCGGGCGCTGACCAGTTTGCCGACGAAAAACATCGTCAGCCCCAGAATCAGCGCGGCGGCAATCACGAACTGGGTGGAGCGGCTCAGGTTGCGTATCTGGGTCTTGATTCGTCGGAGCCAGTGACCGGCGTTACCGGCCCCGAAAGCAGGCGCGGGCTGGACCAAAGTCTCAGTCTGATCTCCGACAAAAGTCTGGTTTTTTGATTCGACTTTTGCATCTTTTGCCATTGCTTTGGTTCCGTGATGATCGTGATAAGTCGGTTGGAAAACTCTGCCACTCAACGGATGTCCGGAGATTGCCATGTATGAGCTAAAGCGCTTCACCCTCAATCAAAAAGATATTTCGTTCCTTGAGCAGCAGGTGTCTTTCCCGACCATCCACATCGTGGGCTACAACACCGCGGGTGAGCCGCTGTACGGCTACGACGGTTCCGACGGCAACGTGCATGTGCTCGGCCTGCTTGGCAGCTTTAACCCGCTGGACACCCCGCCCGGTGAAACCAATTGGTACAACGGCGCGCGCGACCCGATTGGCTTGCGCAACGTCTCCGGGCACTTCAACAACATGACCCAGGATGGCCAGGCCTGGGGCAGCTTCGGCCAGGATTTCATTCGCTTGACCCATGCCGATTACACGCATTACGTCCACCAGGACCTCAGCAACGCGGCGTTGACAGGGCAGGGCGTGCCCGTCGGCGCCACGCCCATGACTGACAGTAGTTCACTGTATAGCGATCCGACAGCTTCGCTGGTGGACTACACCCCCCGAATGATCAGCCAGACCATTGTCAGTGGCGGCGTCACCTTCGCCACCGATGCCAACGGGCATATCCAGCACACCGCCACGGGCGTGGCGATCGTCACCGACCCCGGCATTCTCGGCGCCATCGGCGAAGTCGATACCACCTCGCCGGATTCCGGCCAGTACTACATTCGTAACCAGAACACGGTGTCGGGCGACCCGTCGACCACCGGCTGGTTCACCCTGTTCGGGCAGTTCTTTGACCACGGCCTGGACTTCATCAACAAACCGAATCAGAACGCGACGATCACTATTCCCCTGGCGCCGAATGATCCGCTGTACGGCTCTATCGGCCCGGACGGCCAACCGGTGTATTCGATCAAAGTGCATCGCGCGACGGTCAGCGAAGTGGACGGCCAGGGCCAGGCGCAATACGTCAACCTCGACTCTCCCTACATTGATCAGAACCAGACTTACGGCTCCAACGACGCCGTGACCCAATTGCTGCGTCAGTGGGTGGCGGACCCTAATCATCCCGGTCAATTCATCGCCGGGGCGGCGCTGTTCGATGGCACCACGCTCAGTGACGAGGCTGCCTGGACGCTCAATGGCGTGCTGACGCATCAGACGTTGCCGACCTTGAGCGAATTGCGTGCCCATGTGCTGGCCACCGGTCGTGACGACCTGACCTGGGACGACATCGCCAATTTCCGTGTCCGCGATGCCCATGGGCATGTGCTCGATGCCGACCCGAATACCGCCGGGGTGCAGGCCGTTTACACCCGCGAAGCCATCCTGCTGGACATGAACCCACACTTCGACGATGTGCATATCGATCAGGCGAGACTGATGTCGCTGGATGCGCACATCACCAGCATCACCTTCGATGCGAACAACCCTTACGGCATGGTCTTCAACTACGACAACTCAGGGCCAAAAAACCTGTTCAGCTTCGTCAACTTCGCCGACTTCTCGATCAGCGCCGCCGCCGGCAGCGCCGATTTCGCCGTGGCCAACGAACTGCTGCTGCAATCGGTGGGCGATCACTACATTGCCGGTGACGGCCGGGTGAACGAAAACTTCGGGCTCACCGCCATTCACCACGTCTTCCATGAAGACCACAACGTGCAACTGATCAACCTGCAACACGAGGTGCTGGCACAAGCCGATGCCACCGTGCGGCACAACTGGCAGGTGCAAGTGAGCAACGGCAGCGGCGGTTTTTACACCGATGCCAACGGCAACTTCACCCTGGCCGATGGCGTCACGGTGTCCTGGGATCAGGACAAGTTGTTTTACGCCGCCAAGCTCACCGTAGAAATGGAATACCAGCACGTGGCGATCGACCAGTACGCCCGGCTGATCACCCCGGACTTGCCGGAATTCGTGACCTACGACTCGGGCATCAACACCAATATCTCGCTGGAATACGGCCAGGCTGCGTTCCGCTTCGGCCACTCGCAACTGCGTGAAACCATCGATGCCCTGGAGAAAAATGCCAGTGGCGGCTACGACCTGACCGGCGCGATCACCCACTATGCGCTGGAGCAGGCGTTCCTCAATCCCGGCGGTTTTGCCGAGGTGGGGCCGACGGCGATTGCGTTGGGCATGACCCGGCAGATCAGCAACGAAATCGACGAGTTCGTGACCCCGGCGCTGCAACAGGGCTTGCTTGGCCAGCCACTGGACCTGGCGACCATCAACCTGGCCCGTGGCCGCGATTTGGGCCTGCCCACCCTGAACCAGGCACGTCAGCAGATTCACGATGCGCTGATTGCCGAGCGGGCCTCGCCGGCCGGCGCCCAGCATCACACCAACCTGATCGTCGATGGCCTGACGCCCTATACCAGTTGGAGTGATTTCGCCAACAACATGATTCACCCCGAGTCCTTGGTGAATTTCATCGCCGCGTATTCCTTCGACGGTGACAAGGCCCATGCCCAGGCAATTATCGATGCCGATATTTCGGGACTCACCGTCAACTATGCCGGGGGCAGCGTCACGGCCGAACAGGCGGCGTATTTCCTCTCCGGCGCGGCGGACGCCAATGGCAATCATGTGGCCGGTTATGACGGCTACAACGCGATCGACCTGTGGATCGGTGGCCTGGCGGAAAAACACGTCTACACCGGGCAGCTCGGCACCACCTTCAACGCGATCTTCGAGGACCAGATGGAACGGTTGATGGACGGCGACCGCTTCTACTACCTGTTCCGCCTCGACCTCGGGTTGCCGGCGATGACCAACCTCAACGAACAGGTGGTCACCGAGCAATTCAAGGACATCATCGAACGCACCACCGACGCCCGGCACCTGGCCGGTGATGTCTTCGGCTATGCCGACAGCTACGTGGAACTGAGCTACACCGATTCCGGCGCCAGTGCCACGGCCTACAAAAGCGAGCATAAGTACGGCACGTTGATCGCGGCCAACCACGTGGGTGTTTACTCGACTGGCGGTACGGGCGGGATCGGCGGTAACGGCTTGCTAATGAGCCTGACCAATCCGGAAACCCACACGGCACAGACCTACATTCGGGACTACCGCCCGGATCAAGGGCTGAACCCCGATGGTACGGCGGCCGTGGGCTACAACTCCCACGAAGTGCTGGTGGGGACCGATTACAACGACTGGCTCGACGCCGGCGACGGTGACGACACGATCTACGGTGAAGGCGGCGACGATATCCTTGATGGCAAGGCCGGTGCCGACCATATCTACGGTGGCGACGGCAACGACGTGATCTACGGCGGTGACATCGAAGACTTCCTCGATGGCGGGGAAGGGGACGACACCATTTATGCCGGGACCAGCGCCGGCGCGCTCGATGTAGTGATTGGCGGTGGCGGTAACGATCACCTCTATGGGGAGGCCGGGATTGACGAGATTTACGGTGGTGCCGGCAATGACTACATCGATGCCGGTGGCGACACCGACCTGGTGCATGGCGGTGACGGCAACGATGAGATCTACGGCGGTGACGGCCCGGACATTCTGTTTGGCGAGGACGGCGATGACATCATTTCCGGCGGCTCCACGGGCGACCAGGAGTTCGGCGGTGCCGGTGACGACATTCTGCTGCCGGGCCTCGGTGGTGCGCCAGGCCAGGGCGATGGTGACGAAGCGATTGGGGATGTCGGTTTTGATATTGCGGCGTTCAGCGATGTGAACATCGCCCTTGATGCCGCCGCCGACCTCAATAACCAAAAC
Source organism: Pseudomonas sp. O230 (assembly GCF_045447035.1). Lineage (NCBI taxonomy): Bacteria > Pseudomonadati > Pseudomonadota > Gammaproteobacteria > Pseudomonadales > Pseudomonadaceae > Pseudomonas > Pseudomonas sp. O230. The sequence goes on along the minus strand of NZ_JBJGXN010000010.1, from coordinate 61,912 downwards.
ATCGTGGCGGCGCCGGGCACCGCTGTGCTGTTCCAACCGTTCAACGCCTTGCTCACCGACATAGAAGGCCTGATTGGTTCACGCTTCAGCGACAGCCGGCCGAACACGGTCACTCCAGCCAATCCTCTGGCAGGCCTGATCGGTAATGCCACGGAGAACTGGCTGATTGGCGGCAGTGGTGATGATGTCTCCCAGGGCAATGGCGGCAATGACGTGATCGTCGGTGACTCGATCAAGCTGGCCGATCTGAACCACTTGCTCGCCAGTCAGGGCTTTGCCCAACACTTTACCGGCCTGCAATCGACTCGCCCTGATTTCATTCTGGGCGACAACCATGCGGCCTCCGGCACCGCTGACGGCGCAGCGGATGCGGCGCTGTACAGTGGCAATTTTGCCGACTACAGCATCACCAAGTTCACCGATACCCGGCCCGGCGGTGAACTGATCACCGCGTTCAAAGTGGTGGATTTGCGCGTGGGTGCGGCGAACGTCGATGGCACCGATATCGTGATTGGCGTGGAAAAACTGCGCTTCGCCGACCGTACGATCAACCTGAACATCACCAACCATCTGCCGACCGGCAATGTGCTGTTGTCGGGTTTTGCCACCGCGCCGACCACACCAAGTCGTCCGGTGCCGGCGCAATACCGGCTGACCGCCAACACCTCGGCTATCCAGGACGCCGACGGTTTGCCGGGGCCAAGCGGGTTCTCCTATCAGTGGCAAGCATTGGTGGGCGCGGCCTGGCTGAGTATCACCGGGGCGAATGCGTCGACCTTTGCGCCGACCTCGGCACAGTTCGGCCAGCAACTGCGGGTGGTCACGACTTACACCGATAACAACGGCACGGTGGAGCAACTCACGTCCGACCCGTCGGAGGCGGTCGGACGCTTCATCGAAGGCACCAACTTCTTCAGTAATACGCTCAATGGCACCAACTATCAGGACATCCTGATGGGCTATTCGGGCAACGATGTGCTCAATGGCGGCCTCGGCTCCGACCTGCTGGACGGCGGCACCGGCAACGACACGATGCGCGGCAACGCCGGCAATGACATCTACATGGTCGATGCCAATGGCGACGTGGTTCAGGAGAGCCTGAACGAGGGCACCGACACCGTCATGTCGTCGGTCAGCTACACCTTGGGCGCCAACGTCGAGAACTTGACCCTGCTCGGTTCGAACAACATCAACGGCACGGGTAACGCACTGGACAACGTCATCCATGGCAACAGTGGCAACAACCAGTTGAGCGGTCTGGCGGGCAATGACTTCGTCTTCGGCGAGGCGGGCAACGACACGCTGCTGGCATCGGTCAATGACGGCAACGACCACTACGACGGTGGTTCGGGCACTGACACTTATGACCTGTCGGCCACTTCGGCGGCGGCCACGGTGGACTTGCTCGTCGGCACTTCAACCAGTGCCCAGACCGGCAGCGACAGCCTGACCGGAATCGAGAACGTCAGCGGCAGTTCGGGCAGCGACCATATCCAGGGCGATGCGGCCAGCAACTTGCTGCAAGGCCAGGGCGGCAACGACTGGATCGACGGCGGCAGTGGTGACGACACCCTCGTCGGTGGGCAAGGCCTGGATAATTTGTACGGTGGCCTGGGCAATGACACCTTCCTGGCCTCGGTCAACGATGGCAACGACACGTATGACGGCGGCGCTGACACTGACACCTATGACCTGTCGGGGACTTCGGCCAACGCCACGGTCAACCTGAGCACTGGGGGGGCCAGTAGCTCGCAAACCGGTAACGACAGCTTGGTCGGCGTGGAAAATGTCATCGGCAGCAGCGGCACCAACAGCTTGACTGGCGACAACAACAATAACGCCCTGACCGGCCAGGGTGGCATCGACACCTTGAGCGGTGGTGGCGGCGCCGACACGCTGACCGGTAATGGCAACCGCGATACGTTGACCGGTGGCGCGGGGGCGGACATGTTTGTGTTCAGCTCGGTCAACGACTCGGGCACGACGACTGCAAGCCGCGACGTGATCACTGATTTTGTGCACGGAACCGATCACATCGACCTGTCATTGATCGATGCCCGTACCTCCGGCGCCGGAGCGGCCGGCAATCAGGACTTCACCTTCCTCGGCGAGTGGAATGGCGCTGGCAACGAGTTCAACAACCAGGCGCAATTGAAGTACCACTTCGTCAATGTCGGCGGAGTCGATCACACCTATGTGGAGGGCAACGTCAACAGCGGCAATGGGGCTGATATCCAGATCGATCTGGTCGGGCATATCGCCCTGACGGCGAGCGATTTCGTCGGCGTGGTCTAGTCGTCAACGCACAAAAGGCGCCCCATCGAGGATCGGGCGCCTTTTGTGTTTTGGAGTATCGACGCGCTAGACCACCGCCCCAAACAACGACCCCACCAGCGCGGTGATGCCCATGGCCAACACGCCCCACAGCGTCACGCGCCAGGCGCCGGTCACTACGCTGGCACCGCCGGCCCTGGCCGCCACAGCCCCCAGGCTGCCGAGAAAAACCAGCGACATGCCGCACATCCACGGCACCACGCTGGGCGCTGGCGCGATGAAAACCACCGCCAGCGGCAATGCCGCGCCGACCACGAAACTGGCGGCCGAGGCGAGGGCGGCCTGCAGCGGTTTGGCGGTGAGTGTTGCGCTGATGCCCAGTTCGTCCCGGGCATGGGAGCCGAGGGCGTCATGGGCCATCAATTGGTCAGCCACTTGATGGGCCAGTTCCGGCGATACGCCGCGATGCATGTAAATGTTCGCCAGTTCGATGTGTTCGGCTTTCGGGTCGCTGGCCAGTTCGGCGCGTTCCCGGGACAGGTCGGCCCGTTCGGTGTCCGCCTGAGAGTGCACGGAGACGTATTCCCCCGCTGCCATGGACATGGCGCCGGCGACCAGCCCGGCCATTCCGGTGACCAGCAGCGTGGCGTGACTGGCGTTGGCGGCGGCGACGCCGATCAACAGGCTGGCGGTGGACACGATCCCGTCGTTGGCCCCCAGGACGGCGGCGCGCAGCCAGCCGATACGCTCACTGCGGTGTAGCTCGGTGTGCCGGTGCATGAATTTCATGGTTTAACGGGACTCACTGTCTTTGGGTGGATCAAGTGGACGGGTGTCAATGTGCGCCTGCAATTGGCCGCCGACTATGGAAATTTCCTTGAACTGCTCACCGTCGTGCAGCACGAACAACGCGTCCATCCCGCGTTCCTGCGCCAGTCGCGGGCCTTCGATTTCGCCCAGCACCAGCAGCGCCGTGGCCCAGGCATCGGCGAGCATGCACGAGGCCGCCACCACGCTGACCGCCGCCAACGGGTTACGCAGTGGCGCGCCGGTAACCGGGTTCATGGTGTGGGCGTAGGTTTGCCCACTGACATCGACCCACTGTCGATAGTCCCCCGACGTCGCGATGGCGGCATCGCTGAGTTCCATCACGCCCATCACTTCACGCACGCCCCGGCAGGGTTTTTCAATCGCCACGACCCAGGGTTGCGCATCCGGCTTGAGCCCTCGGGCGCGCATTTCGCCGTCAATGCCGACCAGGTAGCGCGTGATGCCAAACCCTTCCAGGCAGCGGGCCAGTTCATCGACGCCGAAGCCCTTGGCGATGCCATTCAAATCAAGCTGCAGCGGCGCACGTTTGCGTACCTGATTGCGTTGTGAGTCAACCTTTAGCGCGGCGCTGGCTGACAGTCGAGATCGCGGCAGCACCGCTGCGAGTGCCTGCTCCGTGACTGTCTGTTCGCCGGGACCAAACCCCCAGGCGTCCACCAGATCACCGACGGCGATGTCGAAAGCGCCGCTCGATTGCTGACTGACCCGCAGCGCGGCGGCCAGCACCGTGGCCAGTTCCTTGGGGACTGACAGCCACTCCTGTTCGGGCCCGGCGTTGAGGCGGTTGAGGTCGGAGTCGGTTTTCCAGGTGGACATTTGCTGGTCCACCCGGCCCACGGCCTTGGCCAGGCTGCGGCCGATTGCGTCGGTGTCGAGGCCCGCATCGGCATAGAACAGCGCGGTGTAGCGGCTGCCCATGGTCTCGCCGTTCAGGCTGTAGCGTTGCCCGTCAATAGACATCTTCACGGTAGCGTCCTTGTGCTTTGAGGGTCAGCACACTCAGGTTGAGCGGTGCCAACACTTCGTCCAGGGCCAGCATCACGCCTTTGGCCATTTCGCGGCTGCCACACACCAACACCTGGGCGCCTTTTTCGATCAGTCGGCGCAAGGCCAGCGCGTCGCTGATCAACCGGTCTTGCACGTAACTGCGGTCCTGAACCTGAGAGAACGCAGCGCGCAATGCGGTCAGGCGCCGGTCGGCCAGGTAACGGTTGAGCTCCGGTTCGTAGAGGAAATCCGACGCCGGGTTGCGTCCGCCCCAATACAAATGCATCGGGTGTCGGGCCTTGTTGTTGCGGATAAAACCGGCCAAGGGACCTATCCCCGTGCCGGCGCCGATCAGGATCACCGGGTGCGCGCCCGACGCTGGCCGAAATTGCGGGTTGGGCTGGATAAAGGCTTCGATCGATGCGCCAAGGCTCAGGCCATGCAGGAACTGCGAGCACAGACCGCCTTCGTGTTTACGCACGCAGATTTCCAGCACGCCGTCGTCGGAACTGCTGGCGAGTGAGTAGAAGCGCGGGACCGGGCTGCCCGGCGGCAGAATGCCCACCAGGTCCCCGGCTTGAAAGGCCGGGAACTCGTCCGGAGTTTTGAAGCGCAGGACGTGGGTCGGCGCCTTCACGTGTTCGCCGTAGACAATGCATTCCTGCAGTTGCAGTGGGTGGGTAAGCGGTTGCGACGGACTGTGGACCAGCGTCAAGTCGTGCCCCAGTACTTCGCCGAGGGCATGACCCCAACGAGCAAACTCTTGAGAGGACTGGCGGTTGACGGTTTCCAGCCCCAGTAATGCCGAGCCGCCGGCCTGCACCAGCGCTTCCTGCACTTGATGGGCGTACTGACAGAATTGCGCAAACTGCCGATCCCCCAGACCCAGCACCGCAAACGGCAGGCCGGGTTTGAGGCCGGAGGTTGCCAGCCGAGCGAGGAATTGTGAGGCCGAGGCTGGGGCATCACCGTCGCCATGGGTCGCGGTGAGGATGAACAGCCGTTGAGCGCTGCGGTAATCGCCGCTCCATTCATTCATCGCCGCGCTGTGCACTCGGTGCCCGGCTTCGTGCAGCGCTTCATGCAAGGTGTTGGCAAAGCCCCAGGTGCTGTTGTTTTCACTGCCCACCAGAATCACGCTGTCGGCGGAGTGGGCGGGGCTGTTGTGGCGGATGTTCGGGCCGGCCTGGCGGCGGCGCCACCAGAGCAGGATGCCGGTCACGCTCATCAACGGCACGCAGAGGGCGCAGAGACCAAGCGGCAGGCCCAGCCACCAGAGGCCTTCACCGGTGTGCAATTGGTAGATCAATTCGTAAACGTTGTGCATCGAATCGTGGGCTTGCCAGGACAACAAGGTGCCGCTGACCGGGTCCACGTAGCCGTCGCCCTGGGCGGTGCGCAGGGAGAACACGTCTTGCGGGTTGCCGGGGCTCGGGTAGACCAGTTCGCGCAGGTCGTTCAGGTCGGTGGCCTGCAACGCTTGCAGGTTCGTCACCGGCAACGCCGGGCCGGCGCTGATGTGAGTGGGGAAGGCCGGCTCGTTCTGACTGCCGTCGGCGATCAAACCGAAGGTGGTGCCGGACATGTACAGCCCGCTCAGGGCCGACAGCAGCAGCCCGAGCAAGGCCAGACGCCCGACTTCGGAGTGCCAGCGCTGGCTGAACGTGCCGCGCAATGGACGCAACAGGTTGCGCCAGCCGCCCAGGCGCCGGGCCAGCAGCAATGCGCCGGAAACCGACAGGATCAACATGAACAGCGCACCAACGCCCGAAACGCCGTGGCCGGGTGTGCCCATGAACAACGAGCGGTGCAGGTCTTTCACCCAACGTGAGAAGGCGGACGGCTCGTAAGGCGTGAGGCCCTGGCCGGTCAGCGGGTCGACCTTTTCGGCTCCGCTCTGACCGTCCTGGTTGTAGTAGACGATGACCGTGCCGGATGCGGTGCGCTGGATTTGCTCCACGCCCGGAAAGTGGCTGGCAACGCGCCCGGCCAGCTGACCGACATTAAGTTGGCCGGCAGCGATGGACGTGTTGTGCAGGCGTTCCAGCGCTGGATCGACGGACAATACCGCGCCGCTGATGGCCAATAACATGACCAACAGGGCGGCGATCAGACCGGGCAGGGAATGGAACTGGCGAAGCATATTCAGCCTCCAGAAGTCGCTGTTACTACAGGTCGTAGGTAAAGGAGTCGACGTACGTGCTGCCGGTCGCCGACGTGCCCGAGCCTTTGGAGGTCAGGGGGACGCTGATGTCGGCTCGGGCTTCGCGTTTGTTTTCCACGGCGCTGTCGATGCGGATCTGATACCCGGCATCAATCAAGGTGTCTGCCAGCTCGACGCTGACTTTGAGGGTCTGCCCACTGCCAACACTGGCGCCGCTGACCCCGTCAAATTCACTCGGGTTCATGCCGCTGCCACGGGCCCAGTCGGTCAAGTGTCGGTAGTACTTGGCCTTCTTGCCGGCCACCCAGAGGGTTTTCTGGTATTGGCCATTGGCGTCGGTGACATAGATCGCCAGGTACGCATCATTGCCGCTGTAGTTCTTGAGCTGGGTGGTCAGGGTCACTTCACGGGCCTGGGCCAGCCCCGGCAGGGCAATGGCACCAATGAGGCAGCTTGCAGCGATGATCTTTTTCATGAGGGTGTCCTGTTTGAGCGTTGTGGCGAGAGCCTGGACCTGCTGGCTGACAGCAACCTGAACAGCCGGGAAAAATCCGCAATGCTCATTCCCGAGCAGGGCTGGTGAGGTAATCCCGGGCGTCGCCGTCATCGCCGAAATTGATTTGCAACGTGCGCAATCGCAGCGAGGCGGGTGCATAACGGGCGTCGATGGCGTTGCCCTTGCGGTCGGTGCCCTTGAGCTTGTAGCAACCGTCGTCGACCTTGATGCGCTGCACGCTCCAGCCCCATTGCTGCTCCACCTGTTGACGCAAGGTTTCACGAGGCTGCCAGTCGCTGACGGGGTCGCTGCAGTCGTCATCGGCCAGGACGTAACCGCTGAGCAGCACGCTCAACAGGGCGGTACTGGCAATAAAAGCTGATTTCATGATCTGTCTCCTGCCGGGTCGGCGTGTGTGGCATACCCTAAAGGTCATTCCTGACAACCCGCTGAATCTTCAGATTCACGTCAGCTAAGGCGGTTAAGGTGCTGCACGACAACCATCACAGGAGGTGCCAGATGCGGGTTTTATTGGTCGAGGACGCCCCCGGGCTGGGAGAAGCGGTGCGCGAGCAGATCGCCGATGACGGCCACGCCGTGGATTGGGTACAGCGCCTGGACCATGCGCGCAACAGCGTGCGCACCACGCCTTACGACCTGATCCTGCTGGACTTGATGCTGCCGGATGGTCGCGGGCTGGACTTCTTGCGCCAGCAGCGCTCAGCGGGCGACGTGACCCCGGTGATCATCCTCACCGCCCAGGATCAGATCTCCGATCGCATTGCCGGTCTGAATGCCGGGGCCGACGACTACCTGGTCAAACCGTTCGACCTGTTCGAGCTCTCCGCCCGGGTGGCGGCGGTGGCCCGGCGTTACAGCGGCAATCCCAATCCGCAGATCAGGCTTGGTGATTTGCAGGTCGACATGAGTGCGCGCACGGTGCAGCGCGCCGGCACCACCGTGGACCTGACGGCCCGTGAATGGGCGCTGTTCGAGGCGTTTGTCCAGCGCCCCAGCGCGTTGCTGTCGAAGTCGCAACTCGAAGAGCGCTTGTATGCCTTTGGCGCGGAAATCGAGAGCAACACCATCGAGGTCTACATCAGTCGCCTGCGCAAAAAACTCGGGCGCGAGCTGATTGAAACCGTGCGTGGCATGGGTTACCGGTTGATGAGCGCATGAAGTCGTCATCAAGTCTGCAAAAACGCCTGGGCCTGGGGTTGACCCTGGGCATGACTTTGCTCTGGCTCGGGGCGACCGTCGGCGCCTGGCTGGTGGTGCAACACGAGTTGAACGAAGCCTTCGACAGCGCTCTGGAAGAGACCGCGCAACGCATCCTGCCTCTGGCCGTGCTGGAAATCAGCAACCGTGAAGCGCCTCGCGAGGCGCAACATGTCGCCACCCTGAAAATGCACAAGGAATACCTGACGTACCTGGTGCGCGATGCCAAGGGTGAGATTCTGATGCAGTCCCACGACGCCAACCCGAAGATCTTCAACAAACAGTCGAGCGAAGGGTTTTCCGCCACTGAAAAATACCGTCTGTACGGTGCCTCGGCGCTGCGCGAGACGTTGTTTATCGAAATCGCCGAACCGCTGGGGCATCGCCGTGAAGCCGCGCGCGAAGCCCTGTTTGCCTTGTTGTTGCCGTTGTTGGCGCTGATCCCCATCAGCCTGTTGGGCACCTGGTTGTTTGTGCGCATCAGTCTGCGCAGCGTGTTGGCCTATCGTCATGCCGTGGAAGCGCGGGGCGTGGGCGATCTGTCGCCGATCAAAGTCGCGCAGCTGCCGGCAGAAATCGACCCGCTGGCTGATGCGGTCAACCATTTGCTTGAGCGCTTGCGCAAGGCGTTGGAGGCTGAGCGCAGCTTCACGGCCAACAGCGCCCATGAACTGCGCACACCGTTGGCGGCAACGTTGGCGCAGATCCAGCGCCTGCGCCACGAAGCCCCCGAAGGCCCATTGCAGGTGCGCGCGGCGAAGATCGAGAACTCGTTACGGGAATTGGCACGGCTCTCGGAAAAGCTCATGCAACTGGCCAAGGCTGAGGGCGGTGGCCTGTTGTCCGAAGCGCCGCAGGACCTGATTCCGTTGCTGGCCCATGTGGTCGACGAGTGGAACCACAGCAGCGGGCAGCGTATCAAGTTGCAGCTGCCGGGCCAGGCCAGCGTCTACTCGACGATTGATCCCGATGCGTTCGGCATCCTGTTGCGCAACCTGGTCGAGAATGCGCTGAAGTACGGTGCCGCGGATCAACCGGTCGAGGTCAGCCTCACCGATCAAGCGCTGCTGCGGGTGGTCAACGGCGGCCCGCTGGTACCGAAAGCGGTGTTGCAGTACCTGACCGAGCGCTTCGTGCGCGGCAACAGCGAAGCCAGTGGTTCAGGGTTGGGGTTGGCCATTGCCAAAACCATTGTGCAAGGCGTCGGCGCCAGCATGACCCTGACATCACCCGCGACAGGAAGGGAGGAGGGCTTTGAAGTGAGCGTCCAGTTTGTATATATGCCAAAAGATGAACGTTGATCAGGTCCCTTGTACAGGCTCAGATACGCCCGTGCCGTGACGGGACCAATGAGATGCAGACCGGCGACGATGCGCAGGCTACGGTCAATGGTTCCAATGTTCGCTTTCATGGCGATCTCCCGATCAATGGTTGCCGGGTCTCAAGCGCAGTAAACAGCAACATGCCGGCCAGCATGGCTAACATGAATACGATTATTTGCCAGCGTAGTGTCAGCAGAATTGCGACTGCGGGGCCAGGGCAGATGCCCGCTATTCCCCAGCCGATGCCGAACAACAGGCTCCCGCCAATCAAACGCGGGTCCAACTCACGTTTGATCGGTAGCTGCATTGGCCTTCCCAGCAGCGAACAGGATTGTTGTCGCGCCCAGGTTAGCGGGCCAACGGCTATGCCAATGGCCCCGACCATGACCAACGCCAAGGAAGGGTCCCAGGCACCGGTTAAATCCAGGAAAGCGAGTACTTTGCTCGGGTTGGCCATGCCTGCCAGAAGCAGGCCCAAGCCGAACAGCAGGCCCGCAATGAATGCGGTCAGTTTGATCATGTCCACCCCTCCAGCAGATGACGCAAGACAAACACTGTGACGAAACCACTGAACATGAAACATACAGTGGCGACCATCGATCGTGGCGAAAGGCGCGATAGGCCGCATACCCCATGGCCACTGGTGCAACCTGACCCGTATCGTGTGCCAATGCCCACCAATACACCGGCGACGATCAGTGCGAACCAGCCACTTTTGAACTCAATCTGTGGCAGCGTGGCGAACAAGCCCCATAGAAGCGGCGCGATGAGCAGACCCAGGAGAAAAAGTACTTTCTCACTCACCCCCTCGCTCCTACGCTGTAAAAGACTGCCGATCAGACCGCTGATGCCTGCGATACGTCCGTTGGCAACGACAAATAGACTGGCCGACAGGCCAATCAATGCGCCTCCGGCAAGGGATGACCAGGGCGTGAAGTTGAGCCAGTCGACATTCATGAGGATTCTCCGGCGCGAATTTGTTGATAGAGGGGTTGGATGACTGCCAATGCTGCGGGGCCGCTGATGCGATAGCACACCTGCTTTCCGTGATGGCGGCTTATGCACATGACGAAATCGCTTTCACCAGCAAGGCCACCGCAACCACCATGGAAACTGCGGCGAAGCCTTTTTGTAAGTGTGGACCCGCTAGCCGGGCCGCGATCAGGCGCTCGCACACCATTCCAGCCAATGTTCCGATGGAAAACGGAATGGCAACTGCCCACTGCAAATGCCCGGCTGCCGAGCAATCCAGGTAGCCCTAAGGCGGCTCACCCAGCCACGCCGGGAGCTGGCAACCCAAAGCCATGCGTTTTGTTAAAAAACCAGTGATTCCAGAATTTCGTATAGACCTTAAATGGTAAAAAATTGGTCTCTCCCCGTTCTTTGGCGATATAGAGAGCTTTATCGACTTGGGCATGTAGTACGTTAAATGAGTGCAGCGGACCAAATGCATGTACTGAAAAACCAACACTCATAGTTAAGTGCCCTGCGCGGGAAGGGGCGTGCGGTATTTTCAAGTCTCGCACTAGTTGGCACAGAGATTTTACCTACTGAGTTGATTGGTCTTTGGTCATGCCGTTGGACAGAATTACAAATTCTTCGCCACCCTACCAGGCCGCAAAATCGGAGCCTCGCGCGAAGTTGTTGCTGTATTATCCTATGCACCACACGAAGAATGGCAATATCTGCCCGGCCGCCCTGAAAGATTTCTTCAACGTTACGAGCATTCTGAGCAACCCGAGATACTGCCGGTTCAGCACGATAGGCGCTGGGCTGCAAGTGCAATACGAGCCAATGCAGGAATAGACTTGGAGTGAGTGCGAGTCATGATAGACGCGCGGTGATTTTCCACGGTGCGCTGGCTGATCCCGAGCTCGACAGCGATGTTCTTGCTCGGGTGACCTGCCAGCACCATGTCCATGATTTGGCGCTGACGGTCAGTCAGGTTGTTAATGCATTGGGTGGCTTCGTGAGTCCAGGCCAGTTTTTTGTTCACATCACGCGAATGCTCCAAAGCTCTGGCAACGCTTTGAAGGACATCACTACGACCGAATGGCTTTTCAATAAAATCCGAAGCGCCAGCCTTCATGGCATCTACAGCTATCGACACTTCACTGCTACCGCTGATCAATACGGCTGGCAGGTCGTCGCCGTTGCTTCTCAATCGATGCAGGAGTTCAAGGCCTTCCATTCCCGGTAGTTGAGCATCAACCAACAAACACGCCCGTAGCCCGGGGGAGTAGTCCTCCAGAAACGCTTCGCATGACGCATAGTCCTGGACTAGATAATCGCTTGATTCAAGGACGCCTCGGATCGTCTCGCGAAAAAGATCGTCGCGATCAACCACGAATATGATCGATGTCCTTGTATCGCAAGACTCGGTTTTATCGAGTTGCTCATCGTCGACAATCGCCAGACGTTGCTGTGCAAGCAACGAAGTAATGACAAAGATGACCTCTTTGAGCTTCGCCGGTTTGTTGAGCTGAGCACAGTGCTCGAACGCCACGTCACGGGAAGTCTGTCGTGAAATATCACCGGTCAGAATGATGGCGGGAATGCTGCGGTGGAGTCTTTTGCGCAGCTGGCTGATCAGTTGCAAGCCATTGATCGATCCTGGCAGATTGAAGTCTGCCAGGATCAGATCAGGTTGGACGCCGCGATGTGTGACGCTTTCGAGCGCTGTGACACCGTCGTTCGCCATTGCCACTTGATACCCTTCGGATTTGAGCAGGGCGCCCAGTAATTCGAGCAATTCAACGTCATCCTCGACAATCAGGATCATTTCTTTGTTCGTTACCAGGCCGTGCTCTTGTAAATCATTTTCTTGCGCCTCGCTTGGCAGGGCTGCGCTTTCACGGGATAAAGCGACATCAATAGAAAATGTAGACCCTTTTGCAAGAGTCGATTGCACACGTAAACGGTGGCCCAACACGGTGCACAAACGTTTAACAATAAGTAATCCTGTGCCATTCCCCAGACTGAAGTTTTCTACAGGCGCGTAGTCCTTGAAGATGAATTCCTGCTCCGATGACTCCATTCCTATACCGGTATCCCAGACTTCAATGCTGAGCCACCCGCCGTGGCGGCGGCAGCCCAGAAGTATCCGACCTTCATGGGTGTACTGCAGCGCATTGGATAGCAAATTGCGCAACATTTGCTCCAGTAGGCGTGGATCACTTTCCACCGAGAGATGACAAGGTACGACCTTCAGTTTCAAACCTTTAGCACCTGCCTTGTAGCTGAATTCGTCAGCGAGTCGATCCAGCAGGTCGCTCATTCGAAAGCTGACGGGGTTGGCCAGGATCGCGCCGGTTTCAATGTGGTTGATATCCAGAAGGGCATTTAGCATTCCGGACATTGCGCCCACGGTTTCGCCAATCCTGACCGTCAGCTTGCGCGGTTGCTCATCTTTGAGAATGCCCAGCAGGAGGCCTTGCAACAACTTAAGTGTTTGTAAAGGCTGGCGCAGATCATGGCTGGCGGAGGCGAGAAAGCGTGTCCGAGCGGCGTTAGCGAGTTCCGCTTTCTGCGTTGCGTTTTCAAGCGCTTGGGTGACCTGTTTTTTATCGCAGATATCGGTAAAGGTGATGACCACACCTTCAACAAAATTATCTTGTTTGTTATAGGGCGAAATCCGACGGGTAAAACTCACGCCACTACGCGATTCGACTTCTCGCTCCAGCGGAGTCCTATCACGCATGACAGTTCTGGCATCCTCCAGAAGATTGACATCAGTGGCCATAGGACGCAGGTCAGCCAGTGGTCGTCCGATGTCCTGGGTAAGAATGTTGAACAGTGACTGACTGGCAGGGGTGAACAAGCGGATATTCAGATTTTCGTCTAACAGAATGGCCGCGATGTTCATGCTGTACAGTACGTTCAGAGAAGCCAGTGAGGCGGTCCGTTGCTGTTCGAGCGAGGCACGAAGTTGATCATTCATCTCAGTCAGCTCGTTGTTCAACGAGCGTAACTGCTCAAGGGATTCGGTTGTGTTCTGAGGCGTCAACCGCTCTTTTGAGTCCAGCATTGCAGCATCGGCTAAAGGAGATGGGGTAATCACCTTGGGCGTGGCCGTTCCAGCGTCAAGTGGAAGGCGAACAGGCATTGTGATCTTCCGCAGCAATGCATTCCGAAGGAACACGTCTCCTTGGATCCTACACCCCTTTAGTCGCTACGCAACGTCCACGCTCGCAGTGCTGTGCGACTCAGTGACCTTGTAAATTGCATTCATTGTTAACCAGCTGAAAGTCATCCAGCCTTTGTTGAGTTGCGAGCCTGCCGGTAGCGACGGGTTTCGCCACAACTCTGCGACCAGCGGTCGCCACTGGATGCCTCGCTAGCAAATTCCCCCTAGGTAGATTCCGAGTCTGTCGCCACCACTGTTATCACTCTTATCCTGAATCCAGGCTGGCGCACCTGTGCGTTGGGGCTATTTTCACGACTCAGCACCAGGAAATGACCCATGACCGATAAAAATGACTGGGAAACAACTGCACCGAGTGAACCCGAGGCACGTTTCTACCTCGTGGGTGGGGGAATAGCGGCCATGGCTGCGGCCGCGTTCATGATCCGTGATGGCGATGTCATCGGGCGCAACATTACGCTCTTCGAAAAGCTTGATACGCCCGGGGGTAGTCTTGATGGTGGAGGATCCGCGCAGGATGGGTATGTGCTTCGCGGTGGACGGATGTTCGAGAGCAAGTACGTATGCACTCTGGAGTTGTTCGCGTCGATTCCGACCCTTGATGGCAAAACAACCGTCACGCTGGAAACACTCGCGTGGAATGAACGGATGCACACCTCTTCCAAGTCACGTCTGGCTCGCAATGGGCTCAGGGAAACGGCTCCAGAATTCGGGCTTACCGAGGGCGACATTCTAACCATCGAAAGGATTGCTATCGAGTCTGAAGCAGCGTTGGGACGGACCACCATTTCCGATCAATTTTCGGAGTCCTTCTTTCAGTCCCAATTCTGGCTGATGTGGTGCACCACATTTGCTTTTCAGCCCTGGCACAGCGCCGCAGAATTTCGGCGCTACATTGTACGTTTTGCACACATGGTGGCGGGATTCAATCGGCTCGAAGGCATCATGCGTACGGTCTACAACCAATACGATTCTTTGGTCAGACCGCTACACAAATGGCTGGTAGAGCGCGGCGTGGTCTTTGAACTTGGGGCATGCGTGACGGATATGCATTTGCGCGAGCAAAGCGATGGTAAAAGCGTCAAGCGCATCCTCTACGAGCGCGACGATAAGCAGTCCGTCGTGGATGTTCGAGCCTGTGATTATGTATTAGTGACGCTTGGCTCCATGACCGAAGCGTCAAGCATCGGGAGCATGGATCAGGCCCCGCAATTGAAAAGCAAAGCGATCAAAGGCGCTTGGGCCCTTTGGGAAACGTTGGCGAAAGGCAGGCCCGAGTTCGGTCAACCGCAGGTTTTTTCTAACCATATCGATGCGACCAAGTGGGTGTCATTTACGACGACCCTCAGCGATCCGGTTTTTTTGCGACGGACCGTGGAGTTTACCGGCAATGTACCGGGGGAGGGCGGTTTGATTACTTTTCCTGAATCCAACTGGTTGATGTCAATTGTGGTGCCATTCCAGCCTCACTTTATCGACCAACCCGAGGGAGTCAGTGTGTTTTGGGGCTACGGATTGCATGTCGACACCCCAGGCAATTTCGTCAACATTCCGATGTCTGCCTGCACTGGGCGCGAGATCATGACGGAGCTACTGGGACATCTGCACTTTGGTTCCGACAGCCAAGCCATCCTCAAGAGCGCAATCTGCATACCCTGCATGATGCCGTTCATCACCAGCCAGTTCATGCCGCGAGAGGAGGGCGATCGACCTCGGGTCGTGCCCGAGGGATACAAAAATATGGCCTTCATCGGCCAATACTGCGAACTGCCAAACGATGTTGTCTTCACCGTGGAGTACTCGATTCGTACTGCACAATGCGCGGTTTCCAGCCTCCTGGGGCTTAAACGCAAACCGCCAAAGGTATACAAGGGCGCGACTGATCCTCGTGTTTTGTTCAAGGCCTTCAAGGCACTGCATGACATGGACGTATAAGAGCGTGCCAGGCACCAACACTGACGAGCCTGAGTAGTTTCCGAGCCTTCTGCGTTATCCAACAACCGAATAGGGTGATCTCTCCGCATCGGCAAACCGAACTACGCCTATTCAGGCGCCAAGGAGTGACACCATGAGAAAACTCACCCTGACTACTTCATTGATCGTGGTCTTGGCGATGACTGCCGGTTGCAGTCACCGCCGACAGGAGATTGATGCCCGGATAAGCGGTGCCGAAGACATGGCAACAGCGGCCAGAGTGCACGCGGATCAGTCGGCGGCCAAAGCAGATCAGGCACTGCGTGCGGCCCTGGAGGCAAAAAAATCGGCAGACGAAGCAAATGAGCGTGCACAACTTATGCTCAAAAAGGCCGGTCGCGCCAATTAACCACAGGCGCATTTCAATTCAATTGAATGGCACCACTATGAAAATGAACATTTTGCTGGGTCTGATGTGTGCTTGCCTTGTCGGCTGCGGGCATGCTCCGACTGAAAAAACAGTGACCACGCCGGACTCGATCGACAACCTCAATCAGCCCCGCATCAAAGTGCCGGTTACAGCCAAGGACGACTACGTTACCAGGACCAAAGCACTGACCGGGCTGGAGGGTGACGGATGGGTGTTCGACCCGCTCTACGCGACCGCCGTGAATACCGACCGCCGTGACCTTGCCGTATGTGGCTTTGCTCGCCAGCGAGGCACGACAAACTCGGTTTACTTTGCCTATTACAGCGGCGAACTGATCCTTTCGGATGACAAAGCGCCTTCTGGCGTCAGTGTCGAAAATGAATTCCTGACGATGATTTGTTCCCACTCCTGAATCGTGACAACCACGTTTAATAGCGTTAGACAATCGCCCCGAATAGTCTGCCAGCCACGGCGGTAATGACCATCGCCAACGCCCCCCAAAATGTCACCCTCCAGGCCCCCGCCAGCAAGGGAGCGCCCCCGGCCTTTGCCGCGACGGCGCCCAATGTGGCGAGGAAAACCAGTGACATGATCGATATCCAGAGGATCGCGTTCTGAAGCGGCACTATCAGCGTTACGGCGACCGGTAAAATGGCGCCGACGATGAAACTCGTCGCTGACGCAAACGCTGCCGAAAGAGGCTTGGCACTCAGTTCCTCGGAAATACCCAGTTCATCTCGGGCGTGTGAACCCAGGGCATCGTGCGCCATTAACTGGATGGCCACCTGTCTGGCCAGTTCAGGCTCAACCCCACGGCCGACGTAGATACGTGCCAGCTCTCGGTGTTCAGCCGCAGGCTTTGTCTCGATCTCTTTTTTTTCTCTTGCCAGGTCAGCGTGCTCGGTATCGGCCTGGGAGTGCACGGAAACATATTCACCTGCCGCCATCGACATGGCGCCCGCGACGAGCCCCGCGACACCCGTCACGATCAGCGTGTTGTGCGTGGTATTGGCGGCTGCAACGCCGATTAACAGGCTGGCGGTTGACACAATTCCATCGTTTGCCCCCAGCACAGCCGCTCTGAGCCAGCCTATACGGCTGCTGTTATGGGTTTCGGCATGACGACGCATGAATTTGCTCATTGCAATTGGCCTGTTGCGCGATGGCGTCAGCTGAGAGTGTAGGTAGTTTCCGAGGCTACTCATGAGCAAATCAGGCGCCTAACTTGATTGACTCTGCCTCTGCCTCTGCCTCTGCCTCTGCGCAGCCGCAACGCTCGTTTTGGCGTTGAGGCCCAGGGGCTGACTGACGCACGGCCCTGTCATAAAAGCCGCACCGGCAACCACATTATTCGGGATTGAATTGATGAAAACCGATAAGGAACTAAAAAACGACATCCTTGCAGAGCTGCGTTGGGACCCCTCCGTCAATGCCGAACAGATCGGTGTTGAGGTCAAGGATGGCATCGTGACCCTCGCCGGACACGTTAACAGTTACGTCGAAAAATGGGCCGCTGAACAAGCCGTGCAGAAGGTCTCGGGTGTTCGCGCGCTGGCCATAGAGATGGACGTCAA
The DNA here is from genome assembly GCF_045447035.1 of Pseudomonas sp. O230. NCBI lineage: Bacteria > Pseudomonadati > Pseudomonadota > Gammaproteobacteria > Pseudomonadales > Pseudomonadaceae > Pseudomonas > Pseudomonas sp. O230. The sequence goes on along the minus strand of NZ_JBJGXN010000010.1, from coordinate 44,558 downwards.
ACTGCCAGGCGCGAGTCAGCGTAACGATGCCGATATTGCGCTTTCTGCTGAAAGTGCCTTGGAGTGGACAACCAACCTGACCAAGGACTCGATCAAGGTTCAGATTGAAGGTGGTTGGGTGACACTGTCCGGCGATGTGGAATGGGAATACCAGCGCAGGGAAGCCATAGGCGCGGTCCGTAACCTGATGGGCGTCAGGGGGATCAGTAACAACATTTTGATCAAGTCCACGATATCGGCAAAAGGAGTGAAGACCGACATCACAGAAGCGCTCAAGCGTCGGGCCATTATTGATTCGCAGAAGATTACCGTCGAAGTGCACGGTGCCGATGTGACCTTGTCCGGGACAGTCGACAACTGGGCGGAGCGAGAGTTGGCGATGCATTCAGCCTGGAGTGCGGCTGGCGTCAAGAATGTGCAGAACAACATCATCGTCAGCTACTGACATTCATGCGGTGTTCGGCAGCGGAACTCGTGTGTCTTGCACCGTTTTCAGATACGACCCCACGAGCAGGCCTCAGACCATGAGCATCAACCGTTCTGATTTCTACATCTTTAAAACCCATGCCGAAGCCGAAAGTGCGATACGTGCTCTGAGCCAGGAAGACTTTGACGTAAAGAAACTCTCAATCGTGGGTAAGGGCTATCACACGGAAGAACACCCGATCGGCTTTTACCAGTTGGGAGACAAGGTGAAGTCTTGGGGCGCTATGGGAGCTCTTTGGGGCAGTGTCTGGGGGCTGCTTATTACGCCGGCATTTTTCTTTCTACCTGGCCTTGGGCTCGTTGCCTTGGCGGGTCCTTTGGTGGCCATGTTGGTGAGTGCGCTGGAGGGCGCTGTGATTGTCGGCGGTGTCACCGCACTCGGCGCAGCGCTATTAAATATGGGCTTAAGCAAAGACCAGGTCATCAAATACGAAACCGCCCTCAAGGCTGACGAGTATCTATTGATGGTGCATGGCAGCAGCCACGACATCGATGCGGTGCGAGCTGTGCTCGGGGATTGAAATCACGGCGCCTTCGTTTCGAGAGAACTGCGCATTTAGCCACTACCAGAGCACGCCCATAGGGAATAACCCTTGTGGGCTCTCAGCCGAAATCCATCGGCCTGTGTTCACTCAAGTGAAGGCATTCGTCATGGCTTATACAAGTGTTAATCCCAGTGACGGCCAGTTGCTGGAAAGCTTTGAACAAATCAGCGATCTCGAGCGGGAAGAAAAGCTTGCGGCCGCAGAACATTGTTTTCAGAGCTGGAAACACACCTCTTATGCGCAACGTGCCGCAGTGATTGGCAGGGCGGCAGAACTGATGCGTTCCAGGGTTGAAGACCTGGCTCGACTGGCAACATTGGAGATGGGGAAACGCATCAGCGAAGCCAGTGGTGAGGTGACCTTCAGTGCCGATATCCTGGATTATTACGCAAAAAATGCTGAGCGCTTTTTGGCACGCCAAAGACTCCACCCCAAACAGGGCGAAGCCCATGTGGAAAGCAGTCCTATCGGGGTGATTTTCGGCGTCGAACCCTGGAACTTTCCTTTCTACCAATTGGCACGTGTCGCAGGGCCGCATCTCATGGCGGGCAATGTGTTGGTGGTCAAGCACGCCGGTTGTGTTCCGCAATGCGCGATGGCTTTCGAGTCGCTGTTGATCGAGGCCGGAGCACCCTTGGGGCTCTACACCAACCTGATGATTTCCCATGAGCAGTCGGACCGCGTTGTGGACGACGCACGCGTCAAAGGTGTCGCCCTGACGGGTAGCGTAGCCGCCGGCCGCAGTCTCTCGGCGCGGGCCGGAGCCAACCTCAAGCCTTCATCGATGGAACTGGGCGGCAGCGACGCGTTTATCGTCCTGGAGGACGCCGACCTCGACCTCGCCGTCAACTGGGCGGTCTGGGGCCGTATGTACAACTGCGGGCAAACCTGTTGCGCCGCCAAGCGTTTTATCGTGCTTGAAGAAGTCGCAGATGTATTTATTGAGCGCTTTCAGGCAGCACTGGCCGCGCTTAAGCCAGGCAATCCGATGGACGAGAGCACAACACTGGGACCCATGTCGACCGAGTCCGCCCTGCAACAATTGTTGGCGCAGGTCGAAGACGCTGTTTTTAACGGCGCCGAGGTACTGCTTGGTGGCGAGAGAATTCGTCGTCCGGGCGCTTACATGAGTCCGACAATCCTGACCAACATTGCACCGGACAATCCGGCGTTCAGAGATGAGTTCTTTGGCCCTGTCGCGCTTTTTTTCCGGGTCAAGGATGAAGAAGAGGCGATCGCGCTAGCCAATGACTCGGATTTCGGCCTGGGCGGCTCGGTGTTCACAAGGGACGTAGGCCGTGGTCTGCGAGTCGCCAGCCGGATCGATACCGGCATGATGTTTATCAACAACATTAGCTGGTCAGATGCTGAATTGCCCTTCGGCGGGATTAAGAACTCCGGTTACGGGCGTGAGTTGGGCGATATGGGCATCCAGGCCTTCGTTAACAAAAAACTGGTGCGTTACGTCTCCGTTGACGCTCCGGTTTAAGGCTGCGTCGCGCCCACTCAAGGCGCCGAGTTCTGTGCTACTTCGTGCCTGCTCAGGTCGTCATGTCGAGCATGATTGAAGCGATCAAGGGCTTGGGTTTGTCCTCCGCCAGTTGATACGCAAGGTGCAGCGCACACCGGAACTCGGCCCACCTTCCGGACCTGCTTGTCACTTCATGTGGCCCCACGCACGGGACCGCTAAAAAAGGAAGCTCCCATGACACTCCAAATGCAGGCTGCCGTCGTTGAACAATTCGGCCAGCCGCTGGTGCTTAAACGTTGTGATAATCCAACCCCCGGCCCGGGCCAGATCCTGGTCCGCACAGAGGCCTGCGGGGTTTGTCATACCGACCTGCATGCGGCACGCGGCGACTGGCCGCTCAAACCGGGTTTGCCTTTTATTCCAGGGCACGAAGGCATCGGTATCGTCACAGCCCTCGGGGCCGGAGTAACCAGTGTCAAGGAAGGCGAGCGGGTCGGTGTACCGTGGCTGTATTCAGCCTGTGGGCATTGTGAATACTGTCTGTCGGCCTGGGAGACGGTGTGCGCTGAAGCACAATTTGGTGGCTACACAAAGAACGGCGGCTTTGCCGAATACATCCTGGCCGACCCGAACTACGTCGCCCACATTCCCTATGGCCTTGATCCGAGAGAGGCCGCGCCGATCATTTGTGCCGGCGTCACGACTTACAAAGGCATCAAGGAAACCGATACCCGGCCCGGACAGTGGATTGTGATCTCCGGTGTGGGCGGACTGGGTCACCTGGCTGTCCAGTACGCCAAGGCTATGGGGCTGCAAGTCTGCGCCGTTGATATTGATGACCGCAAACTGGCCCATGCCACCAAGCTTGGCGCCGACGCTGTGGTTAACGCCAAACAAGGCGATCCGGTCGAAGCCGTGAAAGAGGCTACGGGCGGTGGTGGTCATGGCGTACTGATCACCGCGCCATCGCTTAGCGCGTTCAATCAAGGCGTCGCCATGACGCGTAAGCACGGGACTTGCGTGCTGGTGGGGTTGCCGCCGGGTGAGTTTCCGGTGCCGTTGTTTGATGTCGTTGCCAATTGCATCACCGTTCGAGGCTCGTTTGTCGGCACTCGCCAGGACATGGCCGAGGCGCTGGATTTTGCGGCGCAAGGCAAGGTCAAGGCCGATATCGAATTGCAGCCGTTATCGGCGATTAACCAGATTTTCGAGCGTCTCGAACACGGTGATGTTCCATCCCGGGTGGTCATTGATTTCAGTGCGGTTTGAAAGAGTGGAAAAGCGTGGACATTTTGAATCTCGATTCTGTGCTGGTCAGTCCTCAGACAGCCTTGCTCACAGTCCGGCAGATGGCGGATGCAGATCGACTGTCCGTCGCTGCCGGTGTGTCGTCTTTTGAATTGATGGCCAATGCCGGTGCGGCAGTGGCACGCGAAATCGAGCGCCGCTGGACGCCAAGACCTCTGTTGGTACTGTGCGGGCCAGGCAACAACGGTGGTGATGGGTTCGTCACCGCGCACCTGCTTGCAGAAGCCGGATGGCCGGTGAGGGTGGCGATGCTGGGGAGCCGATTCAGTCTCAAAGATGAAGCACGGCAACATGCACAGCGTTGGATCGGGGAAGTCGAAGCGTTAAGCCCCTCGGTGCTCGAGGGGGCCGAATTGATCGTCGATGCTCTGTTCGGTGCGGGCCTGAGTCGTCCACTGGAAGGCCAAGCGCTGGATACGCTTGCCGCCGCGAGCCATGGCAATGTGCCGATTGTCGCAATCGATACGCCCAGCGGGGTAATGGGCGATACCGGCGAAGCGCTAGGTGCGGTTTCGGCAGTGCTGACCGTCACTTTTTTGCGCAAGAAACCAGGTCACCTGTTGCTGCCGGGGAGGGACTTGTGTGGCGAAGTCATCGTTGCGGACATTGGCACCCCCAAAGCGGTAATCGACGCCATCGCACCCCAGACGTTTGAGAATGATCCAGCGTTGTGGTTGGCCAACCTGCCGCGAGCCAAGGCGGACACCGACAAACACAGCCGCGGTCATGCCCTGATCTTTGGTGGGTATCCAATGACCGGTGCTGCTCGAATGGCTGCCAGAGGCGCAGCAAGAGCAGGGGCGGGGCTCACAACCATTGCAGTACCTGAAATAGCGCTCGCCATTTACGCCGCTGCGCTGGACAGCATCATGGTGCGTCCCTGGGTGACGCCGGAAGATTTTGGTCACTTGCTCAATGGCAGCCGTTTTTCCGCCTGGTTGATCGGCCCTGGTGCCGGCGTTGACAAGGAAACGTTTGGCCATGTGCTTGCCATGCTTGCCACTGGACGTCCAACCGTTATCGACGCTGACGCAATTACAGCCTTCCAGGATGACCCCGGCGCCCTGGATCGAGCGATCAAAGGTCCCTGCGTACTGACGCCCCATGAAAGCGAATTCCGCCGGGTATTTGATGCTGCTGGCGACAAGCTGAGCCGTACCCTCGCCGCCGCCCGGCGATGCGGGGCGGTAGTCGTCCTCAAAGGCAGTGACACCGTGATTGCAGCCCCGGATGGCAGAGCAATCATCAACACCAATGCACCGTCAACATTGGCCACCGCAGGCACGGGCGACGTTTTGAGTGGAATTATCCTGGGCCTGCTCGCGCAAGGAATGTCGGCTTTCGACAGTGCCGCGGCGGGAGTCTGGTTGCACGGCGCGGCGGCTGCCGAATTCGGCCCTGGATTAATGGCAGAAGATCTGCCGGATCTGTTGCCCGCGGTATTCCGTCGGCTGTACAGCTGAGAGCCATCCGCTAAGGAGAAAGCAATGCGCCAAGGACTTACTACACAACAGTTGCAGGACATGGATGCCTATTGGCGGGCAGCCAACTATCTGTCCGTCGGGCAGATTTACCTGCAAGACAACCCCCTGCTTGAAGTGCCCTTGTTACTTAAACACCTAAAGCCACGACTGCTGGGCCATTGGGGGACAACGCCGGGTTTGAATTTGCTTTATGTGCACCTCAATCGGGTGATCAAAGCTTTTGACCTCGACATGATTTTCATTGCGGGGCCTGGCCATGGCGGCCCCGGTATTGTTGCGCAGACCTACCTTGAGGGCTCGTATACCGAGCGTTATCCAGCCATCGAGCGCAATCGCAACGGGCTGTGCAGGCTCTTCCGTCAATTTTCCTGGCCAAACCGGATTTCCAGTCACGTCTCGGCGCAAGTACCCGGATCCATCCATGAAGGAGGTGAGCTGGGTTACTCCTTGGTGCATGCCTTCGGGGCGGCTTTCGACAATCCACAGTTGATTGTTGCCTGCGTGATTGGTGATGGTGAAGCCGAAACTGGCGCGCTGGCGGCCAGTTGGCACTCGAACAAATTCCTCAATCCGATTCGCGATGGAGCCGTACTCCCCATTCTGCATCTCAACGGTTTCAAGATTGCCAACCCAAGTGTGTTGGCACGTATCCCTCATGAGGAATTGATCGCGCTCCTGCGGGGTTATGGCTATGAGCCTTATCTCGTCGAGGGCGATGATCCGTTGCTGGTGCATCAAGCACTGGCGGCCACGCTCGATATCGTTATGCAGAGCATTCGCGACATTCAGGCGGCTTCCCGCCAGGCACCCAAAGGTGAAAAACCGCAACGGCCGACGTGGCCGATGATTATCTTGCGCACCCCCAAAGGCTGGACCGGGCCCAAGTGTGTCGACGGGCTGCCAGTCGAAGGCACCTGGCGTGCACACCAGGTGCCGATTGCCGACTTCAGCAAACCTGAACATCTGCAACAGCTTGAGTCGTGGCTACGCAGCTATCGGCCACAAGAGCTGTTCGACAAAAACGGCCAGCTTCGTGCCGAGCTGGCTGAACTGGCCCCGACCGGTCATCAGCGGATGGGTTCCAACCCTCACGCCAACGGGGGAGAGTTGCTGCGTCCATTGTCGCTGCCACACTTTCACGATTATGCCGTCCCCGTTAACCGACCCGGTGCGTTCAGGGCTGAAGCGACTCGCGTACTGGGTAACTATTTGCGTGATGTTATGCAACGCAATCTTGAGTTCGGCAATTTTCGGCTGTTCGCGCCTGACGAGACAGCATCGAATCGTCTGGACGCGGTCTATCAAGTGACCGGCAAAGCCTGGATGGCTGAGATTGAAGAGGTCGATCTCAACCTCAGCGCCGATGGACGAGTGATGGAGGTCTTGAGCGAACACCTGTGCCAAGGGTGGCTTGAGGGCTATTTGTTGACCGGGCGCCACGGCCTGTTTTCCTGCTATGAAGCGTTCATCCACATCATCGACTCAATGTTCAACCAATACGCGAAGTGGCTCAAAGAATCCAAGGCCATTGCGTGGCGTAAGCCGGTCGCGTCGCTTAACTACCTACTGACTTCACACACCTGGCGTCAAGACCACAACGGCTCTTCGCATCAAGACCCCGGCTTCATCGATCACGTGGCCAACAAGAAGGCCGACACGGTGCGCATCTACCTGCCGCCGGATGCCAATTGCTTGCTGTCAGTCACCGATCATTGCTTGCGCAGCCACGACTACATCAACCTGATCATTGCCGGCAAACAACCGGAGTGGCAGTGGCTGGACATGCCCTCCGCCGTTCGCCATTGCACTGCCGGGGTGGGAATATGGAGTTGGGCGGGGACTGAGGGGCCGGACGGTCCGGATGTTGTCATGGCTTGCGCCGGTGACGTCCCGACCCTCGAAACACTCGCCAGCGTGACGCTGTTGCGCGAGTACATCCCCGATATACGAATTCGGGTGGTCAACGTGGTTGATCTTATGGTTTTGCAGCCCAATAGCGAGCATCCCCATGGCCTGCAGGACAATGATTTCGACGAATTATTTACCAACGACAGGCCGGTGATTTTCGCCTTTCACGGATACCCCGCACTGATTCACAAGTTGACGTACAAACGTTCCAATCATGACAATTTTCATGTACGTGGTTTCTGTGACGAAGGCACGACTACGACACCATTCGACATGGTGGTGCTCAACAACCTGGACCGTTATCAGTTGGCTCTGGACGCTATTGAACGGATCCCGCGACTGCGTAATGAAGTTGATCGTGCGCGAGAGCGCTACTGGACGATGATCGAGTGGCACAAGCGTTACATCAGTGAGCATGGCGAAGACCTGCCGCATGTGCGGGATTGGCAATGGACAGTCTGAACCGGCCGAATATCGAAACGGATGGTGAGCGAACAACCGGCCGCAAGCGACTGATTCTGGTGTTGAACATTGGTTCGTCCTCACTCAAGTTCGGTGTTTATCGAATCACGTTTGATCAAGTACAGCGACTGATGTCAGGTGAGGCACAGGCGCTCGGTACACCGGCCTCAACCTTTAACGCGATCGACGCACACCAGCAACCGTTAGTTGGACACCCTATGCCCATGCTCACAACGGAGCATGCGTTGCATGAGATTGAACGCTTGCTGGAGCAGCTGCGATTAGGTCCATTGGATGGCATCGGGCATCGCATCGTGCATGGTGGCCCGGCGTTACGACAACCCTGCGTTATCAACCAGCAGGTACTCGAGCAACTGCAACAGGTGACCGACTTTGCGCCATTACACCTTCCATTGGCACTGTCGGTCATTGATGAAACCATCAGGCATTTTGCGCAAGTTGCGCAGGTGGTGTGTTTTGACACGGGATTTCACGCACAAATGCCCGCGGTAGCCCATGTCCTGGCATTGCCCAAACAACTTTTTAGGCAGGGGATCCAGCGCTATGGCTTTCACGGGTTGTCTTGCGAGTCCATTGTCCGGCGGTTCGGGTCCAGGCTGCCCGAGCGTCTGATCATCGCCCACTTGGGTAACGGGGCGAGCATCACCGCGGTACGTGCAGGTCAGTCAGTAGACACCAGCATGGGATTGACCCCCAGCGGTGGAATGATCATGAGCACCCGCAGCGGCGACCTGGACCCCGGGGTTCTCATTTACCTGATACGCCAGAAAGGACTTGATGCGGCGGCGGTCGAGGAGTTGGTTGATCGACAATCCGGTTTGCTGGGTATTTCTGGACTTAGCGCTGACATGCGCACACTTAAGATTGCGTCCCCAACTCAGGCAGACGCCCGCCTGGCGATCGAGATGTTCTGTTATTCGGCCTACAAGCAGATCGCTGCAATGATCGCGGTGCTTGGCGGTATCGACGCGCTGGTCTTCACCGGCGGGATTGGCGAAAACGATGCCCAGGTACGCGCGCAGATTTGTGAAGGGCTGGCCTGGACCGGCCTGTCCCTGGACAGCGCGCTGAATCAGTTGGGCAGTGACCTGATAAGTACCTCTGAATCCATTTGTGCGGTGCGAGTTTTTGCTTCTCAGGAAGACGAAGAAATTGCCCGCCATACCTGGCAACTCATCACCTGACGCTATTTTTTCATTCCTTGATACAGGCACTCATTATGTTGACTGACTATGCAGTAGAAAAAATTCTTGCGGCGCTGGGTCACGAGTCACCCGATGAGCATTGGATTGAAGCTTTGGACAATGGCTCCCACGTACTCATCCGTCCGCTGCATGAGCAAGATCGCCAACTCGAGTTCGAGTTCATTAACCAAATGTCTGCCGAGTCGTTTCGCACCCGTTTTTTCGGGGCGATGGGGCACGAGAACGTGTCGCTTCTGGACCAGATGATGGACGTGGATTATCGCAATCGAATGGCTTACATCGCGATGGTTCACGAAAATGGGCATCTTACTGAAATCGGGATCAGCCGTTATGCCGACTCTGCCGATGTCCAGCAATGTGAGTGTGCAGTCGTTGTCGCGGATCGCTGGCAACGTCAAGGCATTGGGACGCTATTGATGGAACACTTGATCGTTGCGGCGCAACGCAATGGCTTCAAAAAAATGATGTCGATTCATCAGACAAACAACTTCGGCATGCATCGCCTCGCGCGCAGCCTTGGGTTTCATAGCCGCTACCCGGCTACTGGCGATAACGAAATCATTCATGAACTCAACCTGACGCCGGCCTTCGGGTAACGCCGCTGCTGATGGGTTGCCTGATTGCCGCGCGATAAATGCTGGAGTGTGAATGATGCTGATCAATACCGAACAAACGAGGCCGTTGACGCCATTTTTTTCGCGTCCTTACCCTTCGATAAAAGCCCTTGATCAAAGCGCAATTCATGACCTTTTTTTGTCGTCAAAATGCTCCGATGAGGACCGTGAGCGGTTTGACGAATTAATCATTCACAAAGTGCGTATTGCCAAAGGCGCTGACCTATACCAAGCAGGCGGTTCTTCGCAGTATTTGTATTTTGTCCGGGTCGGAAGTTTTAAAACCATTCTTGTCAGCGAGCAAGGACATAGCCTTGTTACGGGTTTCGCAATGTCCGGCGAACCGATCGGGTTAGAAGCAATCACTGGAGAGCGTCATGTATGCACAGCCTCGGCACTCGAAGACAGTGAAGTCAACCTGATTTCCTATCATCGGTTGGAACGTCTCGCTCGGGATTTACCCCTGTTGCAGTTGAGCTTGAACAGAATGCTGAGCCGGGAAATTATCCGCAGCCAGAACATGTTGATCACTCTGGGGCATTGCAATGCGGAAAAACGCTTGGCAATCTTCGTGCTCGGTCTCTCCAGGCGTTTTGCACTGAGGGGTTATTCCGCGCACTGCTTCCACCTGCGTATGTCGCGCGAGGATATTGCATCCTCCATTGGCGTCAGATCCGAAACGATATGCCGAGCCATTGCGCGGCTGCGCGATCTACGGCTTATGACTTTTGAAGGCCGTAACGTCGAAATCATGGATTTACCGCTGCTTGAAACGTTTTGTCAGCGAGGCTGATACCAACAAGGTTTAGCAATGAAAGAAGGGTTCGATGAATGATCTGAGTATATTTACTCATGACGGTGCCAGCTCTAAAGATTAAGCGCTGTTTTCTTATGGTCGAACCTTGGTTTTAAATGGTATTGCGTGAGTAAATTCCGATGCTTTCCTGAGTTAAACGCGCACATTATGATTGCGGGGAAGGAAAAGAGTTATGGGGAAAAAGCAGTATTGGCTGTCAATGTGATTTTCGGCGCGAATTTCTGAAAAGTGGGCGTTCAAGCCCAACAGTCAAATATTTTTTCATACCGTTTCGCAATTAATGTAATGTTTTCTGAGTTGGCTGTTGCGGGATAAAAAGCATCTACCGACAAGCTTTGCTCTTTTTATTTTTCCTCTGGTCGAAGTCAAGCGGTAAACGGTAAACGGTAAATGACAGGGGGTTTGCGATAACGCTCACCTAATAGCTGTAACCACGGTTTATCCCGGACACACCGTACGGAAAACAATTAAATAAATTCCAGCGGTATTTCGCAGTGCAATATTCCGAAGTATGGCGCTGTCGTTGATTATAGTTCGCCGTCGATTACATACACCTGCGCAATTGACTACGAAATTAGAATCTTGACTCGCTCCCGGCTTCATCTATCCAATCTGGAGGTTGCGATGCCCCTTGAGCAGCAACGACGTCTCGGAATGAAAGCCTTACTCATACATGAAGAACTTTCGAATAAAACGGCGGCAGGCCGCGCGGTGAGAGAGTTAGCCCAAGTATTGGAAGGGCGTCAGGTGGAAGTCATATTGGCGCAATCGGCGCTGGATGCGATTGCCATCATCCACTCCGATCCGATGGTGCAATGTGTGCTGCTCGATTGGGACCTGAGTCTGGACGACAGCCATGAGATCGCCATGAGCGTGCTGGATGCCGTGCGCGAACGCAGTGAAGCGGTGCCGATTTTTCTCCTGGCCGACCGCAGCAGTGCAGCCACCATTGCGCTGGATGCCATGCAGAAATCGGATGATTTCATTTGGCTGCTGGAAGACACCAGCGTCTTTATCGGTGGGCGAATCATCGCAGCCATCCAGCGCTATCGAGACGAGTTATTGCCGCCGATGTTCGGTGCGTTGGTACGTTTTTCTCAAGTCTATGAATACTCTTGGCACACCCCGGGGCATACCGGTGGCACCGCCTTTTTGAAATCGACAGTGGGACGCGCGTTCTTCGATTTTTTTGGTGAAAACCTGTTCCGTTCTGACTTGTCGATTTCCGTCGCTGAACTCGGTTCGTTGCTCGACCACTCCGGGCCCATTGGCGCCAGCGAAGTGTATGCGGCCAGGGTCTTCGGCGCCCATCGCACCTACCATGTCACCAACGGCTCTTCGACCTCCAATCGGGTGATCCTGATGGCCAGCGTGACCCGTGGCCAGGTCACCCTGTGTGACCGCAACTGCCATAAGTCGGTCGAGCACGCCATGACGATGTCTGGGGCGATACCGACTTATCTGGTGCCGTTGCGTAACCATTACGGTTTGATCGGGCCAATACCCCCGCAGCACCTGACCGTTGAGGCGATCGGCGAGAGCATCGCCAACAACCCGCTGGTGAGTGATGGGATCGACCCGACGCCGATGCACGCGATCATCACCAACTCTACCTATGACGGCCTCTGCTACAACGTGTCGCGAGTCGAAGAGCTACTGGGCGCAAGCGTCGACCGCCTGCATTTCGACGAAGCCTGGTTCGGCTATGCGCGCTTCAATCCGATTTATCGCGAACGCTTCGCCATGCATGGCGAGCCAGCCGATCACAGTCCGGACCGGCCGACGGTGTTCGCCACCCAGTCCACTCACAAATTACTGGCAGCGTTGTCCCAGGCCTCAATGATTCACGTTCGAGACGGCCGGCGTCCTATCGATCATGCGCGATTCAACGAGTCGTTCATGATGCATGCTTCGACTTCGCCAAATTACGCCATCATCGCCTCCAACGATGTCAGCGCCGCGATGATGGACGGCCCGGGCGGCAAGGCCCTGACAGGCGATGCCATCCGCGAGGCGATTGCCTTTCGGCGCATGCTCGCCCGGCTCAATGGCGAATTTCAAGGCCGCAGCGAGTGGTTTTTCAATGTCTGGCAACCGGATACGGTGACTTTGCCCGAGACAGGCCAGACCCTATCTTTTCATCTCGCCGACGAGGCCTTGCTGGCGAGCGACCCGGCTTGCTGGATCCTCAAGCCCAATGCCGCCTGGCATGGCTTTGGCGATATAGAGGATGGCTATTGCCTGCTCGACCCGATCAAGGTCTCGATTACCACGCCGGGCATTCTGCCTGGCGGCGGCATGAGCGAGCGGGGTATACCTGCCCAAGTGGTCACGGCCTACCTGGACCGGCAGGGCATCGTTGTCGAGAAAACCACCGATTTCACCATTCTGGTGCTGTTCTCCATCGGCGTCACCAAGGGCAAGTGGGGGACGCTGGTCAACGCATTGCTCGACTTCAAGCGCGATTACGACGCCAACGCTCCTATAGATCGAGTACTGCCGGGGCTGTTAGCCGCATATCCGCAACGTTATCAGAGCATGGGGCTACGTGACCTCTGTGAAACCATGTTTGTGGCGATGGTCGAGTTGCGCACCACCGAAACGATGTCTCACGCATTTTCGATGCTACCGGTACCGGATCTGAGCCCGGTGATGGCCTATGAACAACTGGTACGCGGCAACGTGGAAATTGTGTCCCTCGACAATATGGCGGGCCGTACCGTGGCGACTGCCGTCGTGCCTTATCCGCCGGGTATTCCATTGTTGATGCCGGGTGAGAACGCTGGCGCCGCCGATGGTGTGGTACTTGGCTACCTCAAGGCGCTGGAAAGCTTTGACCGGCATTTCCCCGGGTTCACTCATGACACCCATGGCGTTGAAGTGGAGGAGGGGCGTTATCTGGTCCGCTGCATAACAACCCAGGTGCAGGTTCCGGCACTGGGCGCTCAGGCTTTCCACAGAGATAAAATCGGTGAATAAACTAAAAGTGGTCGCTAACGCAGCCTCACGCAGCAGTTTTTTAACCTCGCGCGAGGTCGTGGACTTTTCTCAAACCGACCTGACGGATGTTGCCGCCGCAGTGATTACCGGCGCGGATGTTCAAAACGGTTTGCTCGATGTCATCAGTCGATCCGGATTCGATATCCCGATCTTCTTTGCCGTTAGCGCCAAGGACGAACTGTCTCGGGAAAACCTGCCAAGCATTGAACATGTCCTGCTGCAAATCAGCGGAGTGTTCGACTTGGGCACCGGGAAGGCCGAGTACTACGGCGACAAACTGGAAACGGCGGCCAGTCAATATGAGGAAGCATTGCTGCCACCGTTTTTCGGTGCGCTAAAGCACTATGTCGAGCGCGGTAATTCGACGTTTGCTTGCCCGGGGCATCAGGGTGGACAGTTCTTTCGCAAGCACCCGGCGGGTCGCCAATTCTTCGACTTCTTTGGCGAGAAACTGTTTCGTGCCGACCGCTGTAACGCCGACGTGGAAATGGGCGATTTACTCATCCATGAAGGGGCGCCGCTGGAAGCGCAAAAGCGTGCCGCGAAAGTCTACAACGCGGACAAGACCTATTTTGTCTTGAATGGCACTTCAGCGTCGAACAAGGTCGTGACCAACGCCTTGCTGACGCCGGGCGATGTCGTGCTGTTTGATCGCAACAATCACAAATCAATCCATCAGGGCGCCTTGTTTCAAGCCGGTGCTACACCGCTGTACCTGGAAACCGCGCGTAACCCCTATGGCTTCATCGGCGGTATCGATGCGCACTGTTTTGACGAAACCTACCTGCGCGACGAATTGCGCCGGGTTGCGCCAGGCAAGGCCGACGATCCCCGACCATTCCGGCTGGCCGTGATTCAGTTGGGCACCTACGACGGCACCATCTACAACGCCCGGCAGGTAGTCGATAGCATCGGCCATCTGTGCGACTACATCCTCTTCGACTCGGCGTGGGTCGGCTATGAGCAGTTCATTCCGATGATGAAGGACTGCTCGCCGATGCTGCTCGAACTTGGGCCAGGCGATCCCGGCATCTTCGTCACTCAGTCAATTCACAAGCAGCAGGCGGGTTTCTCCCAGGCGTCGCAGATCCATAAAAAGGATCGCCACATCAAAGGCCAGGAGCGCTACTGCAATCATCATCGGCTGAACAACGCGTTCATGGCCCAGGCCTCCACCAGCCCGTTTTACCCACTGTTTGCCTCACTCGATGTCAATGCGCGGATGCACAGCGGTCGCAGTGGTCACCGGCTTTGGGACGAATGCGTTCGCGCCGGCATTGAAGCCCGAAAACTGGTGATGGACAACTGCACCTTGATCCGGCCGTTCGTGCCACCGACCATCGACGGGCGTTACTGGCAGGATTATCCAACCGATGAAATAGCCACTAACCGGCGGTTCTTCATGTTTCATCCCGAGGAGCGCTGGCACGCCTTTGAGGGCTATACCGAGAATCAATACTTCATCGATCCGTGCAAATTACTGTTCACCACCCCGGGCATTGATGCGACGACGGGCGAATACACGGAGTTCGGCATCCATGCCGGAGTCCTCGCCACGTTCTTGCGCCAGTACGGGATGGTCCCGGAAAAAAGCGACCTGAACTCCATTCTGTTCTTGCTCACGCCAGCTGAAAGCCAGGCCAAGATGCAGCACCTGGTTGCGCAGATCGCGCGCTTCGAGCGTTTTATCCACGACGACGCGCCACTGGCCGAGGTATTGCCGGGGATCTATCGCGCCCACGAAGCCCGCTACAAGGACTACAGCATCCGCCAGTTGTGCCTGGAAATGCACCAGCTCTACGCAGGACATAACGTCAAACAATTGCAAAAGGACATGTTCCGCAAAGCTCACATGCCCACAGTGGTAATGGACCCCCGCGAGGCGAATCTCGAGTTCGTGCGCGGCAAAGTGGAACTGATCGCACTCGAAGACGCCAAGGGACGAATCGCCGCCGAGGGTGCTCTACCGTATCCGCCGGGAGTGCTGTGCGTGGTCCCGGGTGAAGTGTGGTCGGGTGCGGCGCTGAGCTATTTCCTGGCGCTACAGGATGCAATCAATTGCTTGCCTGGCTTCAATCCCGAATTACAGGGTGTTTACCTCAAGACCGAAGAGAGTGGTCGCATTCGAGCGTATGGATACGTCATCAAGCAGTAAAACTGCTCCTGAGAGGGCACTGGAAAATCATCCCGGTATTCGTCTATCCGCAATGCAGCGTTCCGCGAAGGGGCGTTTTTGGAGTCAAATATGGGAACTATTGTGAAGAAGATGAGCGTGGTGCAACTCACCGTGCTGACGGCCATCAACATGCTGGGGTCGGGCATCGTCCTGCTGCCGTCCAAGCTAGCGCAGGTGGGCACGATATCTATTTTCTCGTGGATCGTGACGGCACTCGGTTCGCTGGCCCTGGCCTATGCCTTCGCCAAGTGCGGGCGTTTCAGCCGCAAGCCTGGAGGTATGGGAGGGTATGCCGAATACGCCTTTGGTCGCTCCGGCAACTTCATGTCCAACTACACCTATGGCGTGTCGCTGCTGATCGCCAACGTTGCCATCGCGATTACCGCGGTAGGGTATGCGACGGAGTTGTTCCATGTGACGTTGACGCCGATCGGCGTTGCGGTAGCTACCGTGGTGCTGCTGTGGTTGACCACTATCGCCAACTTCGGCGGCCCGCACATTACCGGCCAGATCGGCAATGTCACCATCATGGGCGTCATCATTCCGGTGCTGGGGGTTTCGATACTGGGCTGGTTCTGGTTCGACTCATCGCTGTACGTCGCCGCCTGGAACCCACACGACATGCCGATTTTCCATGCAGTTGGCGCATCGATCTCGATAACCCTGTGGGCCTTTCTCGGCCTCGAATCGGCGTGTGCGAACACCGACGCCGTGGAAAACCCGGAGCGCAATGTGCCGATCGCGGTACTGGGCGGGACCATCGGTGCGGCGGTCATCTATATCGCGTCGACGAACGTAATCGCCGGGATTGTACCGAACATGGACCTAGCGGCCTCCACCGCGCCATTCGGGCTGGCGTTCGCCACCATGTTCACGCCACTGATAGGCAACATTGTCATGGGGCTGATGATCATTGCCTGTATCGGTTCGCTGCTCGGTTGGCAGTTCACCATTGCCCAGGTGTTCAAAAGCTCGGCCGATGTCGGCTATTTCCTGAAGATTTTCGCCAAGACGACCAAGTCCGGCACACCTATCGTCGGCATGCTGGTGCTGGTGGTCTGTCAGAGTGTGTTGACGCTGATGACCATCAGCCCGGACCTGAGCAAACAGTTCGACATGATCGTCAACCTGGCGGTCGTGACCAACCTGGTTCCGTATTTGATGTCGATGGCCGCCCTGATGACCATTCAGAAGGCTGCTGGTGTCACTCCTCGCAAGGCCATGCTTACCAATAGCATTGCCTATATCGCGGCTGCCTATAGCTACTACGCGCTCTATAGCTCCGGTGCCGATGCAATGATGTTGGGCGGTATTGTCACCATGCTCGGATGGACCCTGTATGGGACTGTCAGCCGTCGATTCATGACGGTCGACACCCCAGTCGTCGAAGCTCAGTGGCCTCAGAAGGTGTAGTCAGTAAATTCGACTTGTCGTTGGTACGTCACCCAAGGGAGGTCCGCCGAACAGACCTTGCCAGGTAAAACAGGCCCCGTGCTGGCGATTGTCGATGTGCTGCGCAGCGAAGAACAGGATTCGGTGTTCAACGACCAGATCATCGACACCGCGTTGAAGCTGGCCGAACAATGTGACGCCAGGCTTGAACTGGTGCATGTGTATGCCTGGACGGCCGTGTACACCCGGGACATGGGCATGGGCGCGCTGCCGCTGGCCACTGGAATCTATCAAGCGCTGGGTGCCGCACAACACGAGACGTTTGCCGCGCTTGCCGAACGGCATAGCGTACCGCCGGATCGTCGTCATTTCATCGAGGGCGCGCCGCTGTCGGAGATCTGTGATTTTGCGGCTGAGCACCGGGCTGAAGTGATCGTGTTCGTGATCGGGACGGTACAGCACAAGGGGTTGAACAAGCTCCTGGGCACCACAGCTGAACAACTCTTGCATCGCGCGCCGTGCAGTGTGTTGGCGATCAAGCCGGGCAGGGGGCTCCAATCCTGAATTGCCCCGTGATGGACCGTTGGCCGGAATATCACAGGGCGATTTTTTACAGGTAAAGCCGGTGAATGACCTGACGGGTGTCGTCAGGATCGCTGTGCGTCTCGAAACCCAGTGCTTTGGCCAGATCGCGCATCGGAGTATTGCTGGAGGCGTCCACAGAATACATCTGGCGAAAACCGTTCTTGCGAGCGGATTTGATCAAATGCTCCATCAACGCCGAGCCCAGGCCCAGGTGGTTCCATTCATCGGCGACCGTCACCGCGCATTCGCACTCACTTTCCCGGACGGCAGCGTAGCGAGCTACGCCGATCTCGATCAGCTGACCATTTTCATGGACCAGCGCGACGTAGGCCGTGCGTTGTTTGTTATCGGTGTCCATCAATTGGTTGAGCAGGGCGGCTCCGGGTGCGCTGATCTGCGCGAGAAAGCGCATGTGCCGGGATTCGGGAGACAGGCGCTTGATGAAAGCGTATTCGCGGTCGCGGTCCTGTTCCGCCAGGGGACGGATCAACACGTGGCGACCGTCTTTGAGCGCTTCGATCCAGTATTTACCGGTGACCGCGGCATAGGCTGCGACGGCTCGATCATTGTGGTCTTTAACGGTGAGCATGGGGTGTTCCTCCATTCGGTCCAAAAGGTCGGTGCGTGGTGATGAACCACACAGTTCATTCCTTTGTACGCCACTGACGGCGTTTGAATCTGATCTGGATCAGGCCCCCGTGACTTGGCTTGCTCATACTCCCTATCCTGGAAAATGTATTGCCCAAGGATGGCGTGCAGTACTCCCCGAAAATTGAGAGAACCGCCCCTTGAGTGAAACAGCGACCGTTGCAAACGAAGACTCCACATCTAAAACGTCAAGTGTGGGCATGCTCGTCGCCGCTGTCGGCGTGGTTTATGGGGACATCGGCACCAGCCCCTGTCGCCGCTGACCGAAAACTGACCCAGTAAAGACTGTTCTGCCGACCGAAAACTGACCCAGGTGTTCAACTGCTTCTGCTCACTTTCAGAGCAGGAGAACACAGGGTGATCAGCATTGAAATGTTGGGGAAAATCCGGCGGATGTACTTCCGCGTCCAGCTCTCGCTGCACCAGATAGCCAAGCGTAAAGGGCTGTCGAGAAACACCATCCGAAAATGGGTCAGAGCGCCCGAAGCCACTCAGCCGGCGTACCAGTGGTACGCGACCTTCAACAATCTCAGCCCTTTCCACGACACGCTGGAACAGGCGCTGAAAGTCGATTCGTTCCGGGCAAAGCACAATCGCAGAAGCGCCAAAGCACTTTTCTTGCAGATCAAGGCCGAGAGTTATGAAGGCGGCTACAGCCAGCTCACGGCGTTTGTGAGCTCGTGGCGAGGTGAGCAAGGCAAGTCTTTACGCGCTTTTGTACCGCTGACGTTTGCGCTCGGTGAAGCTTTTGAATTTGACTGGAGCGAAGAAGGGCTGCTAATCAGAGGCCTGTTTCGACGCATCCAGGTCTCCCACATGAAGCTGTGCGCCAGTCGCGCGTTGTGGTTGGTTGCGTATCCCAGCCAAGGCCACGAGATGCTGTTCGATGCCCATACGCGCTCGTTCGGTGCATTAGGTGGGGTGCCACGTCGCGGCATCTACGACAACATGAAAACGGCTGTCGACAAGGTTAACAAGGGCAAAGGCCGCACGGTCAATGCTCGGTTTTCCGTGATGTGAGCACGCTACCTGTACGATCCGGACGTCTGCAATGTCGCCTCGGGCTGGGAAAAAGGCATCGTTGAAAAGAACGTGCAAGACAGCAGACGACGCATTTGGCTTGACGCTCAAAACTGCATGTTCCACACCTTCGAGGAACTGAATGCCTGGCTCGGCCAACGCTGTCGTGCGCTCTGGTGCGAGCTGCTGCATCCGCAGTACAACGGACTAACAGTGGCGGAAGTTTTGGAGCTGGAACGGGTCGAAATGATGCCGATGCCTTCAGCCTTTGATGGCTACGTCGAGCGCACCGTAAGGGTTTCCAGCACCTGCCTGATAGCGTGGCGCGAAATCGCTATTCGGTGCCTTGTGAGCGAGTCGGCCAGTGGGTCAGCAGCCGTCTGTATCGTTTTCGGATCGTGGACATCGACGATGAAACGCTGATCGCCAGCCACGAGCGCCTCTCCTAATCAGGCCGAGTATTTGACCGATCCGCAGGCTCGCAATAATGAAGGCGAGCTGCCGCCGGGGCCGGTATCGGCCTGCAAGTCGGCGTTGTCCGAGCCCAGCGCCGTGCGGCTGGAAGAGAAAATCGCCAAGCTCAAAACTCAAATCAAGGAGCTTCAAGCGATCGAAATCCAGCTCAATGAATCGCCGGATAAACAGGTCAGCGAACTGCCCAGCTATGGATACCGTCGCGTCTGGGGACTGCTGCGTCGTGCACGTGAAAAGCGGTCGCTGCGCGCGATCAACGTGAAACGGGTTTACCGGGTCATGCGTGATCACAATCTGCTGCTTGAACGCCGGATCAAACAGCCCGGCGTGCCGCGTCGGCACGAAGGCCGTATTGCCGTGAAAACCAGCGATACGCGTTGGTGCTCGGACGGCTTTGAGTTCCGCTGCGAGGACGGCGCCAAACTGAGCGTCACCTCCGCCCTGGACTGCTGTGATCGCGAGGCCATCGGCTGGGTCGCGAGCCCGACTGGGTACAGCGGTGATGATATCCGCGACTTGATGCTGGAAAGCGTGGAAAAGCGTTTTGGTGACCAGCTACCTACTGCCTGTCGTGGTCACTACGCTAAATCAAGTTAGTGATGCAGTGGAAAGCCTAGAATGCTTGCGTTGGATCTTGAATCGCCCAGTGTGCAACGTGGGGAGCGGTGTTCATCTTCCTGATTTCGGAAGCAATCCTGGCGGGCGTTTGGTTCGTCTACATGCACTGCTAAATAGCGTCCTCAGTCTCCTCTCGGTGCCGATGATTACAGGATGAAAATATGAGTAGCGGATGTTCAAGTACCAAAGCTGAGCCTCCTCCTATTCCGCGCACGATCTGGGCGTTGGGCTTTGTCAGCCTGTTTATGGATCTATCGTCTGAGTTGGTACACAGCTTACTTCCCGTGTTTTTGGTCACCACATTAGGTGCGAGTGCATTGACTGTTGGGGTAATCGAGGGGATCGCCGAGTCGACCGCCATGCTCGTCAAGATATTCTCTGGCGCCATCAGCGACTTTATTGGTCGGCGCAAAGGGCTTCTGTTGCTTGGGTATGGTTTGGCTGCCCTGACCAAGCCGCTTTTTCCTCTGGCCCACTCAGTTGAAGTGGTCTTCACAGCACGCTTTCTGGATCGTATCGGCAAAGGCATTCGTGGTGCACCGCGAGATGCCCTCGTCGCAGATGTTTCGCCACCAGAGATCCGTGGGGCCTGCTTTGGGTTGCGTCAATCGATGGATACCGTCGGGGCCGTTCTTGGCCCTGCTCTGGCCATCTTGCTGATGTTGTGGCTCGCAGATATACAGCTTGTACTGTGGGTTGCAGTGATTCCGGCAGCTATAGCGGTGGCTCTCATTGTCACCGGAGTAAAAGAGCCCATACACGACTCCGGAGAACACAAATTTCGATCTCCAATTCATTGGAGAGTCCTTCACGACTTCTCCGTTGGGTATTGGTGGGTTGTTGTCGTGGGCGGGGTGTTTACGCTTGCCCGGTTTAGTGAAGCGTTTCTGGTATTACGGGCGCAACAGTTAGGCTTGTCAGTTACCTGGATTCCGTTGGTGATGGTAGTAATGGCACTTTTCTATACGTTGTCCGCTTACCCTGCCGGTTGGCTATCTGATCGTATCAGTCGCACGAAACTGCTCTGTGTGGGTATGGGATTACTCGTCTTAGCGGATCTGGTGCTTGCTCAGTCCAGTTCTATCATCACGATGCTGCTGGGCGTTGCGTTGTGGGGGCTTCATATGGGATTCAGCCAAGGCATTCTTGCTTCGCTGGTGGCCGATAAAGCGCCTGGAAAACTCAAGGGCACCGCCTTCGGTATTTTCAATTTGGTCAGTGGTGTATGCATGTTAATCGCCAGCGTTCTTGCGGGCTGGCTATGGCAAAGCATTGGATCAGACAGTACGTTCCTCATGGGGGCATTTCTTGCCGCAACAGCTTTGCTCTTACTGTTACTTAAGAAACAATAATTCCTTAGGCAAAGAGCTGAAGAATTTCGATCTGATTGAGCAGCTCACTTGTTGAACAGCGTGTGTCAGTAGTAAGTAGGCTCAGCATGGTGAGCTAACAGGACTTTGCCATCCCAATCCCCATCTGCCGTCCCAAGGGTTCGAGGTAGGAGCCGTCCATCGTCAAAAACGGCAGCTAGCTTGCTCCGTGGCGCATTCATACCATGCTGTGTCGACGTCAACGTGACGAGGGATAGGGGATGATAGAAACGCTCCTCCACAACTGATCCCATCCACAGCGGTGAAGTACGCCCGTTCGTGAGCTCGATATCGACGACCCACACTCGAAGCACGAGGCGTGAGCGGGTAAGTGCGTCTGCACCACTCGGTCGAACAAACGTCAGACTGGGGAGGCGACCACCGGCGAAAAATGGAATAACTGGAAGAAATGCCGGGTCGGTTTGGACAGAAAGCCAATTCAGGGTATTCAATAGCGTCCAGTCCGCTGAGTCACGCCACTCATTTTTCTGCAGGACATCTTGCAAGTCTTTCAGATCACCGGCCCACTGGAACGTCAGCGGCTCATTCGTCTCGCCCATCAGATCAATACGCCGTACCGGCAGTTGCTGCCAACCCGCCTCCCACCAATCGGTGGTGGCCATGGACGGAGTTCTTTCGTTGACGGCATATCGGTCACTGTCGGTCGCATGGCTACGATAGATATTGAGTCCTCCGACAAGAATCAGTGCTGAACATCCGGCGGTGAATAGGCCCATTGGATCAATGCGTCCGGCTTGGCGCCTCAGAAAGGACTGGCCGAGCAGGGCCAGCCACGCCGCTCCGAATGCCAGCCCCCCGAGTACGTCGGAAAACCAATGCGCACCGAGGTAGAGGCGCGAGAATGCAATCAGAAATATCAGGGTTGCTGCGCCGAGAACGACCGCAAGGCGCCATGCCGCATGGATCTCACGCGCGATGAGAAAAGTGAGGAAACCGTAGAGCACGACATTGACCGTGCTATGCCCGCTAGGGAAGGAGAACGCGCTCCACCCTGAGTAGAGAAGTTCACCGGGGCGAACTCGATGCAACGCTACTTTGATGACGGTGTTGAGCGCCGAAGCGCCGGCAATCGCAACCAGCCAATAGGTAGCTGTACGCCAGGCGCGTTTCCATATCAGCCACACCAGGACAACGATCGTGACCGCCGCCACAACCTTGGTGTCGCCGAGTTCTGTAATAGCGATCATCACCGCATCGCTTGGTGCTGTACGAAGATCCTGAAGCGCGTGGTATATCGAGCTGTCTGCGAGCAGCAATGGGTCGCCGGTGACGACATCTTCGAGGATGCCAAAGAAGAGCCAGGCTGCACCGACGAGAAGCACACCCGACAATGCGAGAGTCCGTACTTCAGGCTGCGAAGGATTGAGTAAATGGGTGAGACTGCGGCTCAGCAAGGTGTCGTGGGTGCCGGCCCAGTACCTCAGCCGCCCCAGTGCGTCGATGAAGTAAGGGACACCGCGACGCAACGTCAAACGCACGATATGCAGGAGCGCCCAGCCCGCCGCCATGAGAACCACCAGCAAAATTGCGAGCGGCTTTGCGGCCGCTCCGAGAATGCTGAACGTCGCACCTACGAGTACGCCAGACAGGATATGCGACAGGGCCCAAGCAAACGCCGAGGCAATATTGACGACATAAAACCGATTGACGGCCATTCCCATCATGCCGGCGAGGAGCGGGATGAAGGCCCGGACGCCTGGTACGAAGCGCGCGAGAAATACACTCTTGGCGCCGTGACGCTCGAAAAAGGCCTCGCTGCTCTGAGTCAGTTCCGGGTGGCGGCTAAAAGGCCAGATATCAAGAATCTCGCGGTGGTATCGATGCCCGAGCCAAAACGAAAGACCATCACCCGCGATGGCACCTAACGTGGCGGCGACCAGCAACGGCCAGAGCAATAATACGCCGCTCGGCACCAAGGCACTGAGTGCGAGGATTACGGCTGTGCCGGGAACGACGGCACCGATAATCGGGATTGACTCGGAAAGTGCCAGAAGAAACACCGCCAGATAGGCGACCTGTGGATGCGCCGTCAGAAACTCGATGACCAATGTGACCAAGGACGTCATCCTTCGCTGACCCCGTTCATAAGCAGGGTCGTGAGCACAGCGATAAGCAGTCTGGTACTCATGGGCGTTCTCCAGTTTTAAACAGAGCGTTTATCGACAGCAGCAACCACCGCCGTTCCCGCCACAGCCCGAGGTTTTCTTACTCGCTACGCTTTCCACTGTCGCTAGCTGTGCTGGATAGCCCGCGTCCTGCAGGGCTGCAAGCAGCGCATGGCTGTGCGAATCGCCGCTGACCTTCACCCGTCCGGCTTGTAGATCCACTGTTACGTCACTGACTCCTTCAAGGGGGCGCAGCGCTTCGGTGACATGTTTGACACACGAACCACAACTCATGCCCTGGACTTGCAGTTCAACAGTTTTCATTGGTGACTCCTCACAACAAAATTGATCATGGAAAGACTGACGCATGAGGCTTTTCTGCGGCCTTGGCTTATCCTCAACCTTGCTGCCATGGCAAGGTCAAGCGGTCGTTTTCACTCAATCAATGGAAGCCTGGCGCAGACGCAAGGCGTTGAATACTACCGACGCCGAGCTCACGCTCATGGCCAGTGCGGCAATGAGCGGTGACAGAAGGTGACCGGTAAGTGGAAAGAACAAGCCGGCAGCCAGTGGGATACCCATGGCGTTGTAAAGAAAGGCGAAGGTCAGGTTCTGGTGCATATTTCTCACCGTTGCGACTGACAGGCTGCGAGCACGCAGGATACCGAGCAGATCCCCCTTGACCAGGGTGACCTGAGCGCTGTTCATCGCCACGTCAGTGCCAGTGCCCATGGCGATACCTACATCTGCGCGAGCCAGTGCGGGGGCATCATTAATGCCGTCGCCGGCCATCGCCACCCGGTGTCCGGCTTGTTGCAGAGATGCCACCAGACGTTCTTTATCTTGCGGTTTGACCTCGCCGTGCACCTCCTCGATGCCCAACTGGCGAGCTACCGAACGAGCAGTCGTAAGACCATCGCCAGTGGCCATTATGACCTTGACGCCATCCGCCTGGAGACGCTCGACGGCCAGCTTCGAGGTTGGTTTGATGGGGTCGGCAACAGCCAGCAAACCCGCCAGAGCGCCATCGACTGCCAGGTACATGATGCTCGTACCGTCGCCGCGTAGCTTTTCGGCATGTTCTTGCAAGCTCTCGGTGGAAACGCCGGCCTCCTGCATCAACGCGGTATTGCCTAGCATCAGGCGGCGACCCTCCACCTGACCGCTTACGCCGATACCTGAGGCTGACTCGAAGGTTTCAGGCGTGACCAGTTTTAGCCCTGCGGCACGAGCCTGCTCGACGATGGCGTGGGCCAATGGATGCTCACTGCCCTGATCGAGACTTGCGGCCAGGCGCAACACTTCATCCTGAGTAAATCCGGGTACGGCCTCGACGCTATGGAACGCTGGTCGACCTTCAGTGAGGGTGCCAGTTTTGTCGACTATCAAGATGTCTATCTTGCGCAGGTTTTCGATGGCGGCGGCATCGCGAAACAATACGCCGCAGCCCGCAGCCTTCCCGGTGGCGACCATGACTGACATCGGTGTCGCTAGGCCAAGGGCACAGGGACAGGCGATGATCATGACCGCGACAGCGTTGATCAGTCCGAACACCCAACTTGGCTCGGGCCCCCACAGCCCCCAGCCGAGTAGGGTCAGCGCGGCGATAGTTATCACCACAATCACGAAGTAACTGGCAATCACGTCTGCCAGCCGTTGCATCGGCGCTTTTGAGCGTTGTGCCTGCACAACCATCTGCACAATCTGTGCGAGCAAGGTCGCCGACCCTATCTTCTGCGCCTGCATCACCAGACTGCCGTGGATGTTGAGAGTCGCGCCGATCAGCGCATCGCCGGCCCTCTTCATAATCGGTATCGGTTCGCCGGTGAGCATCGACTCATCTACAGCGCTTTCGCCTTGCAACACCTGACCGTCGACAGGCACTTTTTCGCCCGGTCGCACACGTAACGTGTCGCCGCTGTGTACGTGTGTCAGAGGGATGTCTTCTTCCGTGCCATCGGCATTGATCCGTCGGGCAGCTTTGGGTGCCAGTCCAAGCAGCGACTTGATGGCAGCCGAGGTTTGCGAGCGAGCCTTGAGTTCAAGCATCTGGCCGAGAAGGGTCAGTGAGATGATCACAGCCGCCGCTTCGAAGTACACACCGATGCGGCCCTCCATCATGAAGTTGCTGGGGAATACATCGGGGGTCAGGGTGGCCACGACGCTGTAAAGGAAGGCCGCCGCCGTGCCGAGGCCGATTAGCGTCCACATGTTCGGACTTCGCTGAATCACCGAACGCACACCACGCACATAAAACGGCCAGCCAGCCCACAGCACGACGGGTGTAGCCAATCCCAGCTCGACCCAATTTTGCGTGGTGCCATGGAACAGCATCAGGGCATGGCCACCCATAGCCAGCACGGTTACGATCACTGTCAGTGGCAATGTCCACCAGAAGCGCCGGGTGAAGTCCTTGAGTTCTAAGTTCTCTTCTTCCTCCAATTCGGGAATCACCGGCTCTAAGGTCATGCCGCACTTAGGGCAGACTCCGGGGCCGATCTGGCGAATTTCCGGATGCATGGGACATGTGTATTCAGCGGCACCCGTTAACGGTTCTGCTGTTGTCTGAGGGGTTTGTTCAATTTTCAGTTGGGATATTCGATAACGCTCGGGCGCTGCCCTGAAGGTCGTTTGGCATTTCTGGCTGCAGAACCGGTAGTTTTGCCCCTCATATTCCGTGCTGAACTGGCTGTCGTTACTGACGGTCATGCCACATACCGGGTCATGGGATCCGGTGGGTTGGGGTTCAGAGTTCTGTATTGGGCCGTGCTCTTGACGAACCTCAGGGGTGTGCATGAGCTAACTCCTGTTCGCATCCTTGGTTGAGACTGAGGTTTCGCCGTGATGACTGTGACCACCGTGGTGGTGCCCGAAAAAATGCATCAGCGGGCACAACAGCAAAATCATATAAGGCAGTAAACCCAGCATATGGCCGTAGTGTTCTCTTGCCAGATAGAACAGCACGATCACCAGCAGCATGCCCAGCGCTATACCGGGTTTACTCCTCCAAAATGTTGGAGAGGTGTTAGCGGAATGTGGTGAATTCATCATGGTTTTGTACTCCTGAGGGAGTGCTGTTTAGTGAGACGTCGTATAGGTTTAACGGGCGGCAGTTTTACCCTTGGCATATTGGTTAAGGTAAAACCGTCGCTGTATTGCCTACAGGCTTGTGCGCGTCACTTGCTCATCGGCATGTTCATCATGCTCGATTGCTGATCCATCATTTTCATCATCATGTTCATCATTCCCATCTCCATGCCGTCTTTGTTGCCGTCCATGCCCATGCCCATGCCCATGCCCATGCCCATGCCATGACAGTTCTTCTGCATCATGCCCATGCTGTCCTTCATCGTCTTCATGCTCTCCTGCATGGCAGCGTGTCGCTCGGCAGGGGTCTTGGCGGCGGCTGCTTTGTCGTGTGCAGCCTGCATTTTTTTCATTTGCTCGGTCATGACATTGTTTTGCATCGGCGTAGCTGCTTCGCTTGTCTTGGCGGGCGCGGTCTGCCCCTCCGGGTGGTGCTCATCGACTGCCGAAGCGATGACTGGGCTGCTCATGAGCAGGGCTGCGAGGATAAGTTTCAATGAAATATTCATGGCAATCTCCAAAGGGTGAGGACAACTCAGGTAATACCAAGCCGCGCCAGGTTGGCGCAGTCAGGCAGTGCGCCGAAGATCGGCGCGCAGAAGGTCGGATTAATCGTTGAAACGGACGAAAATCAGACGTACAGGCAGTCTGGCGGGAGCCGGGCGCCGTAACGCAAGAAAGGCAAAAGCGAAGGGGTTGGCGGGATATAAAATTAGCAACGCAGGGATCAGGAGCAGAAACGTCCAACTGGACAGGTCAAATATTTTAAGATGGAGCGACGGACTTATAGCTATCGCCGCATCAGCGCAATGCTGAAGGCAATCGAGAGCATGAGCGTCGTGGCTATCGTGATCTTGCGCGGTGTTCAGCGAGACATGAGTTGTAGCCGGATTGAGACTGGGCTGTGCCAGACATCCCTGGGTCGCTGCCAGACCAAACGCTAACACCCACAGCACGAATGCGAGGCGTATGAACGTTAGCAGGTGATGGCGAAACCAGAACATGGAGAATCTCCGGTACTGATTAGCGGGTTTTGATTTTTCAACATACAGCACATCGAATTGCCAAGGTTGATCTACATCAGTTTATGCAAACGGGTGTCGGCTCTTGTGGTGTGGTCAAAATTATATGGTCTACGTCGACCTTTCAGATGTTTACCCCTCTTTGTCGTCCTTTACTAGCATCTTGTGGTGCACAGCCCCTTTCACGATTGCTGAACCGCCCAGCTTACGGAAATGTAATCACCCCGTTTGCTGGCTTATGGCATCTTCCAATGTATCAAGCGCACTAGCTATCCAAAGCGTGAACCCTCGGGAACACGCCAGCGTGCGTGCACCTGACATCCGACTGACGGGACATGAATCGGTATGCATTCCAAAACTTCTCGGCGCACCTTTGTGAAAGGTCTCACCGCAGGCGGGATTCTCGGTGGCTTAGGCCTCTGGAATACCCCTATTTGGGCGGCCCGTAGCTTGGGCGAGACTAATGTCCTGTCAGGTACAGAGTTCGACCTCTTTATTGGAGAGACACCGGTAAATATCACTGGGAATGCCCGGACTGCCATGACGATCAATGGTGGGATTCCGGGGCCTCAGCTGCGCTGGCGTGAGGGCGATACCGTGACCTTGCGGGTCAAGAACCGCCTCAAGGATATGACATCAATCCACTGGCACGGGATTATCCTCCCCGCGAATATGGACGGTGTGCCGGGCCTTAGCTTCCATGGGATCGAGCCTGACGGCACGTATGTCTATCAATTCAAGGTCAAGCAAAACGGAACGTACTGGTATCACAGCCACTCCGGCTTCCAGGAACAAGTAGGTGTGTACGGCCCACTGGTAATCGACGCGAAAGAGCCCGAGCCGTTTGAGTATGATCGTGAATACGTGGTGATGCTTACCGACTGGACGGATGAAGATCCGGCTTCGATGATGAAAACACTGAAGAAGCAGTCTGACTACTACAACACCCACAAGCGCACAGTCAGTGATTTCATCCATGACGTAGTTGACAAAGGTTGGTCAGCCACCGTCGCTGACCGCAAGATGTGGGCCGAAATGAAGATGAATCCCACTGACATTGCAGACGTCAGTGGCGCGACATACACCTACTTGATGAACGGCCACGCGCCGAACTCCAACTGGACGGGCACCTTCAAACCTGGCGAAAAGCTTAGGTTGAGGTTCATCAATGGTTCGGCCATGAGCTACTTTGATGTCCGTATTCCGGGATTGAAGATGACTGTCGTGGCTGCCGATGGCCAGTATGTCAAACCTGTGAGCGTGGATGAGTTCAGGATCGCCACTGCCGAGACTTTCGATGTGATCGTCGAACCAACTCAGGACGCCTACACACTGTTTGCGCAGTCGATGGATCGGTCGGGGTTCGCAAGAGGCACCTTGGCCGTCCGGTCTGGCTTGGCCGCTCCAGTACCTGAGCTTGACCCTCGTCCTCTCGTCACCATGGCCGACATGGGTATGGCCGGTATGGATCATGGCGCGATGGCCGGTATAGGGGACAGTTCAATGGAGGGCATGTCAGGTATGGACGGCGGTGCCATGAAAGGTATGAACCATGGCGCTACGCAAGACATGTCCGGCATGGACAGCATGGCGGGGATGGATCACAGCAAAATGTCTATGGGCGGCATGAGTGGTATGGGAGAAATGCAGTCGCACCCAGCCACAGAATCCAACAATCCTCTCGTCGACATGCAGGCAATGTCGACGTCACCAAAGCTTGATGATCCTGGCATGGGCCTTCGCGAAAATGGTCGAAAGGTGCTGACTTATTCTGATCTAAAGAGCACGTTTGATGATCCAGATGGCCGTGAGCCAAGCCGAACCATCGAACTGCACTTGACCGGTCATATGGAGAAATTTTCCTGGTCTTTCAACGGCGTGAAGTTTTCGGACGCCGAGCCATTAAAACTGAAATACGGCGAGCGAGTCCGGATCGTTCTGGTCAACGACACCATGATGACTCATCCCATCCACTTGCATGGCATGTGGAGCGACCTTGAAGATGAAAACGGGCAATTCCTTGTACGCAAACACACCATTGATATGCCGCCAGGGTCGAAGCGCAGCTACCGAGTGACAGCCGATGCGCTGGGACGCTGGGCCTATCACTGTCATCTCCTGTACCACATGGAAATGGGGATGTTCCGCGAAGTGCGTGTAGAGGAATAAGGAGTCGACTATGAGCAATTATTTTTGCGGGACTCGCATGCACTCTGCTGTATTTACCGTCGCTCTAGCCGCTGGTTTTGTCTTGCCGGCAGCCGCTGAAACAAGCCAGGGTACCGAAGACGGGCAGATGCAGACCATGGATCACAGCCAGATGCCGGGCATGGATCACGGCAAGATGGAAGGCATGGATCATAGCCAGATGCAGGGTATGGATCACAGCCAGATGCAAGGTATGGATCACAGCAAAATGGAGGGTATGCAGCCCGCCAAGCAACAACCGCAGACCCAAAGCCGGACGCCGATACCGCAATTGACTGATGCCGACAGAGCCGCTGTCTATAAGTCCCCTGGTGGTCACGCGGTTCATGACACAGCCCTCAACTCATTTTTTATATTTGAGAAATTGGAATGGCAGGATGCTGACGACGGAAGCGCATTGAACTGGGAAGCCCAAGGTTGGATTGGGGGAGATGTTGATCGTCTATGGTTGCGTTCCGAAGGCGAGCGCACCAATGGGAAGACTGAAAAAGCTGAGGTTCAAGCTTTGTGGGGGCATTCCATTAGCCCTTGGTGGGATCTAGTCGGCGGGGTTCGTCAAGACTTCAAACCAGAAGACCCTCAAACGTGGGCGGCTTTCGGTATCCAGGGCTTGGCGCTTTACAATTTCGAGGCTCAGGCTACTGCTTATCTGGGTGAAGGGGGCCAGACCGCAGCGCGTTTAGAAGGGAACTACGACATTCTTCTAACCAATAAGCTGATTTTGCAGCCAACGGCAGAATTTAATTTCTATGGCAAAAACGATCCCAAACGTGGAGTGGGTTCGGGGCTGTCCGAGAGTGAGATGGGTTTGCGGCTTCGGTACGAAATCCGTCCAGAGTTCGCACCTTACGTAGGTGTGACTTGGAATCGCTCTTATGGAAAAACCGCTGACTATGCCAGCGAGGAAGGCGAAGACCGCAGCGAAGCACGTCTAGTGCTTGGCGTCCGGGTGTGGTTCTAAATCCCAGTAAGCGGCACCAAATAATTAATTAACCTCATTACAACAGCTACGCGCTGTGAGGAGCCTTGCATGTCTGTATTTAAATCCTGTGTTGTGGCCGTCGCTCTTTCATCCAGCCTTCTGCTCAGTGCAGTTGCCCAGGCTCACCCTAAGCTGGTGTCTTCAACTCCAGCTGAAGGCGGGAACGGCCCAGCCCCCGCGAAGATTGAGCTGCACTTTTCTGAAAACCTGGTTACCCAGTTTTCCGGAGCCAAGTTGATCATGACCGACATGCCCGGCATGCCAAACTCTCCTATGGGTGTGAAAGCCAGCGTGGCCGGCAGTAACGACCCTAAAACCATGGTCTTGACCCCGGCCTCTCCTCTCACAACTGGCACCTACAAAGTGGAATGGCGAGCGGTTTCGTCCGATACCCATCCGATTACTGGCAGCGTCACCTTCAAAGTGAAATAAGTATGAGCGACCCAATTAACGTGGCGCTGCGCCTCGCGCTGTATTTGGATCTGATGCTCCTCTTCGGTCTTGCCGTCTTTGGGCTATACAGCTTTCGGGGAAAAGAGCGTGTATCGGGAACGCTGTTGCATTTTGGGTCGCTACTACCTGGCACCGCTGTTGTAGGTATGCTTTTGTCCATAGCAGCTTTTGTAGTTATGACAAAAAATATGAGCGGCGCATCCGACTGGGCGGAGCTGCGAGCTCACATGGAAATGATGCTGTACGAGACTGAGGTGGGTTACAGCTGGGTGACACGCATGATCTCGCTAGCAGTGGTGATTTTTGCTGGAAGCCAGAACAGGCGATGGCCGACGGGCAGTCTCTGGGTCGCTACCATTGCGGGCAGCATTGCCTTAGCGACAATCCCATGGACAGGTCACGGGGCGATGGATGAAGGCGCCCTGCGATTCTGGCACTTTGCCGCTGATATTCTGCACCTACTTGCGGCTGGCGGATGGATCGGAGCTCTCGCGGCGTTTGGTCTGATGCTGAGTATTAGGGGGGCTAATTCGGAGCAACTGGTACGAGTGCTAACGCGAGCGCTCAGGGGATTCGAAACAGCGGGCGCATTCATTGTTGGTACGATCATAGTTACTGGTGTCGCTAATTATCTCTTCATTGTAGGGCCGACAGTAATCGAAGTCGTAACCAGTACCTATGGCATTCTCCTACTCGTGAAGATCCTACTTTTCGTGGGCATGATCGGGCTAGCTACCCTCAATCGTTTCTACCTGAGCCCTTCACTAGAGCGATCTGTGGTGGCCGGTGATTTTTCTCTAGCGGCAACTGCTTTGAGAAAAAGTGTGGTGATCGAATCGACCTGTGCTGTCGTCATCGTTTGCTTGGTGGCTTGGCTAGGAACATTGAGCCCCTCAATCGAGATGGCTCAAGGGTGATCCAGGAGCTAGATCCGAGCGGCCCCAACGGCGCTCAGATCTGAGCAACGACTATCGGCTGATGGGGTAGTCAGCGACCACTTCTTGCGCACCTGCCTTGGTAAGCCCCAGGACTTGGTAAGGTTGATGATTCTGGCCGTAGTCCATACCAGGAGAACCTGCGGGCATGCCTGGCACTGCAATTCCTGCGAGGTCTGAATGACCATTCAGCTTCTTGATTTCATCGGCGGGGACATGACCCTCTACGAATTTGCCGTCAATTACACCCGTATGGCATGAAGCGAGTCCCTGTGGCACGCCCAGGTTCTGCTTGATAGCGCTCATATCACTTTCCACGTGGTCGACTACCTTGAATCCATTCAATTCAAGATGCTTGACCCACTCCTTGCAGCACCCGCAGTTCGCGTCACGATGTACGTCAATTGTGAGTGGCTCAGCTGCCTGCACAACCCCACAAATCATCAATCCCACAGCAAGCGATAGCTTTAGTTTGAACATTCTATGCACCTCGTCACGTGTCATTGCGCGGTTGCTCTGCATGCCCTTGGCGTGCACCACGAGTAGCGCTTCCGCACCGCCAGCAAGGTAGGTTAAGCGCAAAAAGCTCAGATTGCCGGTTACATTTTTGTAAGCTGCTGACTAGCTTCTCTCCCTCAATCCACCACACCCGGCCCCGTTGTGACTGGGCGCTTTCCGTTTGCTGTTGGGACAATTACATTTGCGTAAGCTTGCGCACAGTCGTCAGTTTGGTTGCACACTTGAACGCCGTACAACCGGAGCCCAAGCATGAAACTGTTGGTAGCAGAAGACGAACCTAAAACCGGAATTTACCTCCAACAAGGCTTGGTGGAAGCCGGCTTCAGTGTCGACAGGGTTGTGACCGGGACGGAGGCGTTGCATCAGGCGTTGAACGAGACCTACGATCTCTTAATTCTGGACGTAATGATGCCGGGCATTGATGGCTGGGAAGTTATCCGAAATGTCCGCACAGCCGGGAACTCTGTTCCTGTGCTGTTTCTGACGGCCAGGGACGGAGTTGATGACCGGGTAAAAGGGCTGGAATTAGGTGCGGACGACTATCTAGTCAAACCCTTCGCATTTTCTGAATTGCTTGCCCGCGTCAGAAGCTTGCTTCGCCGTGGCGCCGCCGTACCCAATCAGACATCTATCAAGATCGGGGATCTGGAGGTCGATCTTCTAAAGCGACGGGCCTCGCGCTCAGGTCGACGCATTGACCTTACCGCCAAGGAATTTTCGCTGCTAGAGCTGCTGATGCGTCGTCGGGGAGAAGTCTTGCCGAAATCACTGATCGCATCGCAGGTTTGGGACATGAACTTCGACAGTGATACCAACGTGATCGAAGTCGCGATTCGTCGGCTCCGGGCCAAAATCGATGACGATTTCGACACCAAGATGATTCAGACCGCGAGGGGAATGGGGTACATGCTAGATGCTCCGGATACAGAATGAAGCGCGCATCTCTTACCCTCCGTTTAAGCATGATGTTTGTCTGTGCCGTGGTGGCCGTGTTGGTAGTAGCAGGCTTTACCTTTGATGGGTTCAGTCAGCATCACTTTAAGGCCATCGACCGTCAAGCGATGACGGAAAAGCTCGAATCCATTCGGCAAATAATGGATGGCGAAGCTGGCTCCGCAGACCCTTCAGAAGTTGTGTTGCAACTACAAGCACTCCTTGGTGCTCACCAGGAACTCTCAGCCTCAATTATCGCGATGGGCGGGAAGACGTTCTTCGCGACTTCAAATGCAGTTGGACATCCTTCTTCCTCCTCTGGTGACCCGAGGGAAGATATGTGGGAGTGGACAGCTGGAGGCCATATGTACCGAGGCATGAAAGCCCAAGTTCATTTGGCGAATGAAGCTGAGCCACTGACCGCGTGGCTGAGTCTAGACATTACAAGCCATATGCATTTCGTTGAAACTCTGCGCTGGTGGTTAGTGATCGGGCTGGCGATTAGCGCCTTGGTCAGCGCAGGTTTAGGGTGGTTGGTCGCGCTCAGCGGGCTGAAGCCGGTCGCACAAGTAACGAAAGTCGCGGCCTCGATGTCAGCCGGATCGCTGAAAGAGCGGATTCCCATGGACTCTGTGCCTCGCGAGCTAGAGCTCCTCGTCACTTCGTTCAACGCTATGCTGGCTCGCCTTGAAGAATCATTTGCTCGGTTGTCTAACTTTTCAGCCGATATCGCGCACGAGCTACGTACTCCTATCAGCAATCTGCGCACACATACCGAAGTCATCCTCACAAAGAAACGTGCACCAGAGGATTATGAAGAGAATCTTTATTCCAACCTGGAAGATCTGAACCGACTCTCCAGCATTATTGACGGCATGCTTTTTTTAGCAAAGTCGGACAACGGCCTGGTTCTACCTGCCAAAGAGAAAATCGAGTTGCGTTCGGTCGTCGAGAAATTGTTCGAGTATTACCAGCTTCTGGCAGACGACACAGGGGTAAAGCTGCAGGTAGTCGGGCACGGCGCGGTGAATGGTGACAGGACGATGCTGGATCGGACGATCTCAAATTTGCTGTCCAATGCGCTCAGGTATACCCCACCTGACTGTACGATCTCCGTGAAAATCGAGCCCCTTGGCGACATGATCAGCTTGTCAGTGGAAAACCCCGGCGAGGAGATAGCGGTAGAGCATCTGCCCCGGCTGTTTGACCGTTTTTACCGAGTCGATCCCGCACGGAGAGAGAGCGCTACGAACCATGCGGGGTTAGGGCTGGCAATCGTCAAATCACTGGTCGACGCCCATGACGGCACCGTTGGATGTGTCTCCAGAGATGGCCATACGACCTTTATGATCAGCCTACCCGCGTGGCCTGCTGACCACGAGTGAAAGCAAAGGGATCGCCCGGCCCTGTCCACAAACATGGCAAGAACAAACGCGAGTACCACCGTCAATGTGAGTGTTCTGCTGAACATGGCGTTCGGGTTTCAACTCTTCTTATCGGGTTCTGATACGTTTGACCTATCCCCCTAGGGGGGATAGGATGCCGGCGTAATTCATTGAGGCCTGAGGCTCAAGCCATGAGTGAGCAAGAACACCAACATAGCCATCCGCACACCCACCAAAGTCACGATGCGATCATCAAGCGCCTCAAGCGGGCTGATGGCCATTTACGCGGCATCATCACCATGATCGAAGAGGGTCGTGAATGCGTGGACATTGCTCAGCAGTTGCACGCTGTTGAAAAAGCGGTGTGCCAAGCCAAGCGCACGCTCATTCAGGATCACATCGATCACTGCCTGGAGGACACCGTCTCGGCTTTGAATAATGGCGAGCGCGCACCGCTGGAAGCCTTCAAGCAAATCACCAAATACCTCTAGGTCTGACATGCCCAACTTCGCTGAATTGCTACAACAGGGCGGGGCTCACGCCTGGCTGTATTTCCCTAGCGCCATTCTGCTCGGTGCCTTGCATGGCTTGGAGCCCGGCCATTCAAAGACCATGATGGCAGCGTTCATCGTGGCCATTCGTGGCTCGGTTAAACAGGCCGTGTTGCTGGGCTTGGCCGCTACGCTTTCGCACACTGCCGTAGTGTGGCTAGTCGCTATCGGCGGGATGTATCTGGGCAAAGGCTTGGACGCACAAACCACTGAGCCATACTTCCAGCTCGCGTCCTCTGCACTGATCATCGCAATTGCGCTTTGGATGCTGTGGCGTACCTGGCGCGGTGAGCAGATGTTCAAGTTCGAGCAAGGTGATGACCACCATCACGGCGAGCATGACCATGGACATCATGATGAAACCCACCGAATCGATACCGGCCACGGGCGCATCGAACTGTCGATTTTTGAAGTAGGTATGCCACCGCATTGGCGCCTAAAGACATTGACCGGACGTGCCTGGGCTGCCTCAGATGTTCGCCTGATGATTACCCGTCCAGACGGCAGCACCCAATCGTTCGCTTTCGTCGAGCGCGAAGGCTTCCTGGAGTCGACGCTCGATATTCCCGAGCCACATGAGTTCAGTGCCCGCCTGAGTCTGGGCCATGCCGGCCATTCCCATGATTACGACCTGGAATACCAAGAACATGAACACCATCACGCGCATTCCGAACTGGAAGGGTTGGAATTGTCGATTGACGGTTATCAGGATGCGCATGAGCGTGCCCATGCCAACGATATCCGCAAGCGATTCACCAACCGTGAAGTCACCACGGGCCAGATCATCATATTCGGTTTGACGGGTGGGCTCATTCCTTGCCCAGCGGCTATCACCGTCCTGCTGCTCTGCCTTCAGGTCAAAGAAGTCGCCTTGGGTGGTGTGCTCGTCCTGTGCTTCAGCATTGGTTTGGCACTCACATTGGTAACAGTAGGTGCCGCCGCCGCTATTGGCGCGAAACAGGCTTCCAACCGCTGGCCATGGCTGGGCACCGTTGCTCGTCGTGCGCCGTACCTGTCCAGCGTACTGATCGTCGGTGTTGGTCTGTACGTGGGCTTCCATGGCTGGATGGGCCTGACCGCATAAGGCGACGTCCGAGTGTTCGAGCTCACCAGCAACACTGGTCTGTTACCTATTTTCGATGCGTAATGCTGGCTTAACTCCTATCTGGCGTCATAGCTTTCGAGAAACTTTGACTACAGGTCGATGGTGACGTGTTCAATTGTAAGAGCCATTTGCAGCGACTAGACTCCAGACCATGAAACGCTATCTGCGGTTTTGCATCATCTTCATGATCAGCTTGGCGCTTCCCCTCAGTGGGATGGCGGGCGTTCAGGCACCGACAGAACCGTGCCCAATGAAGACGATGGGCATGGCGATGATGGACGACATGGGGATGGACTGCTGCAACGATATGAAAAGCCCTTCCGAGCACGGCAAACCTTGTAAGCCGGGCCAGGAATGCAAGACAGGCGGCATGCTGCAAGTCTCGATCTTCAAGCCTCCTGTAACCGTATTCAGCCCTGTAGTGCTTTCATTCTTAAGCGATTCCTTACCTGTAAAGACCTCGTCCGGGGTTTGGCGACCGCCTCGCGTTTGATTCCTGTCCCACATTGAGCGTCATTCCGCATTAGCGGGATGGACTAGCTGCGCGCATGTCTTTTTTCGTGTGCAGTGGACGATCACAGGAATCGTAAACATGAACCCTAAGTGCTATTGCACAGGTTGGTCACTCGTGGCCGGCCTGGCGGCATGCATGCTGGCATTGCCGAGCCTCGCTGCCGGCTTAACGCTCGATGAAGCGTTGCGGCTGGCAGAAAACAATGCGCCGTCGCTGACCGCACAAGACGCGAAAATTCAGGCTGCCAGCAATGCAGCCATCCCTGCTGGTGAATTACCTGATCCCAAGCTCCTGGTGGGCGTGCAGAACTACCCCATCGGCGGCCCGGATCGTTGGAGTATCGACCAAGACTTCATGACTATGCGGATGGTCGGGGTCAGGCAGGAGATGCCCAATAGCGACAAGCGCAAAGCGCGTATCGAAGTCGCCGATGCAGCTATTGATCGTGCCTCTGCGGAGCGTCGAGTCGAACGTCTGAAAGTGCGCCAGTCCACGGCGTTGGCCTGGATCAGCAGCTACTCGGTTGAGCGCAAAGATGTGCTGTTCCAGGACTTCTACAAAGAAAACCGCCTGCTGAGCGATACCGTCCGGGCCCAAATTGCCGGTGGCCGCGCTCAACCCGCCGATGCGGTGACACCCAAGCAGGAAGCAGCTCAACTGGCGGAGCAGCAGGACGATCTGATTCTCCAGAGAGCACAGGCTCGAGCGGCCCTCAAACGCTGGATTGGCTCCGCCGCCAACGACAAGCCTGTGGGCAGCTTGCCTGAATGGCCCGTCGACACCTCAAGTTACTCTCATAAACTGCAACACCATCCCGAGTTGGCAGCGTTTGCACCGATGACCCGCGAAGCGCAAGCCAAGGTTCGTGAAGCTGTGTCGGAGAAGCAGTCAGACTGGAGCTGGGAACTGGATTACCAGCGCCGTGGCCGTGAGTTCGGCGATATGGTCAGCGTGCAATTTTCCTGGGATCTACCGCTGTTTCCTGACTCTCGCCAAAACCCCAAAATCGCAGCCAAACAGGCGGAACTCAGTCAGCTTGAGGCCGAGCGCGAAGCCCTGTCACGCGAGCATACCCAGCAACTGGAAAACGAACTGGCTGACTATGAGCGCCTGAATCGTGCGGTACGCCGTAACCAGGAAAGCCTGTTGCCGCTGGCTAAGGAAAAGGTCGAACTCAGCATGGCCAGTTATCGCTCGGGAAAAGGCGATTTAAACGCCGTTGTTGCCGCCCGTCGTGAACTCATCGAGGCCCGCCTCAAACAGATCGACGTGGAAGAGCAGCGAGCGCTGACCAGTGCGCGGTTGTATTTTGCTTATGGGGAGTCCAGCCAATGATCCTTAAAAAAGGGAACGGGGCATTGCTGGTAGGCATCTCGCTGGCATTGGGTGTTGCCGGTGGTTTTTGGTTGGCACATCAGCGCATGAGTGGACTACCAAATACCACACAGGAGCAGAGTCTCAATTCACAGGGCGAACGCAAAGCACTGTATTGGTATGACCCCATGTACCCGCAGCAAAAGTTCGATAAGCCGGGTAAATCCCCCTTCATGGACATGCAACTGGTTCCTCAGTACGCCGGTGGCGCAGGGGATCGTGCGACCGTCAGTATCGATCCGAGTCTGACGCAGAATCTCGGTCTGCGTTTTGCAACAGTCACCCGTGGAATCTTTGACTCCAGCCTCGATGTGACGGGAGTCTTGGGATTCAACGAACGTGATGTCGCTGTGATTCAGGCTCGCACCACTGGCTTTGTGGAGCGGGTATATGCCCACGCTCCCGGTGATGTGCTCAAAGCCAACGCGGCGTTGGCGGATATCCTGGTGCCGGAATGGGCGGCTGCCCAGACAGAGCTTCTTGCCCTGAAGCGCAGCGGGGATGCTGACCTGTTGGCTGCGGCTCGCCAGCGACTGCGGCTCACAGGGATGCCGGCAGCACTGATTACTCAAGTAGAGCGTGGCGGTAAGGTTCAGCCGTACCTGACCCTCACCAGCCCTATTGGTGGTGTGCTGCAAGAATTGAATGTACGTGCGGGGATGACCGTGGCGACTGGAGATACTCTGGCACGCGTCAATGGCTTGAGCAGTGTCTGGCTCGCCGTGGCCGTTCCAGAATCGGATGCCGGATCGATCACCGTGGGGCAGGCGGTCGAAGCGCGTCTGCCAGCCTTCCCTGGGACAATGCTCAGTGGCAAGGTCAGTGCGATTTTACCCGAGACCAACCCGGACAGCCGCACTCTTCGCGTGCGTGTGGAACTACCCAATCCCGACGGGCGCCTCATACCGGGTTTGACGGCGCAGGTACGCCTGAATCGCTCGACCGGGCAAAGTGTGTTGTGGGTGCCGAGCGAGGCCGTCATTCGCACTGGCCGACGTGCCTTGGTGATGCTCGCCGAAGACGCGGGCCGCTACCGTCCAGTGGAAGTGCACCTCGGGCAGGAAAGCGATGGCAAGACGGCGATAGTGAAAGGTCTGGAAGAAGGCCAGAAGGTGGTTACGTCTGGCCAGTTCCTGCTCGACTCGGAGGCCAGTCTTAAGGGAATCGTTGCAAGCTCGGAGGAAGAGTCACTGCCCAGCGCAGCAACCTCCAGTTTTCATGAGGCGGATGGGCAGATCGTTGAGATCAACGACAAAGAAGTCACGCTCGCCCATGGCCCCTTCAAGACGCTGGGCATGCCTGGCATGACGATGACTTTCCCACTCGCCAGTCCGGCTCTGATACAGGGCCTCAAAGCGGGCGACAAGGTTCGTATCGCGGTCAGCCAGACCGATGATGGTTTGCGTGTTGAGCGCCTGGATAAATCGGGGAGCCAGCCATGATCGCGGCCCTAATTCGTTGGTCAGTGGCCAACCGATTCCTGGTGCTACTGGCGACACTTTTTGTCACGGCGTGGGGCATTTGGTCGGTGCAGAGCACGCCCATTGATGCGCTGCCAGACCTCTCCGATGTGCAGGTGATCATCCGTACACCTTACGCAGGCCAGGCGCCGCAGATTGTCGAAAACCAGGTGACCTATCCGTTGGCGACCACCATGCTCTCGGTGCCAGGCGCAAAGACGGTGCGCGGTTATTCCTTCTTCGGTGACAGCTTCGTCTACGTGCTGTTCGAGGACGGTACTGACCTGTACTGGGCCCGCTCACGGGTGTTGGAGTATCTGAGTCAGATACAAAGTCGGTTGCCAGCCAGCGCAAAGCCAGCGTTGGGGCCGGATGCGACGGGAGTGGGTTGGATCTATCAGTACGCCTTGGTGGATCGCAGTGGCGGACATGATCTTGCACAGCTTCGTGCACTTCAGGACTGGTTTCTCAAGTTCGAACTCAAGACCCTGCCGAACGTTGCGGAGGTGGCCACTGTGGGGGGTATGGTCAAGCAGTACCAGGTGCAGCTTGATCCCCTCAAACTAGCCAGCCTCGGTATCACTCAAGCTGAGGTAACCGAGGCTATCGGCAAGGCCAATCAGGAAACCGGTGGTGCCGTGCTGGAGATGGCAGAGACCGAGTTCATTGTGCGGGCCTCAGGCTACCTAAAAACGCTCAATGACTTTCGTGCTATTCCGTTGAAGCTCGGTGCTGGAGGTGTACCGGTGAGTCTTGGCGATGTCGCCACGATCCAGTTGGGGCCGGAAATGCGGCGTGGCATTACTGAACTCGACGGCGAAGGCGAGACCGTCGGCGGCGTGGTGATTTTGCGCAGCGGAAAGAATGCTCGCGAGACCATTGCGGCGGTCAAGACCAAACTCGACGAGCTGAAAAAAAGTTTGCCAGTCAGGGTGGAAATCGTCACCACCTATGACCGGAGCAAGCTGATCGACCGTGCCGTGGAAAACCTCAGCCACAAGCTAATCGAAGAGTTCATCGTCGTCGCGTTGGTCTGCGGGATCTTTCTCTGGCACTTGCGCTCATCGCTGGTAGCGATCATTTCGCTGCCGGTGGGGGTGTTGATTGCTTTCATCGTCATGCGTTACCAAGGGATCAACGCCAACATCATGTCCTTGGGTGGGATTGCCATCGCCATCGGCGCCATGGTCGATGCTGCCGTGGTGATGATCGAGAACGCCCATAAGAAGATCGAGGCCTGGCACGCGGCCAATCCTGGGGAGGAACTGAAGGGTGAGCGTCATTGGCATGTAATGACCGAAGCGGCGGCAGAAGTAGGCCCAGCACTGTTCTTCTGTTTGTTAATCATCACCCTGTCGTTCATTCCGGTTTTTACCCTGGAAGCACAGGAAGGGCGATTGTTCGGCCCATTAGCTTTCACCAAGACCTACGCCATGGCCGCAGCGGCGGGATTGTCAGTGACTTTGGTACCAGTGCTGATGGGCTATTGGATTCGGGGTCGAATCCCCACTGAGCAGCACAACCCGCTAAACCGTTGGCTGATCCGGATCTACCAGCCCGCTCTGGACGCGGTGCTGCGTCGACCAAAGATCACGCTGCTGGTGGCGCTATTGGTTTTTGTCAGCGCGTTATGGCCATTGTCACGCCTAGGTGGCGAGTTTCTTCCACCGTTGGACGAGGGTGATCTGCTGTATATGCCTTCGGCTCTGCCGGGGTTGTCGGCACAGAAAGCGGCGCAACTACTGCAACAGACCGACCGCCTGATCAAAACCGTGCCAGAGGTCGAACATGTCTTCGGTAAAGCTGGTCGTGCCGAAACCGCCACTGACCCCGCACCGCTGGAAATGTTCGAAACCACGATCCAGTTCAAGCCGCATGACCAATGGCGTTCAGGGATGACCCAGGAAAAACTGGTGGAAGAACTGGATCGAGTGGTACGAGTCCCAGGGTTGACCAATATCTGGATACCGCCGATTCGTAACCGCATCGACATGCTGGCCACCGGGATCAAGAGTCCCATCGGAGTGAAAGTTGCCGGCAGCAACCTGACGGAAATCGATGCGGCGACTCAGGCCGTCGAGCGGGTGGCAAAGGACGTGCCCGGTGTCAGTTCGGCTCTGGCCGAGCGACTGACCGGTGGCCGTTATATCGACGTGGATATCGACCGCAAGGCCGCCGCCCGCTACGGACTAAATATCGCTGATGTGCAGTCCATCGTTGCCGGCGCTATCGGCGGCGAAAACGTCGGGGAGACCATTGAAGGCCTCGCACGCTTTCCGATTAACGTGCGTTACCCACGTGAGTGGCGTGACTCGCTAGGCGCTTTGGCGCAGTTGCCAATCTACACACCGCTAGGTAGCCAGATCACCCTCGGCACGGTAGCGAAGGTCACGGTCACGGACGGCCCGCCTATGCTCAAGAGCGAGAACGCACGGCCTTCAGGCTGGGTTTATATAGATGTGCGTGGTCGGGACATTGCTTCTGTGGTCGCCGATCTACGCCAGGTCGTCAATGAGCAGGTCAAGTTGCAGCCCGGCATGAGTCTGAGCTACTCAGGACAGTTCGAGTTTCTCGAAAGGGCCAACGCACGCCTCAAACTGGTGGTACCTGCCACGCTGTTGATCATCTTCGTGCTGCTCTACCTGACTTTCGCCCGCTTCGATGAGGCCTTGCTGATCATGGCCACTCTGCCATTCGCACTGACCGGTGGAGCATGGTTCCTCTATCTGTTGGGATTCAACCTGTCGGTCGCCACCGGAGTCGGCTTTATCGCATTGGCCGGGGTGTCTGCCGAGTTCGGCGTGATCATGCTGCTCTACCTGAAGAACGCTTGGGCTGAACGTGAAGACCTCGGCGATAGCACTGAGCGCGGGCTGGTTGCGGCGATTCGTGAAGGAGCTGTGCAGAGAGTTCGGCCCAAGGCCATGACAGTGGCCGTCATTATCGCTGGGCTATTACCCATCTTGTTAGGCAGCGGGACTGGTAGCGAAGTGATGAGCCGCATTGCCGCGCCCATGATCGGCGGTATGGTCACGGCACCTTTGCTTTCCCTGTTTGTCATTCCGGCAGCCTATCGTCTGATGCGTCGTCGGCACCTCTCAGTTGCACCCATCAAGCCTCAAGGAAAAGTCGTATGAAACTGACCATGATTGCAGTTGCAAGCACCGTATTTGCGCTTTCACTTTCTGTCCATGCAGAGGACATGCCGGGCATGAAAATGGACGGTATGGAGGGCATGCAGATGGAACAAGATTCAAAACAGGCTCAAGTTGCCAATGCCGAGGGAACGATCAAGGCTATAGATACTACGAAGCATACGTTGAC
Organism: Pseudomonas sp. O230; assembly: GCF_045447035.1. Classification (NCBI taxonomy): domain Bacteria; kingdom Pseudomonadati; phylum Pseudomonadota; class Gammaproteobacteria; order Pseudomonadales; family Pseudomonadaceae; genus Pseudomonas; species Pseudomonas sp. O230. The sequence goes on along the minus strand of NZ_JBJGXN010000010.1, from coordinate 976 downwards.
CATCTCCCACGGAGCTGTTCCAGCCGTACAGTGGCCTCCAATGACAATGGCCTTTTCAGTGACGGAAGATCAGCTGACAGGGCTGACGGCTGGAGACCGTGTAACGTTTTCCTTTCGGCTAGAGGGCGGCAAAGCCGCAATTGTTTCCATTAAAAAATAAGAATGTAACGATGAGAATCACCGGCACGCTCTGTCGTGCCGATTTTTTTGGTGTGCCTAGCGCCCGCCAAAAATAGCTCTCCCTCCCGTTACACGTCTGGTCAAACCAGATTGACCGGGGGATTGCGCTGGCGTCGCAGCGAAATAAGTTCCCGCCAGAATAGCCCCTCAAACCACAACAATGATCACCGACGCCATTTTGCTTACCAAACGCGCCACAGATGGGAGTGAAAAGCTATGCCACCTAGGGTGTTGTTCGACTTTGGACTAAATCAATGAAGCTGCCGTTGCCTCTGTAGCTCCTTTTTCAGCCACTTGTTTGCCGGCTGCGCGCCTTCTGGACATCGCACCTCATAGGCGCGGCCACTTGAACTGCTTTTAGTGGCAGCAAGATCAATGAAGTCTTCTGCACTGTTCACCATGTTCTTACCTTCGAGATAACTAAGCTTCTTCTCCAGATGCCCTCGAGCCAGGGTTCCTGGGTACTCACTCCCGTTACGCACAAACTGACATTGACTGTGTTCGACAAAGTCCAGCAAGCCTTTAATCTCTTGAGTGGATTGAGGAGTGGCCTGAGCCTGCGCATCAGTTACGATTGCGATAAGGCTCATACTCGCAACCATCATCAATAGGCTGATAGGCCCTGCCGCCGCGCCTCTCCAAATTCTCACGGTTCATCCTCTTACTAAAACTTGCACTAATGTCCCAGCCTTTAACTGATACCAAGAATACTGCAGGACTCGCACGGACTTAAAAGAGCCGGCGCAGCAATATACGCAGACTACGGATAGTTCAAGGCTTGCGATAGGCGCAAAGG